>JAEEQC010000091.1 GCA_016285135.1 Lachnospiraceae bacterium
GCCTGAGGCTTGAACCCCCGGATGTAGTTCCAGGCAATGAAAGTCACTAAAAAGACCAGTCCCGTGATGAGCATGGGGACGATCTTTTCTTTGAAGTCGAAATCCTTGGGGATGACAGAGCCTTTGATGCGCTTTACCGAAACAAGGAAAGCAATACTCATAAGAGCGCACAGCAGCCAGACGATCACGCTGCCCCATGCATTAAAGGGGATAAATCCGATCGAAGAGAACAGCCATGAGAGCCAGCTCAGAAAAGCGACTCCGAGAGTTATCGAGAAGAGGATCCCGCAATCACGGAACCTGCGGAACACGAGGAACGAGACAGGGAAAAAGATGATGCCTGCGGCGACGAGCGTAAGCAGCCACCCCATGACCTGTGCGAAATCACTGCCAAAAAGGACTGCCGCGATACAAATGGCAGCCACATACAGCATCCCGAGGAAGCCGTATTTAAACAGATCTGTTTCAAACATCTTCTGCATATTGCAAAGTTCCCCTTACAAGCTTATTACTGTTCATCGACCCGAATGATCGAGCACAAATCCGGACATGCCGACTTTTAAAGGAGCCGGCTCTGCAGGCTTACTCTAAGGATCTGTTGATACTGTAGAAATCCTTAAGCGCCCTTGCCCCGATCTTAAAGATCTTTTTGATGTTTATTGAGTTCTTTCCGCCCTGTCTGTTCCTGAAAGTAACAGGTATATAAAGACCTCTGTAACCTCTCCTCGCAGCAACTACCGTGAGTATCACGTTCGAAAGGTTGAAGTCCTCCGGAATGTACCTTAAGCAGTCCTCAAGAAGCGACCTCTCCATGAGTCTGTAGGGCGTGTTGATGTCCTTAAGGTCGATCTTGAAGACTGTTCGTACCACAAGCCTCAGCACTCTGTTTGTCAGGATCCTGAAGAATCCGTCCTTTCTGTCCTTCCTCAGTCCTATGATGAACGGGTACTCATGGCGTCTCCTGTAGAACATGCCGAATTCGGAAGGAAGTGTCTGCCCGTCCGAATCTGTCTGGAATACGAAGTCGGCACCGTTTTCGAGCGCGTACTTATAGCCGTAGAGCACAGTCGCTCCGTGTCCGGAATTCTCCTTGTGGAGGGCGATAAGCGCGGGCTTCTCTGCCGCTTCTTCCTGCATGATGCGGAACGTGTCATCCTTGCTGCCGTCATCGATAACTACGAGGCGGCTCTCCGGACTCGTAGAGATGATAACGTCATACCAAGCGTTAATAACATCCCTGATATTATCCTGCTCGTTATACGCAGGGATTATGGCGAAAAGTTTGTCCATATATATTCCTTTATAAGTTATTTATGTTTATTTTCCACCCCGGCTCCACCTGCTGCGATATACTTTCTGAAAACGCTGACGCTTGAATTGTTTTCAGAAAGTATATCGGCCCGGTGTAGCCTGGAGTACTATAGTTCAATTACGTGTCCAAATTCGATTATCATTTACTATAATGACGTTCGGATTCAATCAAACTGTATTCTGTATATAGGATCAACCGCGACCACCTGTTTTTCCGAAAACAATTTAGGCGAAGCGTTTTCGGGAAAATAGGTGTGGCAGGTTGATCCGTATGTGCTTATTTAACATCCTTCGTCTTATATATGGTGAAACGTTCTTCGCCTTCACCCATCGAGAACGCTACGGGATAAACGCTCTGTATCATCTCCTCGTTGAGCTCGTATTCATCGCTCTCGCGGTTCGCGGCCGACACAACGATATAATCGATCCCGGTGGCATTGACCATCTGCCGCAAAAGCTCCGGATCCTGAGCGTCATAGATGTTCGCAACGACCTTGTCGCGCGTTGAGGTGTCGTAGCCTGCCGACCAGCCGTAGTACTGCCATGCAAGGTACATCGAAGCGCCCGAGAGGATCACGTAGCTGCCTTCAGACCCGTTGAGGAAGTAGTTCGCGGTAAGGAACGTGTCCGAACTGTCACAGTTCTCATTTATGAATGTCATGATCTTGTTGCTCATATCGGTGACGATCGCCCTGTCCTCTGTATTACGCTTGAGGATCGTCGCAAAGTCGTAAAGACCCGTTGCGGTCATAAACACACAGGTCAGGAATGCCGTTATCCTGACAAGTGCGCGACTGTCACTAAAGAGGCCTGCGATAAATTGTGCAGCATAAACGTCGAGTACCATAACTGCAAGCATGATGTACTTGTGGTTCACGGCG
This sequence comes from Lachnospiraceae bacterium, assembly GCA_016285135.1. Taxonomy (GTDB): domain Bacteria; phylum Bacillota; class Clostridia; order Lachnospirales; family Lachnospiraceae; genus RUG11977. The sequence continues at coordinate 2,193 of JAEEQC010000091.1, forward strand.
ATATCGGGCGTGAGCGAAACAAAGAACGAAAGTGCTACGAGGCACCCGGCAGCGATCATCATCCACCTTGCGCAGGAATCGCCCTTGATAAAGGCGCCGATAAGTACGAACGGAAGTACGCCGAGCAGCAAAAACAGGTATTCTCCCATCCCGAATACGGTGGTTGATCCGCTAAGGAACCCGACCCTGACAGAAGTCGAAACGACCGAACCCTTTACAAAGACGGAGCTCTGAATGAGCGAAAGCCCGAGAGCGATCACTGCGCATATAAGGTACTCAAACCTGCGCATCGAGACAACCGCCATCACAAACAGTATCACAAAGGTGCCGACGAGCACGGCTCCGTTGAAGAAAGCGGAAGCGCCGAGCAGAAGCCCCGCGAAGATCGGGGACGCGATGTCCCGGGCAGCAAAACCCTTCTTCGAGAAAAGATCGACAGTAAAGTAGTTTTTCACCGACCACTTGCCTTTCATCTCCTCGAAAGTCTCCTGAAGCGCCGGCATGAATAACATGATTGCGATCAGCATCACACAGATCGAGAAGGCGAAATGACGCTGGTTGAGATACACATTGAGATTCCAGAGTCCCCAGTCCTCATTGGCTGTGAGTCCGACGAACTCATCATTCTCAGCGATTCCCGTGAGCATCGAGGAGTAATCCTTGAAGCCGCCGAGGAACGAGAAGAACGACCATGAGCTTCTGAAAGCCGCGAAGAGCACGGTCAGACCGCCGGCGAGCTTCCTGCCCGTAACCCTGACAGCAAACGTGTAAAGCAGCCCGAACATCGAAAGCAGGCTCAGCGCGCTTGAAAGATTGAACGCAACATCGATCCTCATGCCGAGGTACTCAAGGTTGCCGCATAAAAATTCGAAAAGGAAATGGTACCTCACGTCGTCTCCCGCTACAACGGTGTAGGTTGTGGGGAAGTTGTTCATCTTCGAGAACGACCTGATCATCGAAAGATGTGGCGTGAAGTCACTGAAAACGCTGCCTCCCGTGTAAAGCTGACCGTTCCTTACGTGGAAGGTCAGGTAAAGCAGGTAGCCGATAACGGAAGCGATCAGAACGATAGCGATAATCTCGTTGTGCGAGAGCTTACCGAACTCACTTAAGAAAGGGATCTTCTTCTTTCTGAATAGTATGATGAACCCGAACACGACAGTTGCAAATGCGACCGCCATACTGATAGTGTTGGCAAGGAAAAGCGGGTTCTTCTGATCCGAAAATACGCAGGCAAGTATGTAAGTCATCCATGTAAGGACGATAGTTCCCGTGACATACCACAGCGGGAGCCTGAAGAAGAGCTGCGAAAGCCCTGTGGATCCCCCTTTAAAACTGTCCGTCACGGACTTCCCGAGCGGAAGTATCGCCGTGGAAATGACGTATCCCGTGAGTATACTAAGAGCGATAAAAAGAACCGCTAACATTTTGTTTCCCCTCTCAAAACCAATTTATTTCTTTAATTGACATCCTCATCAAGGATCTCGCAGAGCTCTTCCACGCTCGGCTCCCCGATCATGCAGACTCGGTTGGCCTGAGCCGCAACCATGCGTTCAAACATGTTGCGGATGCCTCGTGCGTTACCGAACTTGTAGCGTTCGTTCTCATCCATGGAAGCAATGAGTCCGGCCGCCTTGTTCCTTGCGCCTTCGGAGATCTCGTAACCCGCTCCCTTGGCCATGGAGATCAGGATGGAGATAAGCTCCTCGTTGTTATAATCATCGAAGCAGAAGTACTTGTTAAAACGTGACACAAGACCCTGATTCCTCTTGAGGAACTTCTTCATGTCGTCTGTATATCCGGCCACGATGACGACCAGATTGTCACGGTGGTCCTCCATGAGCTTAACGAGCGTCTCGATAGCCTCATCGCCGAAATCGTTCTGCGTGTCAGACGCAAGCGAGTATGCCTCATCTATAAAGAGCACTCCGCCGATCGCCTTGTGTACCACATCCTGAACCTTGAGTGCCGTCTGACCCACATACCCGGCAACAAGTCCCGAGCGGTCCGTCTCGACAAGCGTTCCCTTCGAAAGAAGTCCGAGTTCTTTGTAGATCTTCGAGATAAGTCTCGCCACTGTGGTCTTGCCTGTTCCGGGATTGCCCATGAATACCATGTGGAAGCTCATGTCCATAAGCGGAAGACCGCGCTCTTTACGCATGTTTCTGACCTTGATGAGGTTAATGAGAGAGCCTACCTCTTCTTTTACGGAAGCAAGCCCCACAAGACTGCCCAGTTCTTCAAGCAGCTTGTCAAGAGCGGTCTCCTGTTTCTTCTCTTCATGAACGGGCTCAGGAGCTGCCTGAACAAGCTCTTCCTCCTCTTCTTCCTCCACGGGTGCAGATGCTACGACAGCCCTTGCCTCGAGAGGCTTGGCCGTCCCGGAATATATGTACGTGTTCACGTAGGTCTCAAAGCTCTCGCCCGCTTCCTTAAGGTGAGCGGCGCTCTTCTCGAGTGAATCGTCGCAGAGCTTCTTGAAGATGTAACGCTCGTTGACAATGGCACTGTAGTTCGAGGAGCATCCGAGGAACGCCTCGACCTTAACAAAATAATCATGTATGAATGAGGCAACAAAGCCTGTTTTAACAGTATCGATAAAAGCCATGGAAAGCTCTATGTTAAGAAGTGCATCAAAGAACAGTCCGATCAGCCCCGAACCGCAGCTGTTGTCCCTGAGACCACAGAGCTGCAGAAGGATGGGCGGCGAATCATAGAAACGTCCGACCTCCTCAAGCACCCGGTCACAGACTTCATCGTTCGGTGAGATCTCATATACATTAGTGTCCGTGATCTCCGCGATAAAGCGCCTTTCCTCAGGGCCGAGCTTCTTACAGTAGATCGCGAAGCGTATGAGCACGGTCTGCACGTACATGTCGAGGATCGAACGGATGGACTGCCTGAGGATGTTGCCGGGAGTCTCCCAGTAACCTTCGGACTCGAGAATATTGCAGTACGAAATAAGCAGTCCGTAGTTTTCCCGGGCTATACCGTCAAGCTGTGCTCTTGTGTATGTATGAGGCATACCGCTCTGTCCTCCGTTCCGATATTATACGAATCGATTCCTTGCACGGAATCAGCTCGTTACAGTGATCCTCGGTCATAATAATGTTAAGACATATAAAACCGAATTACTTAAGTCTGCCGGGTAATGATAACACCGGCATTTTGTGTCTTCTTTTACTCAAATGATTATTATATCACAGAATCCAAAGAATTAACAGATGCGGTGTTTTATAAGACGTCTGCCTCGGATCTCACCTCTATGATCCCGCGCCCTCTCTCGAGCATGGCGTCGAGTGACTTTTGGTCAAGGCTGTCAAGGAAGTCCATCGCGTCCTTAAGGATCTGCGAATCGGTCGTGATATCTGCAAGACCGAACGAAACCTCTCCGCTCTGTTTGACACCGAACATGTCCCCGGGACCTCTCAGTTCAAGATCCTTCTGCGCGACGAGCATACCGTCGTTGTACTCGACGAGGATATCAAGTCGCTTGTCTATAAGTTCGCCCGAAGCGTTTTTTATGAATATACAATAGCCCTGATGTGTGCTTCTGGCGATTCGGCCACGGAGCTGATGGAGCTGAGCGAGTCCGAACCTTTCGGCATTCTCGATCATCATAACGGTCGCGTTCGGGACATTGACACCGACCTCGACAACGGTCGTTGAGACGAGCACGTCTGTTTCTCCCCTGTAAAAAGCGTCGAGCACCTCGTCCTTCTCCTGCGCCTTCATCCTGCCGTGCAGACAGCCGACCGTGATGCCTTTATCCTTGAACTCTTCAGAGAGAGCCTGCGCATAATCAGTGACATTCGATGCGTCAAGCTCCTCGCTCTCCTCGATCATGGGACATATAACATAGGCCTGCCTGCCCTCCGCTACACGTGCGGCGATAAAGTCGTAGGAAGTACCGCGCTTTTCGGGTCCCACGACGCAGTTCTTGATCTTCAGCCTTCCGGCGGGCATCTCGTCAATAATAGAAACGTTTCTGTCGCCGTACATAACCATCGCAAGAGACCTCGGGATGGGAGTCGCGCTCATAACTAGCGTGTACGGACGCTTATCCTTACGCATGAAGTACTCTCGCTGCTTGACACCGAAGCGGTGCTGCTCATCGATCACAACAACCGCAGGATCTCCGAGGTTTGTCCCGTCCCTGAGGACCGCATGTGTGCCAACGATCACGCATCCTTTTTTCTTTTCATTACGACCTGTATCTTTATTTCCAAACAGTACAGCCTGACCGTCTTCATTTTCTGCTGAACAATTAAAGACATCAAAGTTCAGATGATCAACTCCTGCCAGTTCTGTGATCCTTTCTCTTTCTTTTTTGGAAAGTCCACCTACGTAAAGCAGCACTTCTACTCCATATGGTGCAAAAGCTTCCTTCATATCCCTGTAGTGCTGCATGGCAAGTACCCTGGTCGGCGCGAGGCAGCACGCATTCTTACCGGCGAGTGCGCATGCAAGCAGCGCGTACATGGCGACAAGTGTCTTACCGCATCCGACGTCACCCTGAACCAGTCTGGTTGAAAAGAGGTCCTTTGTGATGTCCGTCATGACATCGTTTATGGCGTACTTCTGTGCCTTGGTAGGCTCAAAAGGCAGCGACTTCAGGAACTCGTTGCAGATACCGATCTCCCTGTCACCGCATATGGGTGCCTCGAGCTTTTCATCGTCCCTTAAGGTCTTGATCTCGTACGCAAATCCGATGAGCTCATCAAATGCGAGCCTGTGTCGGGCCTCCACGTAGTCTTCACCACTGCGCGGAGAATGTATCGAAACAACTGCCTGTGCGCGGTCCATGAGTGAAAGCGTTTTCAGATCTTTGCGCGTAAGGTAGTCTGCTGTCCCGCTTTTAATAACATCCGTAAGTGAAAGAACCGTCTTGCGGATGAATTCGTTCGAAAGGCCTGCGGAAAGTCTGTAGACGGGCTGCATAAGTCCGCACAGTTTCGCATATTCCTCGGGGGTATAGATCTGAGGCTGGATGATATAGGCGCTCCTGCCACGCATCGAGACACGACCTCTGAAGAAGAGACGCTTGCCAACAGTCAGGGTCTTGCGGATAAAAGGCAAGTTAAACCACATAAGCGTTGCGGTCTCGGTCCCCTCTCTGACCGAAAGCATGACTATGCTCTTCTTCCCGCCGCGCGCCACGAGCTTGGCCGGCGAAGTGAGCGTCACCGCGATAGTTTCCACGTAGCCGTTGCGCAGCTTTCCGAGGCTCACAGGCGGCATAAAGATGTCGTATGCCCGCGGGAAATGCATGGCAAGGTCATGCACGGTCATGATCCCAAGCTTATGAAAAGCTTCTGCCCTGACCGCACCCACGCCTTTTACTTTCGAGATCTCTGAATTTATGTCCATGTATATTCTCTTTCCTTGCAATAAATCATGTCCGATAGTTACTTTTCCAAGACACCATATAATTCATAGTACCCATTATTAACAATAATGATATCATCTCCGCTTTTATATATCTTTGCTCCTACCAGATTCGAATTGGACTGATAGTTCTCCGTTGGAGTTTGAGGTGAATCCACATTACTCTTTATTTCTCCCAAATATGTAGATTCATCGTTTAAGCAGTTATCGGTAGAAAAACTAATTCTTTTGTATAGCGTATCATTCACGTATACCATAGGTGGCATATCATATTTATAATTTTTCTCATCTTCAACGCTGCCCTGGTTTTGATCGTTTGCTTTCACAGCTGCGATGACTACAATAATTGCAACTATAGAAATGCACAAACATACAACCGTTATTATAAGCTTGGCGCCGGTTTTCTTACTTACCATCTTATTCCTCCCATATCCCTTATTTATAAATATTGGTTCATTAAAAACAAATGTATGACGTCACTATGGATTGCATATTATTACGTCTACAAGGTTAATGGTGGCATAGACATATTGGTGTGTCAACTGTTTCTTGTTACTAGTACATCGTTACTTAAATAACTGGACCAAATTCTTGTCTGCTTACTCGATAGCACAGTTCCAAAAGCCTCGACATAGCCCACTATGCCTGCGTTTTTGAAACTGCACTCTCGGGCAAGCATACTTCGAATTAGGCCAGTTATTTTGCGAACGATGTATTAGTTTGCTGTCTGTGATCACATCTGACCACGCTCATCGGGATCGGAAGCTCTCGCAACACTCACGATGAGGTCTCTGAAATCCATGCGGGACGAGTCTTTTGATTCAGTGCCGATCGACATGAGATTGATCGCGCTGACGTAGGAGGAAGAACCGATAAATTCGCTGCCGCGGATGTTCATGGAGAGCTCGACGATTCCCGATGCCCATGCATAGTCGGGGGTAATGGAATCAGACATGCCGGAAAGAACTACATGCTTCTCAAGAATCGAGGTATCTTCAACGGGCTCCTTGAAGCGAACCGAAAGGGTGAGCATTTCGTTTGCATCGACACCGTCTTTAAGCTTGTTTTCCTGATACTTGAGGCCGGTTTCTTCGGAAGAGTCATTGTCTGCGAAGGTGATCTCATAAAGAACTGTTACCTGAGTGCCGGCTCCGACTTCACCGCCGTCTTTCTTGTCGTCGTAAAAATCCTCCGCTGCCATCTGTCTGTTTTCGTAACCGATCTGGCGATACTCTGCTACAACTGCGGGATTGAACTCGATCTGGAACTTTACGTCCTTGGCAACAGTCACGGTTGTGCTCTTAAGCTTGTCAACGAGAACTCTCTTTGCTTCCTGTTCGCAGTCGATGTAGTAGTAGTTACCGTTGCCGGCATCTGCGATCGATTCCATGTTGGCATCCGAATAGTTGCCCGAACCGAAACCGAGTACAGTAAGGGAAACGCCCGATTCCTTCTTCTCGCGGATGAGGTCGGTGAGACCTGAGGTGCTTGTGATACCGAGGTTCATATCACCGTCGGAAGCGATGATGACGCGGTTGTTTCCACCGGGGATAAAGTTGTCAAGTGCGCATCTGTAGGCCTCATT
>JAEEQC010000092.1 GCA_016285135.1 Lachnospiraceae bacterium
TTGGGGACGGGGGTTGTGTGACCCACCTGGGGACGGGCGTTGTGGACCATCGTTTTCCGAAACGATGGTCCATAACCCCCGTCCCCAGGTGGGTCACACAACCCCCGTCCCCTGGGACCACCCCTAGCGAACATTGTGTTTCAACTATTAGAATTTCAGCCCCTTAAGAAGCGCCCCGAGCGAAGTAGTCGGGCCTTCGCCGTCGCTGTACTCTTCTGCTACATCGTCCACAGCATCCTCAACGGCTTCCTCTTCCTTCTCAAGAGCGGCCTTGATACTGAGAGAGATCTTGCCATCCTTAACGTCCATGACCTTAACGGTGACTGTGTCGCCCTCTTTAAGGACTTCCTTGACTGCCTTTATCCTCTTATTACTGATCTGCGAAATGTGTACGAGACCCGAAAGGTCCTCTCCGATATTAACGAAAGCTCCGAAATCAGTGATCTTCTCGACCGTACCGGTTGTTACGATGCCCTTCTGAAGCCTTCCGATACGCGACTTCTTATCTTCCGCTGCCTTCTCGCGAAGAACATTCCTTGCGGAAAGGATGAGCTTTTTCTTCTCGCGGTCAACCTCAGTGATCACAACCTCAAGCTCCTTGCCGACAAATGTCGCGGGATCCTCAACGTACTGAAGTGCAAGCTGCGAAGCGGGGATAAATGCGCGGATCCCGTAAAGGAATGTCACAACGCCGCCCTTAACAGCTTCATTAACCTTGATCTTCTCTATCGTACCTTCGTTCTTTGCAGCCTCAAGCTTGTCCCAGGCAAGAACATCGTCCGCTGCCTTAAGAGAAAGAACGAACACGCCTTCCTTCGTCTCACGAAGGACTGTGGCGCTGACCTTTGAACCGATCTCGACATCCGCCTTGATCGAGAACTTGGGATCGTTGCTGAGCTCCTCGATCGGGATGATTCCCTCCGAATACGAGTTAAGGTCAACCGTTACCTGTGTATCGGAAACGCCTATGACAGTCCCCTCTACGATATCCCCAACATTGAGCTTGCGGAAGCTGTGATCGATCTCGCTCTTAAATTCGTCCATAGAAGGGATCTCTTCTGCCGGCGCCACCTTCTCTGCTTCTGTTGCGGCCTTTGCTTCTACCGCTTCAGATGCTTTTTCTTCAAGCTCCGTGCTCTTCTCCTGTTCGGTCTTAACCTCGGCAACCTCCTGTTCTACAGCTGTCTCCTGAATCTTCTCTGTTTCATTGCCCATTTAATATGCCTCCTCCTTGCCTGTTCTGTGATCGTGTACCGGTCTCTCATGTCCCGATACATCCCTTGATCACAGGCTTTTGATATGTAAACTATTATATAGCCATCCCCCAAAAAACACAACAAGCTCATAAAACCTCCCGAACAATCCCTTGTCCGCACTAAGCACTGCGAATATGCTATAAACCCTCAAGAAAAACCCATTGTCCGCACTAAGCGCTACAAAAATGCTATAACGCTACCCGCCTTCATAAAACTACCCTTACAAACCTTGTCCGTACATAGCGCTGCAAATATGTTATGATATTATCCGGTACGCGAACCCAGCCGGGTTTTGATATTAAGCAAACAAGCACGTCGTCCACACCGACCGCGAAGAGAGGCCCATATGCAGATACGCACGATTTCCGAAGTATTAAAAGAGCAATACGGCGAGAAGATCTACCGTCTTGCTCTTGAAAGCGGCTGCACATGCCCTAACCGCGACGGCACCCTCGGCATCGGCGGATGCACTTTCTGCTCCGAAGGAGGGAGCGGCGAGTTTGCCTCGAAGGTCGCCCCGATAGACGAACAGATCGAATCGGCCAAAGCGCTCGTCAGATCCAAGACAGGCGGCAGCCACTTCATCGCGTATTTCCAGTCCTTCACAAACACGTACGGGGATATTGACCGACTCCGCGCACTATACACAGAAACCATAAAAAGAGAAGACATCGTTATCCTCTCGCTCGGGACGAGACCCGACTGCCTCGGGGACGACATGATCGAACTCCTGAAAGAGCTTAACGCCGTCAAGCCGGTCTGGGTCGAGCTCGGCCTTCAGACCGCCCACGACAGGACAGCGGAAAGGATCAACCGCTGCTACCCTCTCGCTGTCTTTGATAACGCATATATGAGACTTAAGTCGGCCGGACTCACAGTGATCGTTCACCTGATCTTCGGACTCCCCGGAGAAAGCGAGGAGGACATGCTCGATTCGGTCAGATACCTTGCGGCGCTCGATCCTCCGCCCGACGGCATCAAGCTTCAGCTCCTTCAGATACTGCGGGGAACGCGCATGGCAGAGGAATATTCAGAGGGGCTTGTCCCCGTCATGACACTGCCGGAGTATACCGATCTTATTGTGAAGGCACTCCGTATCCTTCCTCCCGAAACCGTTATTCACAGACTGACCGGTGACGGCCCAAAAAGGCTCCTCATTGCCCCCGAATGGTGCGCTGACAAAAAACGCGTCATGAACACTCTCCGTAAGGCGATCGAGGATTCCGTATAAATTTCCGAAAAATTTTTTTAAAAAGTTGTTGACAACCAAAAATCTTGGGTGTATATTTTAGCGCATGAAAGGCAAAGGCGCTTGTGAAGATTCACAGGCGCCTCTTTTGATCCCCGGACATCCCTGTCCCTTTTTGGAACACGTGGTTTCGGAGAGGAACAGTAAGGTCGCTGATATAAGCATTATTTCGCAAAGGCGTGAAATCTTCCGGTACACCGGACGACTCTCACGCCTCTTCTTTTTCTCTGGGGATGCACATTACTTTCGGAAAAACCGCGATTCGCGAGTTTTCAAATACAAAGAAAGAAAGAGAGGTCACTGTTATGAATGAGATCTTTTCTGTTTGGTTCCTTATTGGTGCCGCCCTCGTCTTCTGGATGCAGGCCGGTTTTGCGATGGTCGAGGCCGGATTTACCCGGGCAAAGAACACGGGTAATATCCTGATGAAGAACCTCATGGATTTCTGTATCGGTACTGTGGTCTTCATAGCTGTGGGCTTCGGTTTGTTACTCGGCGAAGACGTGGTAGGCATTATCGGTAAGCCCGGCTTTGACATCTTTTCGGATTACGCCGGATTTGACTGGTCGAACTTCGTGTTCAACCTTGTATTCTGCGCTACGACAGCCACTATCGTTTCAGGTGCCATGGCTGAGAGGACAAAGTTCATTTCGTACTGTGTTTACTCGGCAATCATCTCAGCTGTTATCTACCCCATCGAGGCTCACTGGATCTGGGGCGGCGGCTGGCTCTCTGAGATGGGCTTCCATGATTTCGCAGGTTCATGTGCGATCCACATGGTAGGCGGTATCTCGGCACTCATCGGTGCTAAAATGCTTGGACCCCGTATCGGCAAGTTTACCAAAGACGCTAAGGGCAAGATCGTCAAAGTCAATGCTTTCCTCGGTCACAACCTTCCCCTCGGTGCGCTCGGTGTGTTCATCCTTTGGCTTGGTTGGTACGGCTTCAACGGCGCTGCCGCAACAAGCACAGATCAGCTTGCTTCCATCTTTGTAACAACCACTATCGCTCCCGCGGTCGCTACGGTTGTCTGCATGATTTTCACTTGGATCAAGTATGGTAAGCCCGATATTTCAATGTGTCTCAACGCTTCTCTTGCAGGCCTTGTAGCCATCACGGCAGGTTGCGATGTTACGGACGCATTCGGTTCGATCGTTATCGGCGCTATCTCCGGACTCCTTGTAGTATTCGGTGTTTGGTTCCTTGATAACAAGCTTCGTATCGACGATCCCGTCGGTGCTGTTGCGGTTCACTGCCTCAACGGTATCTGGGGTACACTCGCTGTAGGTCTCTTTGCTACAACATCAGCGCCCGGAAACGACTCCTTTACAGGTCTCTTCTACGGCGGCGGATTTGAGTTACTCGGTATTCAGTTCGTAGGTTTTGCAGCTGTTGCTGCTTGGACTACTGTTACGATCACGATCGCATTCCTTCTTATCAAAGCGATCTTCGGTCTTCGTGTTTCGGCTGAAGAAGAGATCACCGGTCTTGACTCTACAGAGCACGGTCTTCCTTCGGCATATGCAGGCTTCAGCATCATGGATATTTCGAACACCATGACCATGAACATCAACGACAACACAGACCTCGGTGTTCCCGATTTCGAGCAGGCACCCGGCTATATCAAAGACAGCGCAGTCAAAGTATTCCGCGAGCCCGCAACCGATTTCGACAGCGGTATGCACAAAGTTGTTATCATCGCAAGGCTTTCCAAGTATGATTCGCTTAAGAAAGCTCTCAACGATCTGGGCGTTACCGGCATGACAGTTACTCAGGTAATGGGCTGCGGTATCCAGAAGGGTGCCGGCGATATGTACCGTGGAGTTGAGGTTGATGCAACGCTCCTTCCCAAGGTTAAGGTCGAAGTTGTTGTCAGCAAGATCCCTGTTGAGAACGTTATCGAAGCTTCCAAGAAAGCTCTTTACACCGGTCACATCGGTGACGGCAAGATCTTTGTTTACAATGTTGCAAAGGTTGTCAAGATCCGTACCGGCGAGGAGGACATGGCTGCCCTCCAGGACGTAGAGTGATCAACGGTTTTGCTCCTGCCCGCACCGGAGCCTGACCGCATCAACATACACATAACAATCCTCATGAATACGGGGCCCTTTGAAAAAAGGGCCTCGTATTTTTATGTTGACCATTTCACGATTTATGGGTATTCTATCTAATAGTATTTGTTTAACGCATATGTGAAACCCCCGGGTCTTCCATATATGCGTTAACCTTCTGTCTGAAGCAGCTTCAGGCAAAGATAACGTGACGGCACAAACACTGTCAAGTGAGGAGAAAAGGGAGCCATGTCAATGTCATTTAAATGCGAGTACTGCGAAAGGGTCATAAGCGAAGAAGTATGCCCCTTTTGCGGCGGTGTCAATAAAGTTCCTCGTATCGGCGAATCCGAGTGCGAAGCCCAATCCCCCGAAACACAGTTCCCGGCCCCTGAACAGGACGATACTCTCATCAAAAGAAAGAAATCAGTGTTGCTTTTAGCAGTCCTTGGCGCTTTTGCCGCTTTTCTGGCTGTTGTCGTGATCGTCGGTTTGGCTGTAAGTCACCAAAGACACAATGCTGCGGACACAAACATATCGGCCGGCACTCCCCGACCCGACAAAAACGGCTACATGCTGAAGGAAGAAGGGTACTCGTCATCCGACCATGTCCTTGAGGGTTTCCCCGAAGAACACTTACTCATTACTTTCATGGGAAAGGAAACAGAGCTTGTCCTTCCCTGCTCATTCAATGCGCTGAAAGAAACATACCATATCATGCCGGTTACCCAGTACCTCGACAACGAAGGAAGCTTTGCGTACTCCTCGAAAGAGGTTACGACCGTACCGCCCCTTAAGCAGCTTTGGATCTACGAAAGCTATAATGTCCTTGATTTCTGCCTTTTTAACGGTTCCGAGCAAGAGCGTGATTTCAAGGAATGTATCTGTGACTCGTTCTCAACAGTGGACATTACAAAGGTCTCTTCTCTTCGGTTCCACGATATCGAGCTCATGACCGATATCGCAGGCATCCTGGATTCTCTCGGTGAGCCGAGTTTTCAGTTTCTGTCCGATAATTTCTACTCTATCGATTATAACACCACCTGCGGCCGCCTGAATGTCAACTTCCTGTTAGACGAAGACGGCAACATCGGAAACCTTCCGTTTTCGGTGACAGTTGAAAACTGCAAAGAGGTCAGACCCATTTGATCCCGTTCGCAGTTTTGCGGACGGATTTCGCAGCATGCACGGAAGTATAAACGTTAGAGTCAAATAGCTTATGACAAAAGGAAACTGACAAAGGCTCGACCGAACCTTTAAGAAAGAGGGATTATGAAGAAGACATTTAAATGCGAGTTTTGCGGCAGACACATTAAAACCGAGCAATGTCCGTATTGCGGCGGTGTTAATGACATTCCATTAACCCCCGGCTCGGACGCTCCTTCCGGAAAAGCCGCCGACTGTTATCCGCCTTATCCTCCTCGCAGAAAGGCTCGGAATAATAACTCGTTTTTCGGAAAGCTTCGCACCTTTTTCAGTGAGCATACATGCCTTAGAGACATAGTTCTTGCGGTCCTGTTCATCATCGTCGTTTTGGTGCTTTCCTACATCTTTTGGCTTATAAACGAAAGCAAAGACAAGCCCGTTACCGATACCTCCGATACGGTTATTGATACCGATAATGTGCTTAGTCTTCAGGTGACCGCTCTTGGAAAAGAATGGGACCTCAAGCTTCCGTCTGCGGTCAGCGAACTCTCAGAGCATATCACCTTCCTGCCTCCGATAATAGGAGACCCCGAAAAGGAAGATCCCGACACAGACGGGATCTTAGACCTTCTTCCCTTCCGCGGAACAACGCTTAATGACAGTTACGGAATTTTCTATTATGAAATAATCAACGATTCGTATGATACCGCTCCGTATTCGGAAGCAATATGCGACAGGATCCACACATACCATTCTTCATACGACGAAAAACTGTCTTCCCTGAAGATTAACGACAAAGAGCTTATCGCCGACCTCGATTCCGTGATCGAAGCATTTGGTGAACCTTCAAAAACAAACAAGTATTCAGGTCGCACAGAGATCGAATATAAAACTACCGGCGGAAGCATTACCATCTCCTTTGACGAAGACGATGATAACGCCTTCCCGTATTCGATCTATATTGATAACCTTTCGCAGAACAGGAAATACTACTAAACTCATGAGGTGTCATTATGTTTAAATACTACCGATGCGAATACTGCGACCGCAAGATCCTGACCGAAATCTGCCGTTACTGCGGCGGGATCAATGATTTTTCGCAGATGACACCCGTTCAGCCCCAAAACACTAAAGATCCGGCATCCGATAAAACCTCTGAAACAAAGAGATCAAAACCGACCGATAGCCGTACCGGCATCTTTTCCTCCATAAAAGGAAGATTTATAAGCCTGTTTTCTTTAATCGGCCGGCACAAGGCGTCGTTCTTCCTTATAACTTCGGTCCTCGCTCTTTTTGTTATGCTTGGCTTCGTTTTATATGATGCGGAAATAGTATGGAATTCCAAAAAGAACACTACATCAGACACGGTTCTCAGCTTTGACAGTCCTGTGAACGTTACATTCACCCACAGCGGCCTGGAAGGAAGCTTGTCGCTTCCGTGCCGCTTCAGCGAGATTTCCAAAGATTTCAAGATCATCGACCCTGTGATAACAGATCCGAAAGAACAAGATCCCGACAATGACGGGATCCTTGACCTTCGTCCCCTCAATTATTGTATAGCGTCGGACACCTACGGACTCTTCAATTATTATGTGACAAACGACTCCTCCGGATGTGTTTTGCCTTATTTGGACGGTATATGCAACAGAGTGGTCACAGACTATCAGTTTAAAAACTGTACATCCCTAAAAATCAACGGTACCGAACTCCTGACCAACATAGAAACGATCATCGATTCCTTCGGAGAGCCTTCCAAATCCGAGTATTCTTCGCTTTTTAGCAAATATACATATAATACGACAAACGGTTACATAATGCTTCGATACCAGGACGAAAGGGATCCGAACCGTCCTAAGGATATCGAGATCCGTCAGAACAAATGACCGAGCTCCCGCTTTACAACCCGGCGCTTATCTAAAATGAACAACTCCGTACTTATTTAGACGCATTCGGTGCATGCATTATGAACCATGTGATTATTTGCAAACAGAGCATGCATAGCGAAGCAAGCATATACTTGCATATTTCGGTCAGTTATTTCCCGAAGGGGCAAAATCTTCTTAACCTGTACACTTATTCTCTTCTCAGCTTACACAGCAGGACAGAAAGACCCCATGTTATTAGCATAAGGACCGCAAAAATACACATTCCCACGGGAAGCCCCCACAGAATGAAAGAGTACCAGTCCGCTTCCCTGACCATTCCGCGTGCAAGATACTGGATCACATAAGCCGTACCGTAGACTGCGGGGCCGAGGATAGTGATGAGCGCTCCTTTGGCCGTGATCTTCTTCGCACCGTCCGATTCGCAGAGCAGGAATTCCGCTATGGCTGCGAGAGGAAGGAGAAGGTGGAAAATAAAGCTTTCGTTTCGGTATGCCCTCGCAAACCCGGCAACAAAAGGAGCCAAGTAACAGATCACAGTAAGGAAAGTAAGCCCGAGCGCAGCAGCCGCAAAAAGCTTCAATCGCATCATCTGCGGCTTCCTCTGCTTCTTTCGGATAACGCTTATGATTGCAACCACCGTCGCAAATATATTTGAAAGATTCGTAAAGTACTTCAGATTCTTAAGTCCCTCAAGGGTAAATCCGTCATCACAATACTTTCCTATCATGATACCGGTACCGATCACTCCGAGTACTATAATAATGTAATTCAGATAAAAAGCTTTCTTTCTCATGTACTGTCTCCTTTCGGGGTAGACTTGCTTTCACCGATCTGTGCTATTCACGATCGCCCTGTCACAGTAAGGTTTTCGGTGCTTATCTAAAACAAAAAACCTTGATATTTCAGTTTGATTGAAAGATCAAGGTTTTTAGAGAGGCGACAATCGGATTTGAACCGATGCATCAGGGTGTTGCAGACCCACGCCTTACCACTTGGCTATGTCGCCGTGATATATAAAGAAACCGCGGAAAACTGCGCGGTTTCAGTTTTAGCTCCCCGAGTTGGGCTCGAACCAACAACCCCTCGGTTAACAGCCGAGTGCTCTACCATTGAGCTATCGAGGAATACACCATAAACAAACTGCATATTGAAGGATCAAAGATCCTTACTACATCCTACCGAAAACCACAGATCAAGCTCTCGACCTATTAGTAGCAGTCAGCTACGTACATTACTGCACTTCCACCTCTGCCCTATCTACCCGATCGTCTCTCGGGGGTCTCTCTAACTTGCGTTACGGGATATCTCATCTTGAGGGGGGCTTCACGCTTAGATGCCTTCAGCGTTTATCCCGTCCAAACTTGGCTACTCGGCCATGCCCTTGGTAGAACAACCGATACACCAGAGGTTCGTCCATCCCGGTCCTCTCGTACTAAGGACAGCTCCTCTCAAATATCCTACGCCCGCGCCGGATAGGGACCGAACTGTCTCACGACGTTCTGAACCCAGCTCGCGTACCGCTTTAA
>JAEEQC010000093.1 GCA_016285135.1 Lachnospiraceae bacterium
TCTTGTGACCGGGTTTATGAAACAATTTGACTCAAAAGACAATAATGATGAACTCGCGTTTAAACATATCAAACGGTACTTTACCATACAGCTCTGTTTACTGGTTGTTTTTTTAGTAGCAATCACAGGTTTTAAGATAATAGGAAATGTTTCCGTGAAAAACACAGCCATGGAGGTATTTGAAAATAATAACAGTGCCGGGGCTGATATCGCAGATATCAATACCCTTGAAGATCTTCGGAAAAATAAGGGACGTGATATGTCAGTGGGGATCAGTGCAAGCTTGTGCAAAGATACCGGGGTTTTCGAAGTCACGCGGCATCTCGTCCCCCTGCTAACGACGACGGAAAACTATATTGTTAACGGCGATCTCGTCAACGAGGCATTCGGTTACAGCGTTCATTACTACCTGGTTACTCTGGATAACGGAGAAAAGGTCCTGGCCTTCATTCCTACGTGCGTTTTCGATCGCTTTGAAAATGATCCTGCAGATGACCGGATCAATCTGTATGTCGGTGATATGCAGGAACTGCTTTGGGACAAAATGTATACAGGATACAAAGGAATCGATCTTGCAGAAGAAACCGGAGCCGATAAAGATCTTATGTTATATTATGCCAATGTCAGACACGATGAGATCAAAAAGGCTGAGAAAACGGCCAACAGCCTGTTTGCGTGGGCGGCAAAGATCCTCATGCTTGCAGTCATCTTACCGGCAGCCGGATTGATCATATACAATGACAGAAGGTTCGGAAAGAACCCCGGCTATACGCAACAAGCCGGATAATGGAATAGATAACGAAACAATCATCTCTGTACGAGAGAAGCGGCGAGGCCGTACTTTTCGGCGAGCTCCTTTGCTTTCCCCGAGGAGAAGACTGACTCAAGGAATGCATTCAGGTCATTTTTTAAAGGTGAGTTCTTGCGGAACCCGACCACTATCTCTCCGGGGTTAAGATTGAAGTCATATCGCAGGCCGTCAAATTCTTTTCCTTCACCCACAAGTTCGCTCGCGATGATGGTGTCGACGATGGCCGCGTCACATTTGCCGTTCCAAACGTCCTGCAGAGCGTCCCTCTGCGATGCGCATATCAAGGTGCGTACGCCGCGTTCATCCGCCTCTGCCTGACCGAGTGAGCCTCTCTCAACGGAGAAGAGCAGCTGCCCGCATTTTTCGATCGAGTCGTACTTTTTGAACTGATCCTCTTTCATGACCACGACGAGCGAGCAAGTAAGGTAGGGATCGGAGAGCGCGAGAGAGTTCTCAAGCTTCTCTGTTTTTGTCATCCCGTTCCAGATGCAGTCGATCTTACCGGCCTCGAGGAGGTTGATCCTGTCGTCCCAGTCGATCTCGACAAAGCTTGCCTTAACTCCCAGGCTTTCGGCAAACCCGCAGGCGAGATCCGCGTCGAATCCTGTCCAGGAGCCGTCGTCTTTCTTCATGTCGAGAGGAGCGTAGTCCGTGACACCCACCTTGAGGGTGCCCGTCACCATGATGCGGTTGTTGTCGCTGTTTGACGAGAAGTCGTCATCCGCGGAGTCCGAACAGCCGGACAGTCCGCAAACAAGCACAGTGGCGATAAGGATGCTGATAAATCTTTTAAATACCGGTTTCATACATTTCACCTTTTCTTTCAAAACCAAATCCTTTACTCAGTGAAAACTACGGTACCCTTTTATATACGTGTTAAACTCAACTATTCCTCGTCCGATCTGAAACTGTACAGAAGTCCGAATGTGTTCGGGCCGCTGTTGACCGAAACGGAAGGTGCAGCCTTCTGGAAGTAGACGTTCTCGAAGTGGATGATCTTTTCGACCTCATCACGTATGAACTCGAGCTCGTCTCTGCCCAGGCTCGTGTATGTGATAAAGAGCATATGCGTGTCGATATGGCTCTTAACCCCGAGTGAGCGCTTAATGTAGTGCTTCCATGCCTTTGCCCTTGAACCGAAGAATACCCGGCCGACGGTCATCCTGCCCTTCTTCATAACGAGAGTGGGGCGGAGAGAAAGTGTCTTTGTGATCCTTGCGATGCGGGGGCTGACCTGTCCGGCACGTGCGAGGTAGTCGAGGTTGTCGACTATGAAGCTGGTCTGAACAAGCTCCTTCCGCTTCTCCATCGAAGCGGTGATCTCGGAAATGGTCTTTCCCTGTTGTGCGAGTCGGCACGCTTCAAGAACCTGCAGACCCTGACCGCTCGAGATGTGACCGCAATCAACGACGGTCACGTTGTTAAACGAAGCAGCAGCCTCCTGCGCAGTAGCGAATCCGCTGTTTTCGATATCCTTTGAAAGTGTGATGTGCAGGATACTGTTCGCATGCGAAAGCTGTTCGGCAAAGAAAGCTTCGCTTGCGGCAACATCGGGAACATGCGTCACGACGGATGAACCGCTTTTTGACATATACGCGATGAGTCCCTTGGTATCGAGATCTATGGAATCACGGAATACACCTTCGCCTGTTGCGACGAGATGCGGGATCACAGCGATATCGTACTGTTCAAGCAGCTCCTTCGGAAGGTCGGCGGTGCTCTCGGTCGTGATGGCGATCAGGCGCTTGTTCTGCTCGGAATTGATCCAGGCCATGCTTTCCTCAAGAACGTCATCGTCGTCCTCGACGGAGTAATGAACAAGCTCCCGGGGGAGGTTGCGGGCGAGTTCTTTTTCAAGAGACTTGCCGTCGACGGGCTTGATGAGGAACCCGTCAAAGCCCTCGCGTTCGTAGAGAGCACGGCTTTCGGCATCGGCATTGGCTGTGAAGGAGATGATCTTTGAGTCAGTGCACTTGCCGCCCTTTTGGGTGAGGATCCTGCGGTGGCACTCGATACCGTCCATTCCGGGCATCATGTGATCCATAAAGATCACGTGGTAGAACTTTTCAGTGGTGAGACGGAGTGCGTCCTCGCCCGATGAAGCGGTGTCGACGCTCACCTTTGTGTCACGCAGCAGCTTCTTGCATACCAGGAGGTTTGAAGCGTTGTCATCGACTACGAGCACGCTCGCATCGGGCGCCTCGAATCTCGAGTAATATGCCTCGCGCATGATCTTGTGCTTCTTTTCAAGGTTAAGGTCGCCGACTGTTTCGGGACCTGCCACAACCTGCGGTATCTCGATCACGAAGGTTGTACCCTGGGTATAGATACTGTTGACCGTGACCTCACCGCCCATCAGATCGACGAGCTGTCGTACGATCGAAAGACCGAGGCCCGTGCCCTCGATATGGCGGTTCTTGTCCTCGTCAACTCGCTTGAAAGCGTCGAAGAGGTAGGGAAGGTTCTCTTTCTTGATGCCCATTCCCGTGTCACTTATCGTGTAAATGATGCTGAGCTTGTCGTCTTTCATCTTGCCGCACTGGATAGACAGAGAGACGGAGCCCTCACGCGTGTATTTTACGGCGTTGTTGAGAATGTTTATGAGGATCTGCTTGACTCTCACGTCATCGCCGATAACCTGTGCGGGCACGTCGGGTGACACATTGACATTAAACTCGAGACCCTTGTCCCTTGCGCGCACCCAGATCATGTTTACGAGCTCGGAGAGCATATCGCCGATCCTGTAGGGCACGCATGAAAGCTGCATGCTGCCGGACTCAAGCTTACTCATGTCGAGGATGTCGTTGATGAGGTGCAGGAGCATCTTGCTGGCCGCGCGGATGTTGGCCGCGTCCTCCGCAACCTCGTCCGAAACGTCTTCCCTGAGGATCATCTCGTTAAGTCCGATGATGGTGTTGATGGGAGTACGGATCTCGTGGCTCATGCTTGAGAAAAAGCGGTTCTGCGCATCGTTAAGGGCTGCGATCTCCTTGCGCTGCTTTTCGTTGCGCTCGCTTTCCTTTTTATAGATGAGGATCTCAATGCTTATGATCACGCCGATAGCGATACAGATAAACGCAAGCGCGGTATATGACAGGATATAGGCGGTAAGGGTCTTGTTGGTCCTCACAAGCTCAGGGTACATATAAGCGACAATGTAGCAACCGCCGGATACAGCGAGGTCGGCCACAAGGAAGAAGACCCTCCATTTGCCCGAGATTATCAGGCTGACGAACAGGCCGGCAAAGATAAACCAGCACGGTGCGCCGCCGAACACGGCTCCCGATGTAAAGAACGTGTAAGGGAGCATGCAGAAGACGACGAGAGCGGAGATTATCGCGCTTCCGCCTTTGATGTGCTTCTTCTTGATCGCCCAAAAAGCGGTAAGCCCCATGAGCAATATAAGCACAGCAATAACGCCTATATCAACGAGTGCGGTACCCGTTATCACGTTCGATAAGATGATGACCGAGAAGGAAACTGCACTTACAGCCAGCGTGATGACAAAGAGCCTTTCTTCGATCGACTTCTTCTCATTGATTAAGAAACTGTACCATCCCTTTTTCATCTGCGTCCCTCACTTTCCGGCCTGAATTCAAGCACGTCGTCATTGACGGGACCGAATTCGAGAGGCTCGTCATCAACCGGTCCGAATTCGAGAGCATCCCTGTCCTGAGCGGTCGCTACGGTACTTTGGCCGGGGGCTTCGTTTTCACCGGGATCGTCCTCACCGTAATTCTCCAGTATGGTATCCGTAAGGACTGTGTATTCGTTGATGACTGTTTTGTGACCGTTTTCGACTGTTGCAAAGTCTCCCGATTTCGAGGCTTCCTCGAGGGCCTTCGCCTTTGCCGAGAGGTCCGATGCGCCGATCATCTTCGAAGTGCTCTTGAGAGCGTGGACTATGATCGAATAGTCGTTAAGATTCTTTTCTGTAAAGAACTTCTCAAGGTTTGTGCGCTTCTCGGCCGCTTCGCTTGCGAACTGCACGAGGAGCGACCTGTAGAATTCCTCATCTTTTTGACAGTAGAGCAGACCCTGTGTCACATCAACGCCCAGCTTTCGAAGGGGAGTGAACACGTCCTCGGATCTTTCGGTGCCGAGGGGGGCACCCGGATCTGCCGCGGGAGTCTTAAGGGCGCCGGGATCTGTCGCGGGGGCCTTAAGGGCACCGATGATCCTGTCGGTACTGCGTCTGCCGAACTTGACGGCACCGTCGATCTCTCGGGCTGCAGCTGCCGAGTCATCAACTCTGTCGGTAGCGCGTCTGCGCATGTTGGTGTTACGCTTGCGCGAATGAGGTGTGTCCTCGAATGTAACGACCGTCTTGGGGAGGACAAGTCTGAGGACACGTTCGAGCTCAAGGATGTCGATGGGCTTGGCAACAAAACCGTCAAAGCCCGCGATACGGAACGATTCACGCGCCGTGCTGACAGCGTTGGCAGTAAGAGCGACCATGGGAACAGACTTCCATGCGCCGAGTACATCGGATCTGATGCGGCGCATGGCTTCGATACCGTCCATACCGGGCATCATGTGATCCATGAACACGATGTCGAAGGCTTCCTTTGAGCAGATATCGATGGCTTCCTGCCCGGAAGATGCGGTTGTGACAGACATGTCGTAGCGTCCGAGAATATCTTTGGCCACGGTAAGGTTAAGAGGCTCGTCATCCACAACGAGAGCGCGTATGCCGTGGCAGTACATGTATTTGTCTGTTACTTCTTCGGTGCTTACCCTGTTGAGAACTTCCGCAACGGGGAAGCAGTAGAAGGGTTTCTCCATGAGGTGGACTCTCGTGCCGGCGGGAAGTACGACACGGTCGGAAGCGACGACGGAGACAGTTATGTTGCTGTTCTCCGCAAGCTTTTCGATCGCGACGATGTTCTGCGCGTACTCGTCTTCACCGACAAAGAGGTGTGTCATCCTGATGGAAGAGTTGAGTCTGATAAGGTTTTCGAGTGAGTCGACGCGGTGCATCTGGACATTAAGTCCCTTTACGATGTTGACAACCATCCTGTTGTAGAAGTCACGCACAACCGGTATAAAATGCTTCTCGAAATTGAGGAAGGCGCCTATCACGAGCCTGCCGGGATCGCGTACCGAGATACATCCCGAGGGGTCGACAACCTCCTGTGGGATCGTAACCCTGACGGTCGTGCCCTCGCCCTTGACACTGTTCACGCAGAGGAAGCCTCCGAGGGCTGAGACATAACCGTTAACGATAGACATACCGAGGCCGAGCCCGCCTGCCTGTCTTGTGTAGGTATTGCTTGCCTGGTAGTAGCCGTCAAAGATGCGCTCGCTCTCCTCGTCGCTCATGCCTTCGCCGGTGTCGGTGATATCAAATACGAGGTTGATGCCGTAGCCCTGGGGCTGGGAAGTAATACGCAGGTAAACGCCGCCTTCCTGGGTGAACTTGAGGGCGTTCGTCGTGAGATGCCAAATGATCTTTTTGAGCTTTGCCACGTCCGAGCGGAGCATTGCGGGTGTGGAGGGATCCACATCGATGATGAATTCGACACCCTTCTTCATGTAGGGTTTGATCTCCATAACGAGGTCGTGGAGCACGGACGCGAGCATGTAGTCCTCGATGTTCATCGCAAAACGCTGTCTGTCGACCTCGGAGTAATCGAGGATATCGCTGATCTGCTCGGCAACACGCTTGCCTGCAAGCTGTATCTCGCGGAGGTTCTGGAGCTGCTCCTTGTCTTCGGCCTGCTCTATCGCGATGCTCGAAAGACCGAGAACCGCATTGACGGGGGTTCTGATCTCGTGTGAAACCTTGGTGAGGAATTCGTTGAAGCGGCCTGTTGCTTCGGTGAGCTGTTCAACCTCGTGCTTGGAGTGATCGAGCAGCTGTGTCCAGAGGTCTATAAGGACCGATCCGAGCCATCCGACAACAAACACGATGAGAGGATGGTAGATGATCCTGCTGAGCATGAGAGCGTCAAAAAGCTCCGGTGTCTCGCTCAGTATCAGAACAATGTTATAACCGAACGAGATACAGAAGGTGATGACGCAGAAATAGATGAGCTTTTTTACTCCGGTTGTGGTGCACAGGACGATACCGATACATGCGGTGACCGAAAGGTCGAAGGTGCTGGTGGGATGGATCCCGTAGTAGAAGAGGAGTCCCATGAGCACGGTGCAGTGAATGACCGTTCTGTAACGGTCGTTGAATGTCTGATGTATGTGCAGTGTCCATGAGACGGCAACAGCGGCAAAGATCGGGATCATCGGCCACTTTTCCCAATTAAGAAGGATGCCTTCAAGACCGAGAGCGATCGACGCCACGGTCATGGTCACCAGGATCATCATGTGGGATGCCTGAAACAGTGTGGTGCTGTTGTCCGAGTTGTTAGATGAATCTTTCATTGCGGGAATTCCTTCCTGTCATTAAACCGGTTAATAAGGGATCAGTTCTCTTTCATTTCGTAGTTGATGTCCTCGTCGATCATGTGGATCATGATATCTGCGAAACGGGGGTCGAACTGCGTGCCCTTGCCGTTCTCAATCTCGCTGCGGACTACATCCTGAGGAAGAGGGGCACGGTAGCTTCTGTGACTCGTCATGGCGTCGTACGAATCGGCAACCGCGATCATCCTTGCTTCGATCGGGATGTCCTCGCCCTTAAGGTTGTCCGGATATCCGCCTCCGCCGTAACGCTCATGGTGCCAGCGGGCGCCGTTTGCGAGAGAAGGCATCTCTTTGATCGCGCCGAGGATCTTGGCTCCGAGTACGGGATGCGTCTTGATGACCTCGAACTCTTCGTCGTTGAGCTTGGCGGGTTTGTTGATAACGGCATCGGGGATGCCGATCTTGCCTACGTCGTGGAGAAGTCCCATCATGTAGACGGTGTTCTGCTGTTCGTCATTGTAGCCGATCCTTCGCGCTATTTCACGGGCGTAGGCGGCAACGCGGCCGGAGTGACCGTTCGTGTACGTGTCCTTCGCGTCGATCGCTTTTGCGAGAGCTTCAACGACATGCAGGAAGAGCTTGCTGTTCTCCTGAGTCTTTTTGTGAACCTCGTGAGCGAGAGAGCGCTGCAGGTGTGAGAGGTCGATGATGTGTCTTACGCGGAGCGTAAGGACATCGGGAACAAAAGGCTTCTTGATGAAATCGACCGCACCGAGAGATAGTCCCTTGGTCTCTGATTCCTCGTTCTCATCCGCTGTGAGGAAGATAACGGGGATCTTGTCATCCGTGTCGGCTTCGGTCTCACGAAGCTTTGTGAGCGTTTCAAATCCGTCCATACCCGGCATCTTGATGTCGAGCAGGATAAGGTCGGGCTTGCCGTTTGCTTCGATGTAGTCAATGAGCGCCTGTCCCGACTTGAGAGCGGTAACGCGCATATTGGCTCTGCTAAGTATGTGACCCGCCATCTTAAGGTTTGCAAGGTCGTCATCCACAACTATTACCCAGTCTGCCATATGATCCTCCTAAAAACTGTGGCTATTAATGCTTATGTTGATGATCCCCCCGAAAGACTGACGCTCCCTTTCTCAGATTTATCTATTTTTCCCTTTTAATATGTCGCTTATTGATCCGGCAAGTCTGCCGTAAAGTCCGATGAACTCATCATGATGTGCGTTCAGGAACTGTGTGTCTTCAGCACCCGAAGCCTCCTCGAGTGATTTGGCGAGCGTGAAAGCGCTGTCCGAACCGATCGTCTTTGACGAACTCTTTATGGAGTGAACGAGTATCTGATAGTCGTGAAGGTTGCCTGTCGAGAGGTGCTCGGTAAGAGCCTTGCTCTTTGCTTCAAAACCTTCACAGTAGTTGTCGAGCATCTCTATGTAGAAAGATTCTTCCTTTCCGCAGAAACGCAGGCCCTCTTCAATGTCAATGCCCGCTGCGGCGAGTCCGTCCTTCATTTCCGGCGTGAGTGAGAGAGGAAGCCTCTTTTCTTCCTCGGACTCTTCGAAAGACGGCCCGAATTCAAGTATGTCGTCATTTGTGGGGCCGAACTCGAGTATGTCGTCACTTGTGGGTCCAAATTCAAGAACTTCGTCATCCTTGGGTCCAAACTCCGGGACACCACTGTCTGTTCTACTTCCGGCCTCAACTGTCGCAGGTGCTACTGCCTTAGTATCTTCAGCCTCCGACTTCGTAGCCTCGGCAGTCTCGGCTTTTTCGGACTCCGTATTCACAGGAGCGGCGCCTTCTTCCCTCCACTCTGAGAGACCTTCGGGCAGGTGGGCC
>JAEEQC010000094.1 GCA_016285135.1 Lachnospiraceae bacterium
TACCATGCCGCGCTTTACGCCGAGGCTGATAAGAACCTGAGCAAGCGGCTCAACGAGGTACGCGTCGTAAACGCCGAGAAGCTGCATTTTCGGAGAAGAGGGGTTGGTGAGCGGTCCGAGAATGTTGAAAACTGTGCGGAAGCCGAGCTCACGGCGGATTGCGCCGACGTACTTCATAGAGGTGTGGTACTTCTGCGCGAAGAAAAAGCACATTCCGGCTTCGTTAAGAAGCTCGACGCATCTCTCGGGGCTTTGGTTGATGTTGACGCCGAGGGCTTCAAGACAGTCGGCGGTGCCGCTGCTCGAGGAAGCCGCACGATTGCCGTGCTTCGCGACCTTTATGCCGCCTGCCGCCGCTACGAGCGCCGAGGTGGTGGAGATGTTGAAGCTGTGCGCGTTGTCGCCGCCCGTGCCGACGATTTCAAACACATCCATGCCCGTTTCTACCTTCGTCGCGTGATCGCGCATGGCAGCCGCGCAGCCCGCGATTTCGTCGGTGGTCTCAGCCTTCGCGCTCTTTGTCGAGAGAGCCGCGAGGAAAGCCGCGTTCTGTGTGGGCGTGGTGTCGCCGTTCATGATCTCGTTCATGACTTCGTAGGCTTCGGCGTAGGCCAGATCTTCCTTGTTTACGATTTTAACGATTGCTTCCTTGATCATAATTATTTCTCACTTTCTATAACCCAAAATATTAACCGTGTATAAAGTCCTCAAGCATCTGTTTGCCGTCGGGCGTCATTATTGACTCCGGGTGGAACTGTACCCCGTATACCGCGTATTCCCTGTGCTGAACCGCCATGACCTCGCCGTCGGTTGTCCTGGCGGTGATTCTGAGGCAGTCGGGAATCGTGTCCGCGTCAGCCGCAAGAGAGTGATATCTCGCGACGGGCGCCGTTTCGGGACAATTCTTAAATAGGGGACAAGTCCTGTCGAATACAACCTTGCTTTGCTTGCCGTGCATGAGCTGCTTTGCGTAGGTGACTGTAGCGCCGTATGCCGCGCAGATTGCCTGATGTCCGAGACAAACGCCGAGAATCGGAATCTCGCAGCCGAGCTGCTTTACAACGTCGATGATAACTCCCGCGTCCTCGGGACGTCCGGGACCCGGCGAGAGAATGATCCTGTCGGGGTTCAGCGCGCGTATTTCCTCAACCGTCAGCTCGTCGTTGCGGATAACCCTGATGTTCGGCTCAAGCTCGCCGACGTACTGGTAGAGGTTGTATGAAAAGCTGTCGTAGTTGTCGATAAGTAATACCATTATTCCACCTCCTGCGCCAGTTCGAGAGCACGTAAGGACGACTTCGCCTTGTTCAGGCACTCTTCAAATTCCTTTTCGGGGTTGGAGTCCGCGACGATACCCGCGCCGCTTCTGACGAATACCTTGCCGTTCTTCTTGTATGCGATCCTTATAGCGATACATGTGTCCATATTTCCGGTGAAATCGATATATCCGATCGCTCCGCCATAGATACCGCGCTTGTTGTTCTCAAGCTCTCCGATTATCTGACATGCCCTGATCTTGGGAGCGCCCGAAAGTGTTCCTGCGGGAAGTACCGCCTCGACAGCGTCAAGAGCATCCTTGTCTTCCCTGATCTGACCTCTCACGGTCGAACCGATGTGCATTACATGAGAGAATCTCAGGATTTCGCGAAGCTTTTCAACTTCGACTGTTCCGAAACGGCTTACCCTGCCGAGATCGTTTCTTCCGAGATCAACAAGCATGTTGTGCTCGGCAAGCTCTTTTTCATCGGCAAGAAGTTCTTTTTCAAGTTCAGCGTCCTCCTGCGGTGTCTTTCCGCGGGGACGTGTTCCTGCGAGAGGGAAGGTGTGGAGCACTCCGTCCTCGAGCTTTACGAGGGTTTCCGGTGAGGCACCGGCAATCTCCACATCCGTTCCCGAAAAGTAAAACATGTAAGGAGAAGGGTTTATGGTTCGCAGGACTCTATAGGTATTAAGTAAACTTCCTTCGAAAGGTGCAGAAAGGCGATTTGAAAGAACAACCTGGAAAATATCGCCTTCGCGTATATAATTCTTGGCCTTTTCGACCATATCGCAGTACTCTTCTTTGCTGAACATCGCGGTAACTTCACCGAGCAGCTTTCCTGAGGGCTCTTTTTTCTTTTCTCCGTTACGCAGGAGATCGGCGAGCTGCTTAAGTTCCCAAACCGCCTTGTTGTAATTAACATCCGGCTCATCGAGATGGATGTTGGCGATCAGAACGATCTTCTGCTTTATGTTATCAAATGCGATAACTTTCTCAAAAAGCATGAGATCAACGTCCCTGAAGCCTTCCGTGTCCCGGGCTTTGCTCTTTGCTTCGGGCTCGCTGTAACCGAGATAGTCGTATGAGAAGTATCCGACAAGACCGCCCGTGAAAGGAGGAAGTCCTTCGATCTTCGGGCTTCTGTACTTACTGAGGACTTCCCTCAAGTATCCGGCCGGATTACCGGTCACGTACTTCATCCTTCCGGCATCAAGCACACCGTTCATCTCTCCGCCGATGCAAGTGATCTCCATCTTGGGATCGAATCCGATGAATGTGTATCGTCCCCACATCTCATCGGCCTGCGCCGACTCAAGCATGAAAACGTGATTCGAAACATTTTTGAGAACCCTGATCGCTTCGATCGGGGTGATAAAATCGGATAATATCTCGCAGCTCACCGGTGCAACGTCGTATTTGCCGGTTTTTTTAAGTTCTTCGACTGCTTCAAGTTCAGGATAAAAATTCA
Organism: Lachnospiraceae bacterium; assembly: GCA_016285135.1. Taxonomy (GTDB): domain Bacteria; phylum Bacillota; class Clostridia; order Lachnospirales; family Lachnospiraceae; genus RUG11977. The sequence goes on from JAEEQC010000094.1 coordinate 2,730, forward strand.
TAAACACCTCCAAATTCCGGGTCATCTCGCAAACAAAGTTTGCTCGATGTACGCGCGCTCACCACTCGGAATATAAAAAATCCTTGACAGAAATACTTCTGTCAAGGACGAATAAACAATTATAATCCGCGGTACCACCTTGATTCACGATGCTCGTGCGCTCAGCAGGATACTGACATATCCCCGACAAGTAACGCCTGTCCAAACGTCGCAGAATACTCGGAACTCTTTTCCTTTGACTGCGCCCTCGGCGGTCCATTTGACAACTTGTTTCTTACCTGACTCTCAGCATCGCAGGCTCTCTGTAAAGGCATCATTGCCGTTATCTCCGCGTCAACGGTTTATTTATTAAATTGTTTGTAATTTAGCACACCGGAGGATGCGTGTCAATATATATTTTCTTCCTGTCGAAAAAAATTTCTCGGCACACCCGACTGTGCTGCTGCCATCCTTTCCCTAGTTTTGTCAGACATCAAAAGACTCTTCTAATGAACCTCAGCTCCGAAAGGTGCAAGCGAGAGTCCTGCGATCTTAAAGAATTGCTTTCCGAACGGAATGCCGACGATCGTTATACAACACAGCAATCCAAAGACAAAGTTGCAAATTGCAAGTTCAAGGCCCGAGAAGATGAACCATAAAACGTTAAGCAGGAATGACCCCGCTCCTCCGCCGTGTACAACTTCTTTTCCGAACGGACAAAACGACAGTCCCGCAAGCTTAAAACACTGAACTCCGACCGGTATCCCGACGATCGTGATACACCACAAGAGGCCTGCGACCAGCCAGCCGAGGCCGCTGAGAAATCCTCCGAAAATAAGCCACAAGATGTTTCCCAAAATACTCATATCATTTTTCTCCTTTTTAACTGCGGTTTCTGACCGCGGTTGATTCCTTTGTTACCACTTCCCGTACGGACACTTCTCCGTCTTCTTGGCCGCCCGCAGCTCCACCATGCACCCACAGGCTCCGCAAAAAGCGTCCTTCAGGTATGAGCAGGTTGTGCAAACCCGAAGGCGTGCTTCATAGGCGTCAGCAGGAGTCTTCTCAGCCGGACTCAGAAGATTTATGAGCCGCTTCACCCTAGCCTCGTACTCCGCGGGGTTTATGTCCCTGAGGAGACAGAGCCTGCAGGGCTTTCTCATAGGAGTATCATTCATATCTTTTCTCTGTTCTCCGCTCAAGCAACCATATCATCACCCCGGAATTGCTCTCAAACAATCATATCATCACTCCGAAATCGCTCTCATATGATTTCACCGGTCTGTGTATGCATGATCTTATCTGAACCATCTTCCTGTTTCCTTCTCCGACATTATCTCAGATCATTTAATTCTGAGAAGTGTCACGCTTCTTGCGGGAAGCTTAGCAACAATACCCTCTTCTGTGATCCTTACCGAGTCAAGCTTAGCCGTCGTAACAACGTCAGGCTTGTCGAACGTGTTATGCGCGTTCATTGCTCCGGTAACAACGGAGGCCTCAACAGCAGAAGCCTTAAGCGCGTCAAATGTGATCAGCACTTCCTTCTCCGCGTCAAGCGAAAGGTTGTTGAGTGTAACGTTTATGGTCCCGTCCTTGCTCTTCGAAACGGATTCCGTAACATCGGGCACCATGTTCTCGCCGAGACCCGTCTCGCCCACACCGGTGAGGAAGCTTGTAAGAAGCTCAGACCCCTGGTGGTATTTGAACATCCTGAACACGTGATAAGTGGGTGTGAGAACCATCTTCGGGCCCTCTGTCAGGATCACGGACTGAAGGACATTGACGGTCTGCGCGATGTTCGCCATACATACTCTATCGCAGTGCTTGTTAAAGATGTTGAGGTTAATGCCCGCAACAAGTGCGTCTCTGATCGTGTTCTGCTGATAGAGGAATCCGGGGTTTGTGCCCTCCTCGACGTCATACCAGCAGCCCCATTCATCTACCACAAGCGCCAGTATCTTCTTCGGATCGTACTTATCCATGATGTTCGAGTGCTTCGTGATGATCTCGTCCATCTTGAGTGTCTTAAAGAGCGTGATAAACCATTCCTCGTCCGTGAAATCGGTCGCGCTGCCCTTGTGATCCCAGTTGTGGGGAAGTGTGTAATAATGCAGTGACAGCGCGTCAAGATTACCGTGAAGATGATCGAAGCAGTGCGTGAACAGCCTGTTTAAAAGCTTCTCGGTCCACTCATAATCAAAGTCGGAGGGTCCGCAGGCCACACGCTTTATGGGATTATCCTTGTCATACATCTTGACAAACGACTGGTAGCGTCTGTAGACATCGGCGTAATACTCGGGAACCATGTTCCCGCCACAGCCCCAGTTCTCATTACCAACGCCGAACCAGTCAACCTTCCATGCCTTATCGCGTCCGTTCGCGCGGCGCTCGTTCGCAAGAGGCGACTCGCCTTCAAATGTCATGTACTCGATCCATTCGGACATTTCCTGCACTGTTCCCGAGCCCACATTGCCGTTGATGTAGGTCTTACAGCCCAGCTGCCCGCAAAGCTCGAAATACTCATGAGTTCCAAAGCTGTTGTCCTCAACAACGCCGCCCCAGTTCGTGTTGACCATGCGCTTTCTCTTGTCCTTCGGGCCGATGCCGTCCTTCCAGTGGTACTCGTCGGCAAAGCAGCCGCCGGGCCAGCGGAGTACGGGAATGGCCATATCTTTGAGAGCGTCGACCACATCCTTCCTCATCCCTTTAACGTTCGGAACGGGTGAGTTTTCTCCAACATATATTCCTTCATAGATGCATCTTCCGAGATGCTCCGAAAAATGACCGTAGATCTCGGGGCTGATGGTCCCCTTTGTTTCATTTTCATGTACTGTAAGGTTAATCATTTTTGGCTCCTTTCGCGCTTCTGTGCTTTTCTCTTTCTTGCTCGTTCGATCAAGGCCACCGACTCGTCAAACGCGTCGTCTATGTAGGGATCGTCATCGATCTTACCCTTCTTTTCGAGTTTCTTGATCTCTTCCCAGTTTTTTAAGACCTCTCCCGAATCCGAAACCGTCACTTCTCCGAACACGTGAGGGTGGCGGCGGATCATCTTTTCCGTTATGGCTTTTGTCACGTCTTCGATGGTGAAAAGCCCCTCTTCCTGCGCTATCTGCGCCTGCATAACGACCTGCAGCAAAAGGTCACCGAGTTCCTCGCAGAGATTGGAAGCATTGCCCGTTTTTTCAAGAATGTTTATGCCGCAAACAACCTCCGCGGCTTCCTCAATACAGGTAGCCTTAAGCGTGGCGTGCGTCTGTTCCCTGTCCCAGGGACAGCCGCCCTCGCCCCTCAGGCGTGCCACTACTTCTACGAGTTTTTCAAAGCTTTCCATCGTACTTCCTTTCAAACATCTCAGTTCACATTACCGGATTTTTATATGCCAATTCGGTTTTCTTATATACTTCGCCGAGAGATATTCCCTTCTCTCTTGCGACGGCTGCAGCGCTTTCATATTCGGGGTAGATCTTTTCTTCGCCCCCGTAGGTGCAGATCTTGACTTCCACGTCACCGTATTCGGTGGAGACCACCTCTTTTCGGCGCGGGAGGCAAGTCCTCTCCATGACCTGTCTGCGGATGCCTATGGTCGTCGTGTTCTTAAAGATCACATCCTCCATCACGGGGATCCGATCATGGTCGCAGATCACTGTCAAAAGCCAAGCCGGACGGTTTTTCTTCATGTACACCGGCGTATAGAACGCATCTCTCGCTCCCGCGTTCATGAGAAGCTCCATAACAAATCCGAGTTGCTCTCCGGTGCTGTCGTCTATGTTCGTTTCAAGTTTCCAGATTATGTTCGCAGCTCCATGTGTATCAGACTCATCTGACTGAGCGCTTCCCTGAAAAACGTTTCTGATCCGGGATGCTTCGCTCGAAGCGTTGTGATCGTGCTGACAGTTTTTTTCGTCGCTTCCGCTCTCAAATACGACCGCGCGCAAAATGCTCGGTATCTCATAGGCGCGCTTGCCGGCACCGAGTCCGACCTTTTGAGGTACAAAGGTTTCGGGAAGCTTTGTGTCCGTCATCACGGCTGCCGCAAATGCGGCTCCTGTGGGAGTGATAAGTTCTCCTTTTCTGTCCGTCACCGCGATGGGGAGTCCGTACACGGACGCCACGTTCATGACTGCCGGAACAGGTATCGGAAGGATCCCGTGCGCGCACCTGATCGTACCTGATCCCTCACAAAGCTTCGGGATCACAACTCTTTCAATGCCGAGGTTATCGAAGCAGACTGCAGCGGCAACTATATCGGCTATCGAATCAAGCGCACCCACCTCATGGAAATGAACCTCGTGCATGTCCTTGCCGTGCGCTTTCCCTTCGGCCTCTGCAAGTATCTCAAACACTCTGCCGGCAAGCTTTCTCGCAGAAGGAGTCATCTCCAGGCTGTCAATGATCCTGAGGACATCGGCGAGGTTACGGTGGGTGTGGTGGTGATCACCGTGGGCATGGTGGTCGTGGTGGTCCCTTGGGGACGGGGGTTGTGGACCATCATGGTGATCATGATGATGTTCTTCGTTGTGGTGGTCACCGTGGGCATGGTCCCCAAGGGACCATGCCCAAACAAATACTCCATATCATGGTCATGATTGTCATGCTCTTCGTCGAGCACGACATCAAAATTACAGCAATCAAGCGCGTTCTTCATCACCCTTTCGGTAACGATCTTCACGCCCTCGCCGGCAAGCCCCGCGAGTGCTTTTCTCATCACCTGCTCGTCCGCTCCGAGGTCAAGGAGTGCCCCGACGATCATATCGCCGCTGATCCCGCTCGTGCAATCAAAGTATAATGTTTTCATCTATGACCTCGCTTCCCGTTCTGTCCTTTTATTCCAAGACCAGCCATTATAATTTCTGATAATACCTTAGTACTTCGTTTTATTTCACTGCCAACCTGTTTATCTGTGCCGCAAGGAATCCGGCACCGTAACCGTTGTTGATATTCACGACCGCCACTCCGTTCGCGCATGAATTGATCATGGAAAGTAGCGCCGAGAGTCCTTCGAAGTTTGCACCGTACCCGACCGAGGTCGGCACCGCGATCACAGGAACCGCCACAAGCCCTCCGACCACGCTTGCAAGCGCTCCCTCCATACCTGCTATGGCGATCACGCAATTGGCGCCTTCAAACATATCAAGCTTTGAAAGAAGCCTGTGGAGCCCGCTGACTCCCACGTCATACATCTTTTCAACCCTGCATCCGAAGAAACGTGCTGTCTGCGCCGCTTCCTCAGCGACAGGAACGTCGGCCGTTCCGCCGCAGCACACAACTACTTTCCCCTTTTCTTCGCTTTTCGGATCTCCTGCGATCAAGATCCTGCTGACAGGGTCGTACGTCACCCGGTCTCCAAGGGCGCCCTGAACAAGCCTGTACTGATCCTCGCTCGCACGAGTTCCGAGTACACGTCCTTCTTCCTCGTAAAGACGACTAAATATCGCCACAAGGTGCTCGTCAGCCTTTCCTTCGCAGAAAACGACCTCACCGAACCCGCTTCTCGTGCTTCTCCCGATATCGAGTTTGGCAAACCCGAGATCAGCATACGATCCGCTCTTTAACGCCTTCTGAGCGTCCTCAACGCTCATCTGTCCGCTTGCAACTTTTTCAAGGATTTCCTGTGTTCCCGTCATATAAAAGTCCTTTTTCACACTCTCTCATAAGCATTTGCGAATGCTTATGTTTCAAAACCCCGCATTTCCCGAAAGAATGGGGTCTTTATATAAAACACCCGGTCATGTAACCGGCTCCGCGCCGGTACACCGTGCTTTAACTTCAATACAAGAATTCTACCACAAACGTCCCCGGCACGCATCAGGTAAAAACAATGCCTCGTACGAAACGAGGCATTAATAGTACGCTATTAACAGTATAATACGCGAATTTCCGAACATCGGGATCAACGCCTGTTTTGGTGATATCCGCTCATTCACTCTGAGTGTCCGCACACCTTGTATCAGACTTACGTAAGAAGGCCTTCTTAACAACGCCCTTGGGGTCAGCGATAAGGAGTCTCACAACCCAGATCACAAGTCCGAGTGCAACAACGGAAAGTCCGAGGAACGAATCGTTGAGCATGTCGGCCGCTTCGGGATTGAAAAATTCAGCTTCAAGTTCAATATACTCGGCAATGGCATCAACAAGCCACATGATCGCAGCGCCCCAGTACATTAGAGCGAGGCTTCCGAGCCTCATATCATCATTCTTGCGGTTATACCACTTCACGGTGACAGCCACCGCAGCAAATACAGTAATAAGTAATGTCATTGTGTCCACCTCATGATCATTCAGGAGC
>JAEEQC010000095.1 GCA_016285135.1 Lachnospiraceae bacterium
AGACAGCAGTTAAGGCAACAAAGAAGGAAGGCGGACATGCACAGATCGCTCTTTCCTACACACTTGGCGATGCCTACACACTTGAGTACTGGGAGAAGACAGCTAAGCAGATCGAAGAGATGGGTGCAGATTCCATCTGTATCAAGGATATGGCAGGACTTCTTGTTCCTTACGAGGCAACAAGACTTGTTAAGGCTCTTAAGAGCGGTTCCAAGCTTCCTATCCAGCTTCATACTCATTACACCTCGGGTGTTGCTTCGATGACATATCTGAAGGCTGTTGAAGCAGGTTGCGATATCATCGATACCGCTATGTCACCTCTTTCCATGGGTACATCACAGCCCGCTACGGAAGTTATGGTTGAGACATTCCGCGGTACAGAGTATGATACGGGACTTGACCAGAACCTTCTTTCGGAGATCGCAGCATACTTCGCTCCCTACAGAGAGGAGTGCTTGAAAAACGGCCTCTTAAATCCCAAGGTTATGGGTGTTAACATCAAAACGCTTATGTACCAGGTTCCCGGCGGTATGCTTTCCAACCTTGTATCACAGCTTAAGGAAGCTCATCAGGAAGATAAGTTCCAGGCAGTTCTCGAGGAAGTTCCGAGAGTTCGTAAGGACTTCGGTGAGCCCCCGCTTGTTACACCTTCGTCACAGATCGTCGGAACTCAGGCAGTTCTCAACGTACTTCAGGGCGAGCGCTACAAGATGGTTACAAAGGAATCGAAGAAGATCCTTTCCGGCGAGTTCGGACAGACCATCAAGCCTTTCAATCCCGAAGTTCAGAAGAAGTGTATCGGCGATACAAAGCCCATTACATGCCGCCCCGCAGACCTCATTCCTCCTCAGCTCGACAAGTTCAGAGAGGAATGCAAGGAGTGGATCGAGCAGGAAGAGGATGTTCTTTCATACGCTCTGTTCCCTCAGGTTGCTATGGACTTCTTCAAGTACCGTCAGGCACAGAAGACAGGCGTGGATGTCAATGCGGCTGATTCGGCTAACAAGGCATATCCCGTTTGATCGTCATAAAAGACTGTTAACGGCAGAAGTGTCGTAAGGATAAGAGAGGAGACATTCAGGTGTCTCCTCTTGTTATCCGCTATAAAGGATTAATACTATGGAGATAAAACCCTACAAGAAAGATTCTGAGTATTCATATGCGCTCGGTGCTTTTGTGACCTTTGAGCTTATCGATGCCGCTCCCGAGTATGTCGAGAAAGTCCTTGTCCATTCGACCTTCACGGACAAGGAAAAGCTCATGAGGATGTGTGCGGGCAGAAGGATACCCGTTGAGACCAATGACAGGCTGATCGCCAAGCTCTCCGACAAGGAGAATGTGTTCGTTATCGGTGTGTTCAGAAAGTTTTCGGGCAGACTCGACTCTTCAAGACCGCATCTTGTACTCGACAATCCCTCGAACATGGGTAATCTCGGAACGATCATGCGTACCTCCTGCGGAATGGGTATCTTTGATGTGGCTATGATCGGTAACGGCGCCGACATATTTAATCCTAAGACCGTCAGAGCCAGCATGGGTTCATTCTTCCGCATCCGCTGCGAGAAGTTCGAAACCTTTGAGGATTATCTTAAGGCCTATGGCAGCCCCGAAAGAGAGCTTTACCCGTTCATGCTCGACTCGGCCGACTTCCTTACTCCCGGTATTAAGCACGGACCGCTCTATTCACTTATCTTCGGTAATGAGGCGACCGGGCTCGACCCCACATATGCGTTAAAGGGACAGCCCCTCAAGATCGCTCAGACCGAATACGTTGATTCACTCAATCTGACGATCGCCGTCGGGATCGCGGAATACGTCTTTACAAAGACCTGATGTGAGACCCGCGATACTTTATATGGTGCCAAGTTCGCTTTTTTTGATGAAGGATGCACAAAACCTTGACGCGACTTCCAAAACAGTTATACTAAAAGATAAGGGTGAAAACATCCATTAATCCTTCAGGGGGTAGTAAACGGTATGAAGTGTCCTTTTTGCGGAGATGAAAACACGAGAGTCATCGATTCGAGACCTGCAGACGACGGGAGTTCCATCAGGCGCAGGAGACAGTGTGACGTTTGCGACAAGAGATTCACTACATACGAGAAGGTAGAGACTATCCCGGTGTTCATCATCAAGAAGGATAACACCCGTGAACCCTACGACAGAGCCAAGATCGAAAGAGGTATCATGCTTGCCGTCCGCAAGCGTTCCATCCCTCTTGAGAAGATCACGGACATGATCGACAGTATCGAGGCTCAGATCTTTTCACTCGATTCGAAGGAAGTTCCCAGTTCCTTCATCGGCAACCTTATCATGGACAAGCTCCAGCAGCTTGACCAGGTTTCTTATGTTAGATTTGCTTCTGTTTACAGAGAGTTCCAGGACGTGGACACATTCCTCCACGAGCTTCAGAACCTCTTTACACAGCATTCCCCTGCGGATCCCTCTAAATCCGACAACTAACCCGCATTCCTTCGGATGCGTGGCCCCGGGTCTCGGCCGTCAACCGTTTAGGACCCTTATAAAAGCCAGGTGAGATGGGCTTAACAGCTGTTCCTTTCGATATTCGAAAGGAGTATTATGGTTTCTGTAGTCTTCAGTGCAGCGATCGGAGGTATCGATGCACAGATCATCAACGTCGAGGCCGACGTCAGTGACGGTCTCCCCGTCTTCAACATGGTCGGGTATCTTTCTTCCGAGGTTAGGGAAGCAAAGGACCGGGTCAGAACATCTATCAAGAATTCCGGTTTCCCCTTGAAACCCAAACACATCACGGTCAATCTTTCACCCGCCAACCTTCGTAAAACAGGCACGGGATTTGATCTGCCCGTCGCTCTTTCCATTCTCGCGGCCCATGAGCTGATCCCGCAGAATTTCCTAGACGAAACACTGATCGTAGGCGAGCTGAGCCTTGAGGGAAACATCAGGAGGATCACAGGCATACTACCCATCGTTATCACAGCCCGGGACAAGGGCTTTAAACGCGTTGTCGTACCGCGTGAGAACGCCATGGAGGGGGCTGTGGTATCAGGGATCGAAGTGGTGGCCGTTTCGTCCCTGCGGGAGCTTATAACGCTTATACTGGACGGCGAACCATTCCCCGCTGTCACACCTGTCGAAGTGGTTCTCGATGATGAAAGAGACTACCCCGAAGACTTTAAAGAGGTTTCAGGGCAGTTGCTCGCGCGCCGTGCCATCGAGATCGCAGTCAGCGGAATGCACAACATCATACTCTCGGGTCCTCCCGGGGCAGGCAAGACGATGCTCGCAAAACGTATCCCTACCATCATGCCCAAACTCACTTTTGAAGAGAGCATGGAGATCTCCAGGATCTACAGTATCGCCGGGCTTTTGAGTGAGGACCGGTATGTCCTGACGAAGCGACCGTTCTGTGCGCCTCATCACACGGCGACGGTGCCTTCACTTATTGGAGGAGGGATGAAGGCCATGCCGGGAGCCGTTTCGTTAAGCCACAACGGAGTGCTTTTCCTCGACGAGCTGCCGGAATTCGGTCGTGACACTATTGAGTCGCTCAGACAGCCACTTGAAGACAGGAAGGTGAGTATCGCCCGTGTGAATGCATCCTATACATATCCCGCGGGGTTTATGCTGGCTGCATCGATGAACCCTTGTCCCTGCGGCTTTTATCCCGACAGGACGAAGTGTACCTGTACTCCCGTGAGTATCGACCGTTACAGACACAGGATCAGTAAGCCGATCCTCGACAGGATAGACATCTTTGTGAATGTTGAAAAGACGGAGTTTAAGGATATCTGTGAAGGAAGCACGGGAGAGGATTCAAGAACCATCAGAGCCAGGATCGAGAAAGTACGAAAGGTGCAGCTTAAGCGTTATGCGCACGAGAACATCAGGTTCAACTCGCAGCTCTCGGGCGGTATGGTAGACAAATACTGTGTCTTAAACGACAGCTGCAGAAGGATCATGGAGAAGGCATATGAGTCGCTTGATCTTTCGGCGAGGGGTTACCACAGGATACTTAAGGTTGCCAGGACAATCGCCGACATGGCGGGCTCACGTGAGATCGGAGAGGATCATCTTCGTGAAGCGATCGGATACAGGGGGTTCATGTGATGACAGACATATATAATGAAGCAAGATGGATGGCACTTTCAAAGATTGACGGACTCGGAGCGGCGGGAGCGCGTCTCCTTGTCGAAAGATTTGGGGATACGATGGGTGTTTTTGAGGCTGAGAAAGAAGAAATTCTTGAGATTGATTTTTTAAAACCCGAAGTAGTGGAAGAACTGGCAGAGATCACCGGGATCGATCCCGTAAGCGAATACATGAGACTCAGGGACGCAGGCATAGACTACTACAGCATGGAGCACCCTCTTTACCCGAAGAGGCTCCGTCTGATCGATTCCCCGCCGATCGGACTGTTCGTTAAGGGCAAGCTGCCCGCAGAGGGCAGAAAAGCGGCAGCCATCGTCGGGAGCAGAACCTGCAGCAGTTACGGAAGGACTGCGTGCGACCTCTTTTGCAAAGAATTTGCAAGGGAAAAGATCGATGTGATAAGCGGGATGGCCATCGGTATCGACGCATGCGCGCATCAAAGCGCGCTCGCGGGCGGAGGTAAGACCTATGCGGTTCTCGGTTGCGGCGTGGATGTCTGCTATCCTATGGCAAACTATACACTTTATGAGCAGATCATCGAGACAGGCGGGGTGATCAGTGAGTTCTATCCGGGGACTAAGCCCATCGCCATGCGATTCCCGATGAGAAACAGGATCATAGCAGGCCTTTCGGACGCCGTTCTCGCTGTTGAAGCGCGCAGAAAATCGGGAACACTGATCACTGTAGGGTGCGCACTTAATCAGGGTAAAGAGGTTTATTCGATACCGGGGAGACTCACTGACAAACTCAGCGAAGGCTGCAACGGTCTTATAGCGATCGGAGCACGTATCGCGCTGTCACCGAAGGAAATGGCGGACGATATCAAAAAGACAGCTTTCGAGGAAACGGCTGCTTTAAGCTGTAAGACCGCGTTTAAGGAAGCAGTTTCCTTAAGCAGTAAAACATCGTTTGAACAAACAGATACCTTAAGCGGTAAAGCAAAAATATCAAGAGATGAAGGAGAAGGGGACGGCTTTGAAACGCCCGGGTTTGGCGCAAGTGAAAAAAGATGTACATCAGCTTTTATGAGTGAAGATGGGATATCGACAAACGTGAAAGAAGGAGCACGGCGAAGCTTAAAGGGGATAAATAAGTATAAGCAGGCGACTCTGTTTGACAAACAGGCAAAAGAAGCGGATATTTCCTCGGAGGATGCCAAGAAGGTATTCCTCGCGACCGATGTGACTGCGACCACCGTGGTGGAGATCGCCGAAAAAACCGGCTTCGATATCGGAAAGCTCATGGGGATTCTCGGAAGTCTCGAGCTGGACGGCTTTATCAGACAGGAAGGCCCGGGAGCGTACGCCAGAGTGCTTATGGGGTAACGCAGCACTGTTAAAGGCATTTTTAGTGAGCAAAGCCCGGGACGGCTGATCACCGCATCCCGGGCTTTTAAAAATTTTTATTGCAAGAACGGGAAAAAAAGTGTATGCTTTTCAGAGTCTTAACAAGCACGTTGCTATTTGTGTACTTAAACACGAAATGTGAAAGATTCGAAGAGACGGATCTGAATGCATCTCTTCCTAAAAGGAGTACGGATAAAAGGGCAATAGCGTTTGTAAGAGATCGGAATCTGAATGGGTAATTACTTGGAGGAATTATGACGAAGAATCTGGTTATAGTCGAGTCGCCCGCAAAAGCCAAGACCATTAAGAAGTATCTTGGAACGGGCTACGAGGTAATAGCTTCGAACGGACATGTGTGCGACCTTCCCAAGAGCACCATGGGTATTGACGTTGACAAGGATTTTGAGCCTAAATATATAACGATCAGGGGAAAGGGCGATATTATCGCGGCACTTCGCAAGGCGGTAAAGAAAGCTGACAAAGTCTATCTCGCAACCGACCCGGACCGTGAGGGAGAGGCGATCTCGTGGCATCTGTCACAGACATTAAAGCTTGATCCGAAGAAGTTTTCGAGGATCACCTTTAACGAGATCACCAAGAACGCCATCAAAGAGTCTTTAAAGAACGCACGCGCCATCGATATGAACCTTGTCGATGCACAGCAGGCGAGACGTGTTCTTGACAGACTTGTGGGATATCAGATAAGTCCCGTTCTTTGGGCAAAGGTCAAGAACGGACTCAGTGCCGGCAGAGTACAGTCTGTTGCTTTGAGGATCATCTCCGACAGAGAGAACGAGATCAGTGCTTTTGTTCCTACCGAGTACTGGACCATAGATGCCAAGCTCACAGGCAAGACAGCCAAGCAGGCTATCACGGCATCGCTTTCCACCAGGAACGATGAGAAGATCAGCTTCTCCTCAAAGGCAGAGGTGGACGAGTGCCTGAGGAAGGTCAAGAAGGCCGGGTTCACCGTAAGAGACAAGAAAGAGAGCGACAGAAAGCGCAAGGCTCCCCTTCCTTTCACTACAAGTACACTTCAGCAGGAAGCTGCAAAGCAGCTCAACTTTTCGACATCAAAGACGATGCGTATAGCGCAGCAGCTCTATGAAGGAATGGAGCTCGGCAAGCGCGGGACCATTGGTCTTATCACATACCTCAGAACCGATTCGACACGTGTTTCGGAAGAAGCGGATCGTTCGGTACGTGAGTACATTAAAGAGAACATCGGCGAGAAGTACGTCGCAGCCGCTCCGGGCGAAGACAAGTCGGGCAAGAAGATCCAGGACGCTCATGAAGCGATCAGACCTTCATACACCGATATCACTCCCGCAGAAGTAAGAGAGATCCTTCCCAGAGACCATTACCGTCTTTATCAGCTCATATGGAAGAGATTCGTGGCATCGAGGATGGAGCAGGCTGTTTACCACAACGTGACCGTCAGGATCGACTCGGGTGAGTACGGCTTCACAGCCGGAACATCATCGATCGTGTTCGATGGATTCCTTTCGGTTTACAAGGACGACGAGGAAGAATCTCCCGCAAAGGGTGCTTCGTTCGACTGGCTTGTTCCGGGTGCAAAGCTTGCTGTATCCGACATAGTGACGGATCAGCATTTTACACAGGCTCCGGCTCATTATACAGAGGCATCGCTCGTAAAGGCTCTTGAAGAGCTCGGTATCGGTCGCCCCAGTACATATGCACCCACGATCTCGACGATCATCGCAAGACACTACGTTGTTAAAGAGAACAAATGCATATATATGACAGAGCTCGGCGAGGCTGTCAACAAGATCATGACCGGTTCCTTTGAGGGGATCGTGGACGTCAACTTCACCGCTACGATGGAGAGTCTCTTGGACTCGATAGGTGAAGGAGAGATCGAATGGAAGACTGTTATCAGGAATTTCTATCCCGATCTTGCCGCAGCTGTTGAGGAAGCACACAAGGATCTCGAGAAGGTCAAGATCAGAGACGAGGTGTCGGATGTTCCCTGCGACCTGTGCGGAAGGATGATGGTCATCAAGTACGGCCCTCACGGCAAGTTCCTTGCATGCCCCGGCTTCCCCGAGTGCCGCAACACGAAGCCGTACAATGAGAAGACAGGCATCACCTGCCCCAAGTGCGGCGGCGATATCCTCATCAAAAAGACGAGGAAGGGAAGGCGCTTCTTCGGATGTGCGAACCACCCCGACTGCGACTTCGTATCGTGGACACGCCCCGATGCAGCAAAAAAAGAATAATCTACGGTTGAAATTTTAAAATGCCTACAGTCGGATCCACTTGCTGCGCATGTTACCCCAAAAACGCGATTTCATCGCCGATTGTTTTTGGAATAACATGCGGCGCGGTGGATCCTTGTGTCGTAAGAACGGTTTAATAGAATTGTCACATGTCGGACAAAGTTTACAGAACTTAACGACAATTGTTTAATGATTATATAAAATTCGGTATGTTTTGAGTTTTATTCTTGATAACTTATATGTTTTGTGCTAAAATGGGCGCAAATGTACGGCGGAGTAAAAATCGCTACAATGGGGGAGAATATGAGCGTTCAGCTGCTTGATAAGACAAGAAAGATCAACAAATTATTACACAACAACAATTCTCACAAGGTCGTTTTCAACGACATCTGTCAGGTGCTCGGGGAGATCCTCGAGTCCAATATCCTTGTGATCAGCAAGAAGGGCAAGGTCCTGGGCATTAAGAACAGGTCCGAGATCCCTGCTATCAGCGAGCTCATCAGGGACAACGTCGGCGGTCATATCGACGAGTCTCTTAACGAGCGTCTCCTTAACATCCTTTCCACCAAGGAGAACGTGGACCTCGAAACACTCGGGTTCGAATCGCAGAACGTCAGCAAGTACGTGGCCATCATCACTCCCATCGACATTGCAGGGGAGCGCCTCGGCACGCTCTTTATCTATAGAAAGAAGAACCAGTTCAACATCGACGACATCATCCTCAGTGAGTACGGTACGACCGTAGTCGGTCTTGAGATGATGAGGTCCGTCAACGAGGAGAACGAGGAAGAAGTCCGCAAGGTTCAGATCGTTCGTTCGGCCATCGGCACGCTTTCCTTCTCGGAGCTTGCAGCGATCAGGTGCATCCTTGACGAGCTTACCGGCATGGAAGGCACGCTTGTTGCCAGCAGGATCGCAGACAGGGTGGGCATCACAAGATCTGTCATCGTAAACGCACTCCGCAAGTTCGAGAGCGCCGGTGTCATCGAATCCAAGTCTTCGGGTATGAAGGGAACATACATCAAGGTCCTTAACGACGTCGTCTTCGACGAACTCAAACAGACAGAGGGT
This sequence comes from Lachnospiraceae bacterium, assembly GCA_016285135.1. Classification (GTDB taxonomy): domain Bacteria; phylum Bacillota; class Clostridia; order Lachnospirales; family Lachnospiraceae; genus RUG11977. The sequence continues at coordinate 8,792 of JAEEQC010000095.1, forward strand.
TAATTTTTCTTCCGTATCGTTCGATATACAACATAACGGATTGAATGCTAAAAAAAGGATTTTGCTCAAGCAAGGTCCTTTTTTGTGCGATAAACGAAGGCCGTCTGTTGCAAG
>JAEEQC010000096.1 GCA_016285135.1 Lachnospiraceae bacterium
AGGAGTTTGCTCATCGAATATAACAGGTATATCACGCACCCTCTCGTCCGCAAAATTCTCCATGGGCTTGTCGGGATCTATGGTAACAAACAGATCCGGAATTATGTCCCGAGCAAGCATGTATTTAAGTGCCGTATCGACAGCGATTATCAATGCACGCCCCTTAGCGGCACGAAGATCTTCGATATTCTTATCAAGCGAAGGTCCCGCAGAAACGATTATGGCCGTGGTACCGGAGACGGCTGTTTTCTTAAGGTCTCTGATAAAATATGCCTTGCTGATCGCTTCTATGTTTTCAAGTATATGTATCGTTCCTTCGTTTCTGAAGCGGGTCATGGTGTTCAGATTGACCAAGAGTCTCTCGCGGTTATCATTGATCTGCTTCAAGAAAGAAGCATACTCAGCCGGAAATGCTCTGTCGTAGCCCGGGTGAGCGCACACATCCATGCGCGGAAGGCTGTAAAAATCAACCGTTTTGATAAGGGCTTCGTAAAACTCCGAGGAGTTTTCAGTCATGTTTATAAGGCTCAGCCGCTCATCCCTGAGGATCTTTGTGTTGTTCTTAAACATCTCAGGAACTGGCTCGCAAACTATCACCTTGCTCCTGTCATCCAGTATCCCGAGCAGCTCTTTTAACAACAGCCCGTCTCCGCTTCCGAACATGATAACGATACGCGCCGATGTGTCTTTAAATCTGTCTCTGAGTCCCTCGGGCTTCCTGTCGGAAAAGGCCGCTTCGATCCTTTCCTTCAATCCATGTACCATGACATCGGACAATCTCGCAAGATCACCGTCCTCCATCGCTTTCAGTGCTTCTCCCATGGCAGGTATGGCGTTTTCCTTCAGATCCCCGAGTGCTTCATCGTCCTTACTTTCGTCTCAAGCAAAAAGCTTCTCAAAAAAAGGAGCCAGTTTCCCTGTCAGATCAGCCATTCGTTTTAACGCTTCGTCTTTTTCATGCTTTTCACAACAGTCGGCCAACTTCTCAATCTCACCGACGATGTGATGACTCATCCCGTACAGGTCCATTACAGCGCTCCTCTCGTGCTCGTGGATTTCTCTTACATGTTTCTATTATACAGCAATCAACTCGTTACTCATACTATTAATTCTATACGTGTATAAGTCTGCGTGCATCTCGCGTATAAATACGCTCGATGTACGCGCGCTCAACTGTCAGTACGTGAGACTTCGTCTCACTCTGTGTATAAGAATTTTTTTGCGACTGAGAGCAAGCTCTCGTAGCAAAAAAATTCTTACACACAGTAGCAAGCGTGGCTTGCTACTGACAGTATTCGCTTAACACGCAAAAAGGAGCCGCAGCTCCCTTGAGGGCTGCGGCTCGACTTTTGTTTGATAGTCAATACTTTCGAGATGATTATCTGAGAAGTGTAAGTACACCCTGTGTAGACTGATTTGCCTGTGCGAGCATCGACTGGCCAGCCTGCTGAAGGATACTCGACTTCGAGTACTGAACCATCTCTTCAGCCATGTTCACATCGCGGATACGGCTTTCAGATGCCTGTAAGTTCTCTGCGGTGTTGTCGGCATTAGCGATTGTGTGCTCAAGACGGTTCTGGATAGCACCGAGGTAAGATCTTGACTTCGATACGAACGATGTAGCGATGTCGATATCTGTAACAGCTGCTGTGAATGCCTTGTGAACATCCTCAAATGAGCTGCTGTCAACGCCTGCGTCAAGCTTCTCCTTGATGTTGAAGAGAGTACCACCCTCGATTACACCATCACTAAACGAAGCAAGGTTAACTTCCTCACCATCCTCTGCACCGGGATAGTTGAGCTTGGAAGTGTCAAGTGTGCCCATTCTGAACTTGATGGACTGAGCGGAGTTAGCACCAACCTGAAGGTTAGCATTAACTTCATCATCAAGGTTAGCAAGAGAGATCATAGACTCGAACTTCTCAGAAGCCTTGTCTGTGTTGTACTCGAGCTCTCCGAGGTCATCCTGCATTCCTGAGAGCATATCCTCAGAAGCGAAAAGCTTCATCGTGTTGAACTCAGTTGTGCAACCGATACGGTTGATCTCTTTAGCAAGCTGCTCCATCTCTTCGTAGATGGATGTACGATCTTCAGTTACATTGGTATCGTTCGAACCCTGAACTGCAAGCTCTCTCATTCTCTGGAGTACGCTGTGTACTTCGTTGAGAGCACCTTCAGCTGTCTGGATGAGGGAGATACCGTCCTGAGCGTTTGTTGAACCCTGCTCGAGACCTCTGATCTGTCCACGCATCTTCTCTGAAATCGAAAGACCAGCTGCATCATCGCCTGCGCGATTGATTCTGTAACCACTTGATAACTTCTCTGTTGACTTGCTAAGGTTTCCGTTTGTAATACCAAGCTGTCTGTTGGTATTAGCTGCTGACATGTTGTGTTGTACTATCATAATTTCCTCCTTGAATGTTTGTGTGGCATCCTTGCCACAGTGCTTGGGTTGATTGGTTGCTGGCTCTTTGGAAGCTTTGGGCCGTACTCCCTGTTCCTCAGAACCGATCCGGATCGAGTAGCACTCTCACCGAAAAACTTGTAGCTAAGTGTGTGTTGCTTTACTTGTTATATATATCGACATGGATGCGGGATTCTTAACCCCTTTTTCGAAACTTTTTTGAAAAAATTTCAAAAAGCCAGCAACTCCGCTCTACAAGCGGATTTACGAATCTGAAATATTTTGAAGATCACTCTAAAAACTCAGAGATCGCCTTTGCCGATCCGGGTCAGAACCCGGATCATTAAAGAAGCAGCTCCTAAAAAGCTGCTTCCGTATCATGTTTATGTGTCATTTCTTTCTGTCGTAGAAAGTGGATCCTTCAGGAGTACGCTTATTCGCGATATTCTTATAATAAGCCGCCACGGTTTTCGAGCTCTGCTTGTACTCCTTGATGCGTTGCTTACCACGGTTGAGATGGATTGAGAGCTTTACCTTATTTCTTTCCTCAAGGGCCGTGAGCATCGTTGAGTAATCCGTCACGCGTCTAACCAGCTCCTTAAGATATGTGATCTCGTTTTCATACGATTCCTTGTCATTTTTAAAGAGAGGCGCCACCTTTTCGTAAACCTCAAGGAATCCGTCATCAAGCTCACCCAGGCGTGCGAGCGACTTCTCTTTCGACTCGATCGTCTTGTTGAATGCGTCAAAATCAAGTTCGTCACGTGAGAGAATCTCTTCCTGCTTCTCCGTGTCATCACGCAGGCGCTCCAGAACCTCAATCTTTTTCTTGAGCGAATCTATCAGGATACTTATATAAGTAAGATCTTTTGCTTCCATCACCGGGCTCCTCTCCTGTCTGTTCTCCTGTCAAACTCGCGAATTGCTTCGCAATTTGCTCATATATAAGGATACCATATTACGTATCTGATACAAGACCCATAAAATATCAGCCCGGATGATCTGTCCCACGGAGTCTGCGGCCTCCGCGAAACCCGGATCATCCGGGCGTCATTACGCTTGTGTTTTACTGTGAAACGGCTCTTTTCTGTGCCGGAATATACTGGATAGCGGAAGGTCCGCCTGCACCCGCTCTGCTCCTTACCATGACTTCTTTCCATGTGTCACGCATCTCACGGATGTACTTGAGAGCATCCTCGAGGATCTCGGGATCCTTCTTGATGTTGGCTTCCACGAGTCTTCTGTAGATGTAGTCGTAAACGAGATCGAAATCCTTGGCTACGGGATACTTGAAGTCAAGAGTTGCTCTGAACTCAACTATGATCTTCTCAGCCTTGATGATGTTGGTGTTGACCTTGTTGATATCATTCTTCTCAAATCCTGCAAGCGCGATGTTACAGAACTTGATAGCTCCGTCGTAGAGCATGAGTGTAAGCTCTGCGGGAGATGCTGTCTTGATGGTGTTGTCTTTGTACGCAAGTGTCATGTTAGGTGTCATATCGGTGCCCTCCGTATGTTAGTATTTTCTTTATGACATTCCCAGCAACCCTGCCAGCTGACTCTGCTGGCTCTGAAGCTTGGCCATTGCCGATTCCATGGATGAGAACTGCTTGTAGTACTTCTCCTCGAGATCGGAAAGCCTTGTCTCCCAGGATTTGATACTTTTATCGTAGTCGGTTATCTGCGACTGTATCTGCTTGTCGTTGTAGAACGTAAGTGCCGAACTGATCGACGAAGCGGACATCTTGTCCGAAAGTGTCTTATAAAACTCGGTGAATACTCCGGACATTACCTTTGCAACCAGCTCAGGATCTTCGTTTATCGCGGACTTGAGCTTGTCATCCTTTGAAGCGTAGAGTCCGTCTTCCGCATCACCGTCTATATGGAGCAGACCATGTTCCGTATATGCTCCCGTTCCGACTCCGAACGATGAGAGTGAATAAGTCTTGCCATCCACCTCGACCGTCTTCTGCATCGCATTACGGAAGATCGTCATCAGTGAGCTGAGTGTATCGTCACGGCGAAGAAGCGAATCCTTTATGTTGTTTTCCCAGAGTTCGATCTGCTTCTCGCTCATCGCTTCCTTGTCGTCGTCGGTAAGCATGTTATAGCCCCGGGCCGACTTCGCATTGTACTTGTCGTACATTTCCTTCATGAGTTCGTTGTAGGACTTAACGAATTCTTTAACCTTATTGTAGACTCCTTCCGAGTCGTTGGTCACGGTAACCGAAACGGGCTGTGATGTAACTCCCTTGAGCTCAAATGTGAGGCCGTTTGCTTTGATCGAATTGACCGAGTTCGTTATGACAGCTCCGTTCACCTTGACTCTCGCATCGGATGCCGCAACAAGTGCGATCTGATCGGCACTGTTTGCCGCAAGGTTCGTCTTGGCTGTTTCCGCATCAATGTCCATAAGGCCGAGTGCCTTAAGTCCGTCATCACCGGTGAAATCCGACGTGAGCGTGAAGCTGTTCTCCTCACCTGTAGTCTTGGATCCCACGAAGAACCTTCCGTCTTCGGCAGTGAAGTTGGCATTCAGTCCTGCCGACTTAAGGAAATCAACAAAGTCTCTCATTGTCGAATCCTCTTCAACCGTGAATGTCTTCGCAGTCTCGGGGTCACCGTTCTTTGTCACGGTGATCGTCTGGTTAAGGCCCATCCCGGCATCGGAAAGCTTTGAGGTCATCGAAAGGTTCTTGTCCTTTATCTGCCTGCCCGTCATGTACTGGGCATTGGCCATCGACTCAACCTCCACGGTGTAGGTTCCGTTCGCAGTTGCTTCCGCCGAAGCGGTGAGCTTTGATTCGTCAGAACTTGCGGTCTTGTGTGTAAGGAATGATCCCTGCAGCTTGAGCGAAGAAAGCTTCTCTGTATAAAGGGAATAGAGCTTCGTGTTCATCTCTTCCCATTTTTCTTTTTTCCATTCGAGCTTTTTCTTATTGCCCTCGATGTTAGTCTTCTTAAGAGACTGGGCAGACATAAGCTCTTTGATGATCGCATCGGTATCGAGACCCGACGCCATTCCGCTTAATCTGATAGGCATGTGAGACCTCCTTGTCGCAAACGTTCCGTCTTATGTCCGAAGGCTTTATCTCTTCTCGTCAACCATGATCCCGGCGAGCTCCCACATCTTACTGATCATGTCGAGTGTTTCCTCGGGAGGGATCTCCTTGATGACTTCGTTTGTCTCGTCGTCGATGATCTTAACGGAGATACTCTTTGTAGCCTCGTGATACGAGAACTTTGCATTCGTGTGTCCGAAGTGTGCCTTTCTGTTCGCTACCTCGATGGCAGATTTGATCTGCTCGGGAGAAGCTGTTGTTGTGCCGCTCTCGGATGACTGCTGAACAGGCTGTACAGCGGTCGAAGCTGCTGCAGTGACAGCGGCATCGGTATATGAGTGACTTTCAGTCGCTACCGGCTTGGGAGCCGACTGATAATTGGTTTGATAGATTCCATCCATCCCTGTTACCTCCTTGTAAAAAAGCAAAAGTTCAAAATCCTTTTGAACGAGTTCCTACATCTTATATCGGCAGAAAAGCAAAAAACATTACATACAAATAACAACTTTTTACAAAATTACGAAAAAATCGAGTGGGCCGACTCATGCCCTGAACGGACCACTCACGTACAGGCTTGCAACAGACGTCTTTCGTTTATCGCACAAAAAAGAAACAGCACCACGCCGGGTGCTGCCTCTTCTCCTATTTTGGACACATCATCAAAATGTGAGTAGTTTTTCGATGGTTTCCTTGGTCTGCTCGAGAGCGACCGCCTTACGGTTTTCTTCCTCGATCTGGAGGAAGATCTCCTTACGATAAACAGGCACGGAACGGGGTGCTACGACACCGATCTTGACCTGATCGCCCTTGATCTCGAGGATAGTGATCTCAATATCCTTTCCGAGCATGATGGATTCATTGATTCTTCTGGACAAAGCGAGCATCAGGCTTCCTCCTTTCCCGCTGCCTTAAGGAGATCGTAGATCTTGAAACGGATCTCATAATCCTGGTTCTCAACCACGGTCTGAACGCCCTTCATCGTGTCGGTATTGATGATGATGGGAGCCTTAAGGTTTGTAGTCATGTTTTTGAGGTCTTCGGGAACCGTCACGGTCACAAGGACCGAGATGTTCTCCTCGTTCCAGTCGCCGAGAGTTTCGAGTGCATCGTCCTCAACAACAGGGTTGTAGTCGGGCTTAACAACGGTGGGTATCATCACGGGAAGTGCAAGAGCCTGCTCATCCACGCTCTGGAGCCACGAGATCGCAGGGCGCTCCTTGGCTTCGTTGTTGAAGATCAGAGCGAACTTCTTGTACTCCTCAAATCCGAAGAGACCTTCATCAAAAACGATCACTTTGTCATCATCAAGATCCACGGTGCCGAAATATCTTGTATTTATTCTCATGTTGTACCCTCCTCTTTAACGGCGATTTTCGCCGTTGATTCCTTGCCAAACACTTCAACGCAGTAACAGCTTAATGTATTATTCTGTCTGTGCCGTTACTGTTTTGTGCAGTTTGCGTATGTTTATGCTATTATATCACACTCGGTGATACTTGTGCCACTGTTTGTGAATCATTATTCGACAATAATACCACTTAACAGCATGCTTGCCTGCCGATCATCCTTTGCAGATCACTTTTTACAGGAAATCAAGCAATGTGTTCTGGACAACCTTCGCTGCCGACGAGAGCGATGCGTTGTAAACTGTCTGCATTGCGTTGTAATTAACAACGGTATCGACAAGGTCGGCATCCTCGTTCTGCGAAAGAAGATCCGTGAACTCAGTCTGCTGTGTCGAAAGTCTCGACTCCGTGAGTTCAAGTCTGTTGTACCTTGTTCCGATATCAGCTGTGGCAACATTTACCCTGTCTTCCTCGTTTGACATGGCCGTGAGTGCCTTCGCATATGCCTGTCTCATGATGCCGTCCTTGAGGTCGAGCTCTGTGTTGAGGACGCTGAGGATGTCGTTCAGCTTTGAAACCTGCTCTTCCGAAAGTGTATCGTCCTTCATGGCGAGCTTAACTTCTTCGATCTCGTCCTTTACGCGGTCAACATCACTTATGGCCTGAACGATATCGTCAACCGTTCTTCCGAGTGAGTGGCGGTATGCTTCTCTGCCCTGAATGTTTATGGCCATCTGCTGGTTGAAGTTGATCTCGAATGCGATCTTCTGGTCTTCCGCCGTGAATTTGATCGCCTTTTCTTCTCTTTCATCGGGATCCTCGATTGAAAGATCACGCCTTACACAGTCGAAATAGTGCTCGGGTCTGAGTTCGTTCTTTTCAAAGTCCTTCTTCTCGTAAGTGATCTCGAAATCGGAGTTACGGAACTGATCGTAGATCTCGCTTCCGAGGATGATCTCTCCCGTATCGGCGAGGAAATGGATCTCGTCGGGCTCGGGCTTATACGCTGCCGGATCTGTCGATGTAAGGGAGATCATGTCGTTCTCGGAGAATTCATCCGTGTAGATGCGGTTGCCCTCATCGTCAAGCTCGTAGCTGCCGTCCTCGAGCTTGCTCGGAACCTTGAGCGTAAAGGATGCATTGTCATCGACGCTCATGACTTTGTCATACGAAAGTCTGAGTCTGTAGACCGTAACCTCGTTGGGACGTGTCTCCGTGTCAAAGCTGTCGTAGTTCTCAAGATCAAACTCTTTGTAAGGGCAGGTATCAACGATCCTCTTGCCGATCTCTACCTGATCCGAAGTGATGGTCTCTGTGATGGTATAGTGCTCCGTGTGGCACTCGTCACCGAACACGAGAGGGGTGTTCGTCTTGTAGCCGGTGAAGAGGTAACGGCCCGCGTAGTTCGCATTTCCTTCCTGGTAAACCTGCGACTTAAGTTCCTGAAGGTTGATGGCGATGCTTCTGCGGTCTTCCTCTGTGAGAGTATCGTTCGCACCCTGTACGCAGTAGGTGTGGATCTTGGTGATGATCTCGCTTGTAACCTTAAGAGCGCTCTCTGTCGTCTCCATCCACGACTTCGCATCGGGGATGTTCTTCTCATAGTACTGATTGAGCTCGGAGAGGTTGGTACGCAGCTTCAGGGCTCTGACAGCAACGATCGGATCGTCCGAAGGGCGCTGTATCGCAAGACCCGTTGCGTACTTCTCTTCAAGTCCGTTCAGAGTACGTTTATTGTTGTTGATGTTGTAAAGCATGTTATTGGTCATCATTCTGTTGGTAATACGCATATGTCTGACCTCCTAATTCATTACATATTGATAAGTCTCTCGTAGATCTCGTTCATCGTGCTGATGACCTTGGCTGAAAGGTTGTACGCGCTCTGGTATCTGACGAGCGACATCGACTCCTCGTCCATGTCGACACCCGATACCGAAAGTCTCTGGTTCGAGATCGCCGTGAGCACGTCTGCCTGGTTCTCATTGAAGGAAAGGGCCTTCTTTGAATCAACACCGAGTTCTGCGATAAGTGACTGCAGGAATCCCGAGGGTGTGCCCTG
>JAEEQC010000097.1 GCA_016285135.1 Lachnospiraceae bacterium
TTTCATGGTAGATAAGAAGCTCATCGCAGCAGGACGCTTTGACGAGGTAACAAGGCTTTCGAGAGAGGCGGTCGATGCCGTACTCGGTTTCTCACTTGCCCATATAGGCGTAAACTGCGAGACCGAATCAGAGGCACTTGAAGATGCGGACCGCTTTGATCTCCTGTTCGGTTTTGCAAGGAAGGACGGCAATTCGTCCGTGTTTGCGGGAACTTTCGCAGAGTTTATGAAGACTCCTTATCTCGGAGCAAAAGGTCACATTGCGATCGGGACTACAAATGTAGAAAGGGCGGTATTCCATTTAACACTTCGCGGAGCAAAATTCGATGAGGATACAGCCAAGTACGATCCGGCAGGAAAGCTCAAGGCCATTTATATGACTGACGAGATCTCAGGATTCGCAGTACATCTTGTGCAGAAGTAAGAACCGGAATGCCCGGCAGAGATCGGAAGGATCAGCTTGCGATAACGGTTCTTTAACAGTGAAATAAAAAGATACCGGTAAAGAAAAACTGCATACCGGACATAATAAGATAAATGAACATAAAGAATGTCAGGTGACCCGCAGAGACCGGGAGCTATGGAAAAGAACTTGATATTTCAGAAAGGACGAGACATGAAAAGAATAGTTACATTCGGAGAGATAATGCTCAGGCTTGCACCCGAAGGGTATTACAGATTTGTACAGGCAGAGACCTACGGAGCCACATTCGGTGGCGGTGAGGCGAACGTTGCGGTTTCGCTCGCAAACTTCGGAATGGACGCAGCGTTTGTTTCGAAGCTCCCCACACATGAGATCGGACAGGCAGCGGTCAATTCGCTCCGCAGATTCGGTGTGGACACGGACGACATTGTTCGCGGCGGAAACAGAGTGGGAATCTACTACCTTGAAAAGGGAGCAAGTCAGCGCCCTTCCAAGGTTATTTACGACAGAGCCGGTTCATCGATCGCAGAGGCTTCGGCTTCCGATTTCGACTGGGACGATATTTTTGAAGGAACCGACTGGTTCCATTTCACCGGGATCACACCCGCGCTCGGCGACAATGTTGCAGACATCTGCCTCGAGGCATGTAAGGCAGCAAAGAAGCACGGCGTTACTGTCAGCTGTGACCTCAATTACAGAGGAAAGCTCTGGAGCAAGGAAAAGGCCGGCAAGGTCATGGCAGGTCTTATGGAATACGTTGATGTCTGCATCGCAAACGAGCAGGATGCGGATGATGTGTTCGGGATCCGTGCCGACAACACGGACGTTACCTCCGGCAAGATCGACGATGCCGGATATGTTGAGGTCGCAAAGAAGCTTGCAGACCGTTTCGGATTCAAGAAAGTTGCGATCACGCTCAGAAGCTCGATTTCAGCAAATGACAACAACTGGGGCGCCCTGCTTTATGAGGGCGGCAAGAGCTACCGCAGCAAGAATTATGCGATCCACATTGTTGACAGAGTCGGCGGCGGAGATTCGTTCGGCGCAGGACTCATCTATGCAAGTCTTTCGGACTACGATCCCCAGGCAACCATCGAGTTCGCAGTTGCTGCAAGCTGCTTAAAGCACAGCATCGAGGGCGATTTCAACATGGTCACCGTTGATGAAGTTAAGAAGCTCGCCGGCGGAGACGGCTCGGGAAGAGTACAAAGATAATTGACCCCGTTGGGGCCTGCCCCCGGGAGTGGTCCACCGGGGACGGGGGTAGTGGTTCATTTAACAGGAGACGACAGAATGAAATTTTTAAATGAGGAATTCCTCCTCTCATCAGAGCTTGCAAAAAAGCTTTATCATGAATACGCAGAGAAGCAGCCGATCATTGACTATCACTGCCATATCGTTCCGAGCGAAATAAGGGACGACATAAGGTTTGAGAACATCACGAAGCTTTGGCTCGGGGCCGATCACTACAAGTGGCGCCTGATGCGCGCGAACGGCGTGAGCGAGGATCTGATCACAGGCAGCGCGAGCGACCACGACAAGTTCGTTGCCTTTGCGAAGACTCTTGAAAGAGCAGTCGGTAATCCCGTGTTCATCTGGAGCCATCTCGAGCTTTACCGTTATTTCGGTTACGACGGGGTGCTCTGCGGTGACACGGCCGAAGAGGTTTGGAACCTTTGCAACGAGAGATTAAAACAGCCCGAGTACAGCGCGCGCGGTATTATGAAGATGTCGGGCGTTGAGCTTATCTGCACAACGGACGATCCCATAGATTCGCTTGAGCACCACGAAGCGATCGCTGCGGACAAGAGTTTTGATATCAAGGTGCTCCCGGCATTCAGACCCGACAGGGCGGTTGATATCGAAAAAGAGGATTTTAACGCATATGTGAAAAAAGTCGGCGAGGCCGCCGGCCGTGAGATCAAGTGCATCAACTGCTTAAAGAACGCGCTTCGCGCAAGGATGGATTTCTTCGCAGAACACGGATGCAAGGTTGCAGATCACGGTATGGGTCTCTTTGTTTATGAACCCGCTGCGGATGAAGTTGTGGCTGATATCTTTGCACGCGCATACAGGGGCGAGAAAGTGAGTGACCTCGAAGCAAAGCAGTACAAAACAGCGATGCTTAAGTTCTTTGCCGCAGAATACACAAAGCGCGGCTGGATGATGCAGCTTCACTACGGCGTAAAGCGCGAAAACTATGTTGAGGCATTTAAGAAGCTCGGCGCAAATGCCGGTCTCGATTGCATCGCGAACGGTTCGTCGGGTGCGGACCTTGCGAACTTCCTTAACGACTGTGCGACAGACGGGGCACTTCCGAAGACTGTTGTATACAGCCTCGATCCGAACGAGGACGCGATCATCAACACAGTCATCGCATGCTTCCAGGATGACTCGGTTCGCGGAAAGCTCCAGCACGGTGCGGCATGGTGGTTTAACGATCACCGTCTCGGAATTGAAGCACACATGAAGCGTCTTGCGGCAGACGGACTGCTCGGGAACTTCATCGGCATGCTCACCGATTCGAGAAGCTTTGTATCATACACGAGACACGAGTATTTCAGAAGGATCCTCTGCAATGTGCTCGCAGATTTCGCGCTCGGCGGGGACTTCCCCGAGGACGAGAAGCTGCTCGGAAAGCTCGCAGGCGATATCTCTTACGGAAATATCAAGGAATACTTGGACAAATAACCGGCAACCCCCGGATTTTGAAAAACAATACAGAAGAAAAAAGTAACCCACTGCCAAATACCGGCGCTTGAAAACAGTCGCTGTCTTGTCGGTGGGTTTAATATACTAATATTACGTGTATTTCTTGGTGCAAACAGTTGCCGTGGGCAGTAATTTGTGTATAATGGTAGCGATGGAAGTCTGTGAAAACAGACGACAGGAGTCTGATACATGGGTTTTAGTCGGACGAGGAATCAGGAGAGGTTTAAAAACCGACTCAAAATAGAAGGAGACAGAGTATGGATAACTGTATTTTTTGTAAGATAGTCGCAGGACAGATCCCGAGCGCTACAGTTTATGAAGATGATGATTTCAAGGCGATCATGGACATCGCTCCCGCTGCAAAGGGACATGTCATAATTCTTGCGAAGAGGCATATGCCGAACCTTCTCGAGATCGAGGAAAAGACGGCATCGCGTGCTCTTATCGTGGCATCCAAGATCGCGAACGCACAGAAGAAGGCGCTTGGCTGTGACGGCATAAACATGCTTCAGAACAACGGAACAGCTGCATGGCAGTCGGTATTCCATCTCCATATCCATCTGATCCCCCGTTATGAGAATGACGGCGTTACGATGCCCTGGAAAGAGCTTTCCTATGCTGACGGCGAAGCAGCGGAGTATGCCAAGAAGATCGCGGCCGAGATCCGATAAAGAGTTGCACGATAAGCATTAAAAAAGACATAAAGAATTTCAGAAAGAAAATACCGGATCTTCTGAAAGGAGAATCGGTTTGAAATAAGAAAGAGGTAACAGAAATGGATTATTCAGCAATGAGCCTTAAGCTTTGCGAGGAGAATCACGGCAAGCTTTCGGTTGTATCAAAGGTTCCCGTAACAACCAGAGAGGAGCTCTCGACCGCCTATACACCCGGCGTCGGACAGCCCTGTCTTGAGATCAACAAAGATAAGCATAACGTTTATAAGTACACAATCAAGAGCCACACAGTGGCAGTAGTTTCCGACGGAACAGCGGTTCTCGGACTCGGTGATATCGGACCCGAAGCAGCTATGCCCGTTATGGAAGGCAAGTCTGTTCTTTTCAAGGAGTTCGGTGGTGTGGATGCTTTCCCGATCTGCCTTGACACAAAGGACACCGAAGAGATCATCAAGACAGTCAAGTACCTTGCTCCCACATTCGGAGGCATCAACCTTGAGGATATTTCGGCACCCCGTTGCTTCGAGATCGAGACACGTCTTAAGGAAGAGCTTGATATCCCCGTTTTCCATGATGACCAGCACGGAACGGCCATCGTTGTTTCGGCAGGCCTCATAAACGCAGTAAAGCTCGTAAACAAGAAGATAGAAGACCTTAAGGTTGTAATCAGCGGCGCAGGTTCGGCAGGTATCTCGATCTGCAAGCTTATCATGTCGCTCGGTGTTAAGGATGTGGTTCTTGTGAACAGCAAGGGCGCTGTGTGCGAGGGAGACGAAAGACTCAATCCCGCTCAGGCAGCTATGTCGCTCATCACAAACCGCAATCACGAAAAGGGTTCGCTCGCAGATGTTATGAAGGGCAAGGACGTGTTTATCGGCGTTTCGGCACCCGGTATCGTAACACGTGAGATGGTAACTTCCATGGCCAAGGATCCCATCGTGTTCGCTATGGCAAATCCCGTTCCCGAGATCATGCCCGATGAGGCAAAGGCAGCCGGCGCAGCCATCGTTGCAACAGGCAGGAGCGATTTCCCCAACCAGATCAACAACGTGCTCGTATTCCCCGGCATCTTCCGCGGAGCACTCATGGTCGAGGCTACGCAGATCGTTGAAGAGATGAAGCTTGCAGCTGCAAAGGCTATAGCTTCGCTCGTTTCGGAAGAAGAGCTGAATGCCGAGTTTATCATCCCCGGTGTGTTCGACAAGAGAGTAGCAGAGGTTGTTTCGCTTCAGGTTGCGGAAGTTGCCGAGAAGCTCGGTATCGCAAGAAACCCCGGAAACAGAAAGTGGAATAACTGATATATACGAGGAGCAAAAGTAATGGGTGAGACAGACAGAAATTCACCGATAGGCGTATTTGATTCGGGTGTCGGCGGGCTGACCGTGGTAAAAGAGCTTATGGAGCAGCTGCCGAACGAGAGGATCATATATTACGGTGACACGGCGCGCGTGCCTTACGGCAACAAATCCCGTGAAACCGTCATCCGTTACTCGCGGGAGATAGCGGATTTCTTATGTGAGCAGAATGTCAAAGCCATCGTTGTAGCCTGTAATACAGCCAGTGCGCTTGCTCTTGATGAGCTCAACAAATCCGTGGATGTCCCCATCATCGGTGTGGTAAAGCCGGGTGCCCGTGCGGCAGCGGACGTTTCGCGAAAAGGAAAGATCGGTGTCATCGCGACTCGTGCGACGGTGAACAGCGGCATATATGAGGCGTATCTGAAAGGGAAAAGGCCGGAGATAGAGGTATTTGCCAAGGCCTGTCCCCTGTTCGTGCCGCTCGTAGAGGAAGGGCTTACGGACGACCCCATCACAGACAGTATCATCCACATGTACCTTGATGAGCTGCTTGAAAAAGGCATTGATTCACTGGTTCTGGGATGCACGCACTATCCGCTCTTAAAAGACAGCATAGCCCGTGCGGTAGGGAAGGATGTTACTCTTGTAAATCCCGCATATGAGACAGCCCGCAGCTTCAAGGCTCTCCTTGAAGAAAAAGGACTGCTCTGCGAATCGGGAAGCAGGTCAGGAAACGAGTTCTATGTGAGCGACAGCCCCGACCAGTTCAGGAACTTTGCGGGGAATGTCCTTTCGATCAGTATAGGTGCGGAGGACGTGAAAGTTAAAGCTTTTGCGGGATAACCGGAGACAGAGCATATTGATCATCCGTGAAATTTCATACAGACATAAAATTCCCCTCGTCACGGATCTCGTGATGAGGGGATTCTTGATTTTCAGATCTTCAGACAATTAATGTCCACTTCATAAGCAGAGACAAAACTGCCGGAAATCGACAGGTTGTAACGCAGTGAAACGCGCAGGACACTGCCTGAGCCTTCTATCACAGTGAGGCGCTCTGTCTCGGCAACCGCATCGAGCAGACCCTCGGGGGACCTGAACGACCCGGACGTAGTCGTGCCGGGCGCATACTCCATACGTGACGTCATTGCGCCGGAATAGATCACCGAGACGCCGTCATCTGTGATCTTTATGAGTGCGCGCAGACCGTCCTTCTCATAGCGCAGATAACGCTTACCGTTCTGGATGGTATACTCGCCGACAAGCTCAAGGATCTCCGGTTCATCGGAGATGTCTTTCGCAAGTGTGGAAAAAATAATCTTAACGTTTCTGGTCACTTCTTCGCCTTCGCAGCATCGCCGCAGAGTACATCGTTTACGATATCGGAAATAAAGGAGGTGTTACCTTCGAAGACACCCGAGGTAACGAACAGCGCGTAGCCTTCCATGAAGGACCAGAACTTGATGTAAAGCTCAAAGTTCGAGATCGAGAGGTTGTTCTCAACACGTACGCTGTCGATGATCTCACAAGCGATCGAGAGAAGCTTGAACTGATCGTTCTCAAATACGTCAACCGATGAATAAAGGTTGATCGCGGTCTTGCTGAAGAACAGGAAGCTGACAAGATTGCTCTCGTTCTTGAAAAGCTCAAGAAGGAACTCGCCGAACTGGATGAGCCTTTCCTTGCCACCCTTGAGTGTGCCGTGATCGGCAAGGTACTCACGATAAAGAGTTGTAACCTTGCTCGAAGCAACCTTAAGGACTTCGTTAAGGAGCTCGTCTTTGTCAACGAAATGGTTGTAGAGAGCAGCTGCGGAAATACCGAATTCTTTGGCAAGATCACGCAACGTAGTATCGTCCTCACCGCTTGTACGGATCCGCTCTAATGTAAACTTGATAAACCTTTCCTTTGTGTCTCTTCTTCTTCTGTCCATGTCAATTCTACCCTTTCTGAGTGCTACAGCCCTAGGGCTGTGTGAGTTTTATGATATAGAAAAACCTATGAAACGATATAACATTATCATTGTAGCACCTAGAACGGTTTTTTTCAACAGGAAATAGTGTATATCATTAATGTTATTTCTGTCCGTAGTATGCGCCGGGTCCATGTTTACGCATGTAATGCTTCTCGATAAGCGAATCGGGAGCCGGTAAAACATCGGGATTGATGAGACGGGTCATGTATGCCATCTTTGCAACTTCTTCGAGAACAACAGCGTTATGAACGGCTTCGTGCGCGTCCTTGCCCCAGGTGAAAGGACCGTGGTTCTTGCAGAGGACGGCGGGTGTTGCCATGTAGTCGGTGCTCGCTACAGCGGAGTTGATGAGCAGACCCGTGTTCTTCTCGTAGTTCTCGGCGATCTCTTCAGCGTTTAAGCACCGCAGGCAGGGAACAGGTCCGTAGAAGTGATCCGCATGAGTTGTTCCGTAGCAGGGGATCGAAAGGCCCGACTGTGCCCAGCTGGTTGCGTAAGACGAGTGGGTGTGAACGATGCCTCCGACCTTGGGGAGAGCCTTGTACATCTCCACATGAGTGGGAGTATCGGATGAAGGGCGAAGCTCGCCTTCGACTACCTTTCCTTCCAGGTCGACAACAACCATGTCGTCGGGAGTGAGGCGTTCGTAGTCGACACCCGAGGGCTTGATCACGACAAGCCCCGCCTCTCTGTCGATGGCGCTCACGTTACCCCATGTAAATGTGACGAGGTTGTAGCGGGGCAGCTCCATATTTGCTGCGTATACAAGTTTTTTTAATGTTTCTAACATATCTGTAACTCCTGAAAAAATGATTTTATTTAAGAGCGGAAATCGCTGCTTTCTCGACTTCGAGGGCTTTCTTAAAGGTGTCAATATAGGCATTAAAGCCCTCAACAGCTTTAGCGTCGGGTGCAAGTGTCTCGGCCTTCATGCCGGCGAATACCTTGCTGTCGAGGAACTGCGAAAGTGACAGCTCGCCCGCGTATTTAAGATATGCTGCGAGCAGCGCCATGCCCCATGCACCGCCTTCGCCCGCGGTCTCCATGACGGAGACGGGAGCGTTGAGGGCTGCGGCAAGGATCGACTGTCCGACGCCTCTCGTCTTAAAGAGACCGCCGTGACCGAGAACCTTGTCAACAGCAACACCTTCGTCCTTGAGCATGATATCGCAGCCGAGTTTAAGGGTTGCAACGCTTGAGTAAAGGCTTGCACGCATGAGATTTGCGAGGCTGAACTTCGCATTCTGCTCGCGGGCGAGAAGAGGACGGCCTTCGTTGAGGTCCGTAACGCCTTCGCCCGAGTAATAGTTGTAGGAGATAACGCCGCCACAGTCGGGATCACCATTCTCTGCGTACTCGAATAACTTGGTGTAAAGAGTGTTCGTGTCAACCTCGGCTCCGAATACACCGAGAGCCTCCTTGCAGATGCCGATCCATGCGTTGAGGTCTGAAGTGCAGTTGTTGCAGTGAACCATGCCCACGAGGTCACCGGCGGGTGTGGTCACGAGATCGATCTCGCGGTAAACGCGGCTGAGCTTCTTCTCAAGAACAACCATCGCAAAGATACTTGTACCGGCGGAAACGTTGGCAGTTCTTTTTGCAACGCTGTTTGTCGCGGTCATTCCGGTTCCTGCGTCACCTTCGGGAGGGCAGAGCGGGATGCCGGCTTCAAGGTCGCCTTCGGGATCGAGGAAAGCTGCACCCTCAGCTGTGAGCTCGCCTGCCGGTGCTCCC
>JAEEQC010000098.1 GCA_016285135.1 Lachnospiraceae bacterium
ACGATTCGAACGTCGGAAGATTTGCATCGTTCTTACGTAAGCTTACAGGTCATTCGCAGTTCATAATAATCACTCACAGAAGAGGCACCATGGCATGTGCCGATATCCTTTACGGAATCACCATGCAGGAAAAGGGAGTTTCAAAACTCGTGAGTGTCAGCATGATAGAAAGTGAATTAGAAAAGTAAACTAGTTGAACAAAAAAGCCAATTATAGTATAGTTATTATCAGGAGTATTTTTTATGGAACAAGAGAAGAAAAGCGGGTTTTTCGGCAGACTGCTGAGCGGTCTTTCCAAGACCCGTAAGAATATAGCGAGCGGTCTTTCGGGACTGTTTTCATCAAAGCTCGATGACGATTTCTACGAAGAGCTTGAAGAGATCCTTGTTATGGCCGATATCGGAATGCAGGCTTCGGAGGACATAATCACCGAGCTTCGCGCAAAGGTTAAGGAGCAGGGACTAAAGGAGCCCGGTGAGGTAAGACAGCTTCTTATCGATATCATAGCAGGTCAGATGAATGTCGACGAGCATGCCTATGACTACGAGGATAACGGCGGAGTCGTTATGGTGATCGGTGTCAACGGTGTCGGTAAGACAACTTCGATCGGTAAGCTTGCCGCATTGCTGAGAGACAAAGGCAGAAAGGTTATCCTTGCCGCAGCCGATACATTCAGAGCAGGTGCCATCGATCAGCTTGCCGAGTGGTCGGACAGAGCGGGTGCGGTACTTATCTCACAGAGTGAAGGCAGTGATCCCGCGGCGGTCGTTTTTGACGCACTCGGAGCCGCAAAGGCCAGGAAGGCAGATATCCTTATGATTGATACTGCGGGTCGTCTCCATAACAAGAAGAATCTTATGGACGAGCTCGCGAAGATAAACAGAGTGACCGACAGAGAAATGGCGGGTGTTCGCAGGGAGACATTTATCGTGCTCGATGCGACGACCGGTCAGAACGCACTTGTACAGGCCAAGCAGTTCAGTGAAGTGGCACCCGTCACGGGCATCATCCTCACAAAGCTTGACGGTACAGCCAAGGGTGGTATCGCGATCGCGATCGCCAAGGAGCTTTCGATACCGGTGAAATACATCGGTGTGGGAGAGAAGCTCGGAGACCTTCAGAGATTCAACCCCAGAGAGTTTGCGGAAGCACTTTTTGATGATACCGAAACGGCAGAGGAATGAAATAAGAGGAGCACAGTATGGTATTAGGCGATTTTACATACGCTACAGCGGGCATAATAGCCTTGCTTCTTATCGCTTATTTTACCAGACGGAGCACTAGGCAGCGTTCCGGCTTCTTTTTCATATCCTGCGTTGCTGCCATTATGGTAGTCAATATCCTGAATGAAATAATAGTTTCATTGACGAATGATCCCGGAAAAGTCGACGAAGGGGCATTGATGACGAGCGTTTGTCTTTCGATGCTGTTCTTCTGCGCCTTTTATTTCGGGATCGTTTTCTATTTCTTCGAGATATTGGGCGTCAGGAAATTGTCCACGTCTTTAAAGATCGTTCTTGCCGGTTTTGCATCGATCGAGCTCATAGGTCTGGCGATCACTCCGAGTACCGGATTCTTTTTCTCAATCGAGGAAGGGCTCGTTGTTCTTACACCGTTTTTCCTTGTGTATTTCTCGATAGTCATGATCTGCTTTAACGCATCCATGATCTATTTGATCGTGAAATACGGTCATAACATCAGAAGGTATCAGCGATACTCGCTCGTAGCGTCATGCGTGGCTCTTGTTTTTGCGTTTGTGGGACAGGCGGTGTTAACAAGATATCAGCCGGGATGTATGATAAGCGCGCTTGCATTGATATTCCTTTTCTCATCGATCGAGGATCCCTCCGAGTATTATTACCAGTACAATATGTGCTTTAATGAGCACGCTTTCAAACAGATCGCTGAGCGTAACTTCAGGCATTACAACCTTGAAGGTATCTGTTTTGCGGGAATCGTTGACTTCACCATGATGAGCCTGTACCTTCAGAGAGACATGATCGAGAGGATCGAAAACAGACTTGTTGAGGGGCTTGTCAAGGGCTTTGGCAAGAAGAACGTGTTCTATCTCGATAACGGAGTATTCGCTATAGCTTTCTCTTCTTTGGAAGCTGTTTGCAAACCGCTTTCGACCCCTCATGACGATCATGAGCATGTGGAAGGACCCCGCATCGGGGATGATCCGGTTGAAAGAATATATGAAAAGATCTGTGATATCTGCGCGGGTGTCGGCTCCATGCTTCCTCTTGAGCCTTATGTATCGATGCTCAGAAAAGAAGACATCGAAACAGGAGAGGACTGCATCACCGCAGCCGAGCTCTTCAGAACACATAATCCCGGTTCCGACGTCGGAAAGCGTATTTTTGAACTCAAAAAAGAAGATTTCAGGCTTCACCGCAGGGAGAGGGCCGTTCTTACCGCTATCACGGAAGGACTTACCGACAATCATTTTACGGTCTGCTACCAGCCTATATACGACGTGTCGATCGATACATATTCTTCATGTGAGGTCCTGATGCGTCTCTGCAATCCCGAGCTTGGGGTGCTCTTCCCCGACGAGTTTATCCCCGTTGCCGACAAGTACGGCCTTTCGGGACAGATCGGAGACAGAATCTTTGAGCTTGTCTGCAAAACTCTTAAAAGACATAATCTCAAGGATCTCGGAACCATATTTATGCACATAAACATTTCGCAGTCCCAGTGTATCGGCAATAGACTGTCTGACAGCATGGGCGCGATCTGTCGCAAATACGAGATCGATCCCAGAGTTTTCGGTATCGAGATCTCGGAAAGCTCATGTATCAAAGACAAGGGAACCATACTTGAGAATGTGCTCAGCCTTAAGCGTAAGGGCATGTCATTCGCGATCGACAATTTCGGTTGTGTATTCTCGAGTGCGGACAAGATAACGGGTTTCCCTGTAAAGTACATAAAGTTTGACAGACATACCATTATCGCTTCGACCATAGGCCCCGAGAACAAGTCTATCCTCGTGCATCTTGTTAAGATGATCAAAGAACTCGGCTATAAGGCGGTTGCCTGCGGCGTTGAGACCGAGGAGCTTTACAGGTCGCTTTATTCGATGGGATTTGACCTTTTCCAGGGGTACTATTTTGCGAAGCCTCTTTACGAGGATGACTACATTGAGTTTTTGAATGCCCACCAGAAGCATTGACAGTATGAAAGATTGACAGAAAGGAGGAGTCGGCATGTCTTTATGTTTTGATATAACGGCACTGTGTGTGTCTCTCATCATGCTTTTTACATATTACATCAGACGTAACATCTTCATGAAGAGCGGCTATTACTACAGTCTTTACCTCGGACTCCTCATACTTTTCTCGATCGCCGAGATATTCCTCGATCTACACACCGAAGCACTGCTTGTGCTTACTACGCGGACCTGGTACATCACGAGGATCCTCGGTATATTCCTTGCTTATTTCCTGACATATATCATACTGAGATATTTCCTTGCGGTAATGACGGTACGCAGGCTCGGTAAGGGTCTCGGCATCGTGATCGTGATCTATATTGTGATCATGACGTCTCTTATAGTAACAACACCTTTTACGGAGTTGCTTCTTGATTTTGAGAACGGTGAAGTGGTCAGAGGTCCGCTTTACCTGATTCCTTACTACGTGGGTCTCTTTACTTTTGCTATCATTCTGATCGCGGCCTTCCTGTTTAGGGACAAGCTTTCAAAGTCCGGAATGATCATCGTGATCGTCAGTGTGATGATACTTTGTTTTGCGGGAGCATGGCAGGTCTTCTTTACCGAGAAGCTTGGTATCAAGCTCTTCGCTTATTGCTATATGATCGTGGGTATGCTCCTATACACGACGCTTCAGGATCCGTACCTTTACTACTACAAATATAATCTCTGCTTCAACGAACGATGCTTCCTCGACAGTGTGGACAGCAAACTCAGCGAGGGCAAGAAGTTCTCGGTATTCTTCCTCGGTATAGACAATATGGGCCTCGTGGTTGAGGCGCTTCCCGAGACCAAGAAAACAGAGCTCGAGAACAAGATCATTACTATGCTCCACGAGGTCTGCAAGAAAAAGAACGTGTTCATAATCGACGAACTCTCGTTTGCGATCATTACGACCCAGGATGTGAGAGAAGTGGTCGTGCGTGTTTCTAATCAGGTCGATAAGATCTGCTTTGATCTCGATATGAAGAAGTCACTGTCGCCGATCATATATGCGTTCCGCTATGATGCTTTTTACTCGTTCGATCATATCTATAAAGCTCTTTCATATGTCAAGGACAAGAGAGACAGAGAAAACGAGAGCGACTCCATCGTTTTCCTCAACACTTCGCGCTTTGATTATTATGACAGAGAACTGAAGGTTTACTCGGCGATCACGAGGGCCATCAAGAACGAGTCCTTCTCGGTTTATTTCCAGCCGATCTTTAACTCGGACAATTCGGACTTTGTCTCGGCAGAGGCACTTTTGAGGATCGAAGACAAGGAACTTGGACTCATATATCCCTCCGAATTCATCCCGGTAGCCGAGAAAAACGGACTTATGGGCAAGCTCGGGGAGCTCGTGTTTAACCGCGTCTGCAGCATTGCTTCGAAGTATAACCTCCATTCGCTTGGTATGGATTTCATTGACATAAACCTTTCGTACATGCAGTGCATCAGGTCCGATATGGCGGACAAGCTGATAGATATTACCAAGAAGTACCATCTGTCGCCGGGCTTCATCAACCTCGAGATCACCGACAGGGCGTTCCAGGTCGATGAAAACAGCACGATGATGACCAATATCAAGAAGCTTATGGACTACGGTATGACGTTTACCATCGATAATTTCGGTACGGCTGCCGCCAATGCCGAGAAGATAGTCAGGTTCCCTGTTCGCTATGTGAAGTTCGACAGGTCGGTTATCTGGAATTCGCTTCTGTCGGACAAATGTAAGATCGTTACGGGCAACATGGTCCGCATGATAAGAGACCTGAACATCAAGGCCGTTGCCTGCGGTATCGAGACAGACAATCTCCTCGGTGTGATCTCCGATATGGATTTCAGCTTTTATCAGGGATACTACTTCTCAAAGCCCATCCCCGAGGATGAGTTTGTGTACTTCCTTACGAGCAGGCTTTCATAAGCAGGATATTATTGATATGTGTGAAACATGGGTTTCTCTGACGTATATGTTATTAGGCTGCGTCGTGGGAAACCCTGTAGCATATATAAAGCAAAAAGATAACCCACCACATTTAGGTGGTGGGGTTTGACCACTGTTTTGGATCCTGCTGCAGGTTCTTATGTAGGATTATGCGGAAGAGAAGGATTTAGCAGATGTTTTATGAAACGGAGTAATAAATGGAGTATAAGGACAATGATCTGAGATGGGAGAAGATCGCGAGCAGGGAAGTGCTGCATACTGCGATATTCAATGTAAAAGAGCAGCACGAGAAAAATGCAAGGCTCGGGATCGAGGGGGACTATATCGCAATAGACGCACCTGCCTGGGTCAGTGTTATCGCTGTGGTTGACGGCTGTTTCTGTATGGTCAGACAGTTCAGGCACGCCTATGGGCAGATCACTGTGGAATTCCCCGGAGGACTGTGTGGGAAAGGAGAGGATCCCGCAGTTGCGGCCGCAAGGGAGCTGCAGGAGGAAACGGGACTTAAGCCCGGGAGGATGAAGCTGCTCGCCGCACTTAACCCCAATCCAGCAATCTTCAGTAATACGGTGTATTTTTACCTGGCTGAAGACCTTGTTGATACGGGAAAGAACAAGCCGGATGAGGATGAGATCTTAAGTAACTTGCGTGTCCCGGTCGAAGAAGTCATCGGGGCGTTCGGAAACGGCGAGTACTGCCACGCGTTTGTGGGTACAGCTTTAGCATTGTATATGAGAGACCGGATGAAGTGACCGGTACGTTGAGATTGACCTGGGTGGAGCGGGATCAAAGCATAAGAAGACTCAGGAATACAAGAATAGAAATTGAAGAATAGTAATAAAAAAGAAAGGCAGCTCCCGCGGAACTGCCTTTCTTTTCTGAAATGTTTATAAGTTTTGCTAGCTCTTGTAAGCAGATCACAAATGATCCGGTCCGTTTTTTAGAAGAAGTTTGCAAGACTGAAGCCTGTGGGCATCGGGATCGTGCACATATAAATCGTAGCAAGGATGAGGCAGACAACTGCGATGATGAGCACTGCCGTACGGTTCGGGATCTTCTTGAATACACCGATGATACCGAGCATAAAGAGTACGAGAGAGTAGATGACATTTACAAGGTTGTATGCATCGCCGTTGGCATTGTCTTTCTGACCTTCCTCAAGGAGTGCCTGAGACTCGGCAAGAAGCTCATTGGCAGTTTCAAAGTACTTGTCGATCATGCCCTCAACCTCAAAAGGAGAGTTCATGTCGTCGGTCATCTTTCCCCAAGCATCATACATGATGTCACTGCAGTTGTCCTGAATATAGGAATCAAGCTTTTCTTCGATAAGCTGGGCTGAAATATCGTCGCCCTTTGCCTGTGCGATCTCGAGGTCGAAGCTGTACTCTGACATTGTGTTCCATGCAAGCTGATCGGAAAGGTAAAGCTGGTATGCTGAGTTATACTCCGAATTGCCTTCTGCGGAAACGTTGTTACTCTTGGTGTAGTTTGTTGCCTGATTGCCTCCGTGGAGCGATCCGATCCATGAAGCCCATGCTGTAAGGATCGCTGTGATGCCAAGGAAGATGGCAACGAGGAGCTCGATCTTCTTCTCGGAGAAGAAGCCTTCCTTCTTGGTCTCAGTTGTAACATCTTTTGTTTCGTTGAGTTCTTCTGACATTTGTATTTTCCTCCAACTCTATTATTTTCTGTTGTACCGAGTCGCAACGACTCACTGTGAAGAATTATAAATAAATCGCCCTGAATAGGCAAGTGGATTTTTCTGCGTATGGATTTCAACCATTCCTCCTGCGGCTCGCATTGCCTCGTATAACACTTCCGGGCACGCTCTCGCTAGGTCCTCGCGCAGCGGTACATAAGCATCCATAATACGGATGCTAAGTACCGGCGTTGCGGATCTACCCGGAAGTATTATGCGAGCGCATCCGAGCCTCATCTACATAGTAATATGTTTAAGGAAAACGTGATATTATGAATTTGTCTTACAGAGCTTATATCAAAAAAGAGTGACGATTCTTATACTTGTCACTCTTAGAGATTTTATATTATTGAGATATGTATAATATAACTTAAAAAGCAATCTTGAATCATAAAGAAATGTAGGGCTTTATAATACTGTACAGCTTGTGAATAGGAAGCCCCACAATATTATAATAATCTCCCTCTATAGAAGAGATGTATGGCGCGAAATCTCCCTGGATCGCGTATGAGCCTGCCTTGTCGAAAGGTTCACCAGTCGCGATGTAGGAGGAGATCTCTTCATCTGTGAGGGTATCAACATGGACTGTGCTCGTCTCAGTGTCGGAGAATTCGGTTACGGTTCCGGAAGCATCACGGACAATTACAGCAATACCTGTGTGAACCTGATGAGCGTTACCCGAAAGTCCGCGAAGCATTCTCTCGGCATCTGCTTTGTCCTTCGGTTTGCCAAGGACTGTGCCACCCAGATCGACAACAGTGTCGGCACCAATAACAAGCAGAGAGGATTCATTTCCTGCTCTGGCTACAGTTTCCGAGGGGCAATCGGAAGAGCACCCGGAAACCTTTTCAAATACATCACGTGCCTTCAGAAGTGCAAGCTCTCTGACAAGAGAGCAGGGGTTGGCGCATTCTATGTTCTCATCTGTATCCGAAACGATAACTTCAAAAGGAACACCGAGCTTTGCAAGGAGTTCCTTACGTCTCGGTGAAGCAGAAGCGAGGATTACCCGCACGTTCTGCCGGAACTGAGTCCTGTTTGAGTTTGTTATTATGTTATCGGGCTTTTTCGGAACCGAATCTTTTCTTTGATGATCGTTTGTTTCAGCATTGATTCTTTCTACTGCTGCTTCGATTTCTTCACGAGAAGCGGAAGTTGTTCCGTTTACCATCAGGTTGCTTCCGCCACCCTTGATATCAATGATTTCTTTAAGACCGGCAAGAGTTTCGCGGGCATCCTTTCCACCACCTATGATAAACCTGTAGCCCGTATCATCTGTTCCGATGAAGAAACAAATGGGTAACGATTCATTCGAAGGATCACAGGAGTCTCCGCATGTATTAGTATCATAAGCAACCAGTTCGTTTACGCATTTTCTCGCAATATTCTGATCGATGTCTGCACAGAAAAGCACTCTTGAGCCGGTAGTGCGGGCGTGTTGCATAAGCATTAAAGCGATCTGTTCGTCTTTTAAATAAAGTGATTGCTTGGCGGCTGTCAGTGAGTCACTGAGGCGCTTTACCGCCGCGGGAGTTTCGCCTTGCTTAGCAGAAAGCATATGCATGATCTCAAGTTCGTCACTGCGGAGTCTGCACATGGCTTCAAGCGCTGCGCGTCCGCAGACGATCGTGAATCTGGTTCCGCCTCTGAAATGCTCGGCGTTCATGATCTTTATAAGACCGATCTGGCCGGTTGATCTTACATGGGGAGCGCAGCATGCGCAGGAATCAACATCGCCGATGCTGACGATGCGGATCTCGTCGGGGAGCTGTAAAAGGTTCCGCGCAGTCCTTCCGGTCGGAAGACCGCTTGGAGCGCTGCTTTGGTTACCTTCAGAAGCATAGGCGGCATCCGGTCCGGATCCGGTGCCGGCATTATCG
>JAEEQC010000099.1 GCA_016285135.1 Lachnospiraceae bacterium
TATGGGGAAAAGGTTGAAGAGGGGATTATGTGTTATGAATCTGGAAAATCTGAAGATCTACAGAAGAAGGTATATTCCGAATGAGTTCGTCGACCTGAAGAAGGACGAACGCGTTTCTCTTGATGAAAATTATCTTGTGACAAGATGGAAGCCCATCAGACAGAGGGAAGACTTTTCTGCCGGTGTTTCGGTCTATTGTCTAAAAGAAGGCTGGAAGATCAGCAATATTATGGACGAAGAAGGCAATACCCTTGAATGGTACTGCGATATCTGCGAATTCATCATTGATGATGAGAATAACACGTTCACGAGCAACGATCTGCTCCTCGATGTGATCTTATATCCGAACGGACGTGAGCTTATCCTCGACGCGGACGAAGCGGCGGATGCCCTTGAACAGGGGCTCATCACCAAGGAGCAGATGATCAAAGCCCTGCGTTCCTTCAATTCCCTGCTTGAGGTGATCCGACACGGAGAATTCGACAATCTGATAGCGAAATTAAACATATAAGATACGGAGTTTTGGGCGGGCAGTTATGACCGCCTGTTTGAAAAGATCTTTCGTATGAGGTACCCGAGCGCCACACCCGCTTCGTTGAGGATCAGATCGTCGATATCGCAATACCCGCACAGAGTGAACATCTGCAAAAGCTCGATGACGATGATGATAAGCGAAGAGTACAGCATGACCTTCCAAAACGGACGTCTCGTTTGTTCTTTGATCCCGACAAGGAAAAATCCGAAGGGTACGAACAGTACAACATTTCCGATCAGGTTCCCGAGGACCTGGGCATAGATACTGAAAGGAAGATTGTACCGCAGAAGCCTGTGAAAATAGATGATCGTTTCAAAAGGAACCGGGTTGAAGTGCGCAGCAACATCTTCCCAGTAGGTTAAGGAAGCGCTCGTTGTCGCCGGACGGATGTAGAGCCCGAGCAGCATCAGAGCGCAGTATATGATATATATGATGAGTCTGATCTTTTCTTTTTTTTGCATATTCCCCCAAAAACAAAAACAAAAAACATTACAGGTCCCCACCTGCCCGTTTATTATATCATATAACTTAAAAGAGTAAATCCCTCCGAGAGTACTTCGAAGGGATTTGTTGTCAAACTTGCGAATTGCTTCGCAAGTTGCTTTATATATACATTTTTGAGCAAACGTAATTGTGACAGAGCAGGATTTAGATATCCTCGGAAAGTAACGCTTGCACCTCTGTACGGAAGTTAAGGAGCGCGAGACGCACATGCTCGGTTGTAAGTTCGCTTGCTTTTACAGCATCGCGGTTCTTGATGGCTTCGAGGATCTGTCTGTGCTCTTCGACAGCCTTGACGGCACGTCCCGGAGCGTGAAGCGAGAGGCCTCTGCCGCGCTGGATCTGATTGTGGAAGTTTGTGAGCATCGCACGGAGCGGACGGTTGCCCGATGCCTCATATATAAGCTTGTGAAACTCCGTATCGAGCTTCCAGATCTGGTCACGGTCGTCTTTCTGGATGTAGAACTCCTGCAGCTCGATCATCTTCTCGAGAGCGACAAGCTCTTCCTCCGTGATCCTGTTTGTAGCAAGCTCGGAAGCAAAGCCTTCGATGTGAAGTCTTATCGCATATATATCTTCAATGTCCTGAACAGAGACTCCGACAACAACAGCGCCCTTGTTCTGGATCGTTTCCACAAGCCCCTCGAGCTCGAGCTGCATGAGGGCCTCACGGATGGGCGTTCTGCTGACACCGAGATCGCGCGAGAGCCTGAGCTCGTTCATGGTGTCCCCGGCCTTGTACTCGCCGCTTAAGATGCTGTGTTCAAGTTCCGCAAAAACGCGGGCACGCAGGGAGCCGGTATCTTTTATTGGTTGAAGTGTTTTCATATAGATCCACGATATCGCATCTGTTTGGATTTAGCTCTGTGCTACAGATGTGAGTTCTCAGGTGTACCGCTGAAAACGGGTTCCTTTTCTTTTGTGAAGGAACCCATGTCAGTATCGATTTGTGATCATTTAATCTCCGCAGGGAGTCCGGGAAGCTCGTCTCTGTAAAGGCGAACCTGCTCAAGCATTTCCGCACCGCTGATGATCGTAACGCGGCCTTCTTCGTACTGCTTGTCTACCCACTCTTTGATCTTGGCAACGCCGGGGTTCCTTTTGCTGATCTGCTCCTCGCCCTTAAGGCCGAAGTGACGGTTGATCCAGCAAGCGATACCTGCGAGACCCGAAGTGTTCGTTACCGAAACGGTCGCGGGTCTGCCAAGGATCAGCTCGGTATCAAAGATGTTGTAGATCTCCTCGTCCTTTAAGAGACCGTCCGCATGGATACCGGCACGTGTAAGGTTGAAGTCCCTTCCGACGAAAGGTGTGTTGGGAGGAAGCTGGTAACCGGTTTCCTTTACAAGGTAATCGGCGATTTCTGTGATGACACGGGGATCCATACCGTTGAAGTTCCCGCGGAGGGAAGCATACTCGATGACCATAGCCTCGAGCGGAACGTTGCCCGTACGCTCGCCGATACCGAGGAGTGAGCAGTTAACGCCACCGCATCCGTACATCCATGCAACGGAAGCGTTTACAACACCCTTATAAAAATCATTGTGTCCGTGCCACTCAAGCATGTCGCTTGTGAAGCCGGCATAGTGCTCAAGACCGTAGAAAATACCCGAAACGCTTCGAGGAAGAGCCACACCTGCGTAAGGGATACCGTAGCCCATGGTATCGCATGCACGGATCTTGATCGGGATGCCGCTCTCGTCGGAAAGCTCCTTGAGTGCGGAAGCGAAAGGAATAACAAATCCGTAGAAGTCGGCTCTGGTGATGTCCTCGAAATGGCAACGGGGACGAAGGCCTGCCTCGATACAATCCTTGGCAATGCCCATGTATTTGTCGAGGGCCTGCTTTCTGGTAAGGCCCATCTTGTTGAAGATGTGGTAATCCGAGCAGCTCATGAGGATACCGGTCTCTTTGATGCCCATGTCCTTGGCAAGGTCAAAGTCCTGTTTGGAAGCGCGGATCCAAGTAGTGATCTCGGGGAAGTCGTAACCGAGCTCCATACACTTCTCGATCGCATCTCTGTCCTTCTTGGAGTACACGAAGAACTCCGTCTGGCGGATCATGCCGTTCGGGCCGCCCAGACGATGAAGCAGTTTGTAGATATCGACCATCTGCTCTGTTGTATAAGGAGAGCGGGACTGCTGACCGTCACGGAAAGAAGTGTCCGTGATAAAGATATCATCGGGCATGTGCGCAGGAACCTTTCTGTAGTTGAAAGGTATCTTGGGAACCTCCGAGTAAGGATAGATCTGGCGGAAAAGCTCAGGCTCCTCCACATCCTGGAGCTGATAAGCATAAGGATCCTGTTCCAAAAGGTTCGTGTTGGGATTGATTGATAATTCCGATTTCATCATAAGACTGTCCCCTCATAAAAGCATTCATCATAAATTTGATCCCCAATGTGGATTTTTGTATGATTGTATACAATTATACAGGCGAAATGCGTTTTGTCAACAAAAACATGACTTTTCGTATAAGAAACGAAAGCCACCGACTATCCTGTCGATGGCTTTGATCTGTTTTTATACCTGCTCTATATGATACCCTGCCGCCTTCATGAGTCTGTTCATGATGGCGCTGCCGAGGCCGCCGTCCGAGAGGGCCTCGGAAAAGATCTTCTCGGAGCCTTCATCGTCAAATTCGCGAAGTCTTGCAAAAAGGACGGATGCGATCTCCTCCTCATTGTCACGGGAACCAAGTGTCTTTATGGTTACTTTATCACCAAACTTCTCCCTGAAGGAAGCTTCTTCCTCTTTGAAAACCAAGAGACCTGTTTTTCTGCCCTCCCGGAGAGACTTCTCTGCTTCGGCGAGTATCCGCTCCTTTACTGCCTGCCGGTTTCCCGAGTAGATCACGAGCTCGCCCTTCGGAGCGTAGTGTCTGTATTTCATGCCGGGTGCCTTGGGCGGTGCTTTTTCGTCTCCGGGTTTTCCCGAAACAGCCCGGTCAAATCCGATATCCGGTATAAGCGTTTCAAGCATCTCTTTGGTGATGAATCCGGGTCTCAGGATCAGTGCAGGCTCGCATGTGAGATCAACGATGGTTGATTCAAGCCCGATCTTGGAAGCTCCCGCGTCGATGATCATATCGATCCTGCCCGAAAGATCTTCTATTACATGTTGCGCACAGGTCGTCGAAGGACGTCCCGAAAGGTTCGCGCTCGGTGCGGCGATCGGAACGCCGGCCTCACGAATGAGCATGGCCGCCACCGGATCCGAAGGCATCCTGACTGCAACTGTGTTAAGGCCGCCTGTAGTTTCGCGGGGAAGGTCTTCGCGCTTGTTAAGGATCATAGTAAGGGGACCCGGCCAGAACTTTTCAGCCAGGTCGTAAGCCACCTGCGGTATGTCGCGCGCCACGCGGGTGAGTTCCGAAATGTCCGCGATGTGCACTATAAGCGGATTATCGCTCGGTCTGCCCTTTGCAGCATAGATCCGCTTGGATGCGGTCGGGTCAAAAGCGTCTCCCCCGAGCCCGTAAACTGTCTCCGTGGGGAAAGCGACCAGTCCCCCCTTGCGGATGATCGTTGCCGCCTTTTTTAAATCTTCCGGAGCAAGGTGCTCCCTGTCAACTCTTATTGTCTCGGTTTCCATGTTTTCCTTCCGATCTCACTGCCGTTGCTTTATCATGATAATGCTTATGCATCATCGGGACTGTAATCCCTCATGCGTGACCATAAGCGTGAATGCGCGAATATTATAACGCTCAGCCCCGTTCTGTTCAAGATTTGATGCTTACGTTTTGTTATGCATACCGAAGGGGAGTACTATGACCGGCCAAAAACCGTCAAATTTTGCCAAAACCGTTTTTTTTTGCCAAGCGTATTGTAAACCCGGAAAACATATGAGATAGTTACCAAGGAATGTTGAAGCGCAATCAAAATATGTTAACTGCGTTTTATGCCAAAAACCTACAGAATAGGACAAACCTATTGATTATTTGGTTAACCGGATAATAATGTGACTTGTAGTCTAAAAAACTATATTTCTTGAACATATATTTACACAGAGGAAGAATATGGATAAACGAAATCTCAAGATCATACTGGTAATACTCGGCCTCCTTTTGACAATTTGGGTGGTCTGGTTTCCGCTGCAACGATTTATGGCATTAAAAAAGTTTGAGGAATACACAGCACAACAGGGGATAGATCCCGATCTTATCGTTGAAAAAACCGTCGGATTTGATATCAAGACCGGAGGATATGATATTGTAGTTAAATATAGCGACGACAGCTTTATGACCTATAGATATTATTACAATTATTGGACTGACAACGGGGACGAAGGAAGGACCTGGGACCGGATGACACTGGAGGTTTCGGGGGGCAATCCTTCGCTGTCGAATGAAGTATGCAAATATCCGGCGATAGATTATTGAAACGCGAACGAAAGGGGATGACCTGAAACAGAATGAAATCTGATATACTTAAACGCTTATTTTGGTCGATGATACTTCTGCTCCCTTTTGTGGTAATGTGGATAGTAACGCTTATATTCTTCAAAAATGAGTATCTGCCGACGTGGCATATGCATCGCTGCTATCTGTTTGTTTGGGTTCTGGTACCCCTGACGGTGTGCCTGAAAAAGAGAACTCTTGCGATGATAATATCACTTTCATATATCGGATCTGTGCTGTTGGCATGGTTGATCGGCGCTGTTGCAAATACTGTCTCTCGGCCCATAAGCGTCATGAGCGAAAACAGCAGATGGGTATTTATCTGGCTGATCGTATTTTACACGGTGCTTGTATTGGCGTTACTTGTTACTGAGTTCTATGCTTGGCGAGTGAAAGAACGGGATGAAACACAGAAAAAAGAAGCGCTACGCTCTTTGATCTGTACAATAATACCTTTATGCGTAGTGATTCCCATGGGAATGCTTCTTCCATTCAAACTCATTTCCGTGCACCGGATAATAGAGGGAACCGCGGTTTTTGTTGTCCCCGCGTTACTTTTGGTTTCGCTTAGAAGGGGATTCCTCGGAAGACGCTTATCATATGCGTATTGCACAGCACTTTTGGTGATCGGGTCCTTGGAAGCAATACTTGAATGCTTTTTGGAAGAAGGTCCTTTTATGGTTTATTCTTCGGGATTCCTGGGCCTGAATATGGTAATAATCACGATCAGTATTATGTTATTCCTGGTTGTTCGACCGGAAAGGAAAAAGGATAGCGAAAGCATCACAGACAAAGAACAGGGTTAAAAAGAGTTTATGCCACCGATGTAATGTCGGTGGCTTTTCTTTACAAATCATGGGAGAAATACTATAATTTCCATGGTTATTCAAGGACAAAACGTATAGTTTGTAAGTGGATAAAAGAGACATGCAAAAGAAGACACAAGGAGAAAAATCCATGATAGCAATCGGAAGCGACCACGCAGGGTTCGCGCTTAAACAGGCCATAATGGCACATCTTAAGGAACTGGGGATTGATTTTAAGGACTACGGAACATATGATGACAAGTCCTGCGACTACCCCGATTATGCGGAAGCAGTCTGCAAAGCGATCATCGAGGGCGATGCTGAGAAAGGCATCCTTGTTTGCGGAACAGGTATCGGTATCTCGATCGCGGCCAATCGTCACAGAGAGATCCGAGCAGCGGTTTGCACGGACGAGTTCACGGCACGCGCCACACGCGAGCATAACGATGCGAATGTCATCTGCCTCGGCGGAAGAGTTGTCGGTGAGGGCGTAGCACTCGGTATCATCGATGCATTCCTGAACACGGAGTTCTCAAACGGAGCCAATCACGTAAGAAGGATTGCAAAACTTTCGTGATCAAACAAGACGGCATCCTAAGGTATGACATGCGGAATCGATACCGGCCGGACGGTGGTTTCGGGTTGGGCAGACAGAAGTCATAGCTTTAGATGCATTAAAAATTTGCAGGACAACATATCGTTCTACGCAAGTAGAAAGGGAGACGAACATGACATACACATACACACCCAAGGGAGTCTGCTCCAGGCAGATCGATTTTGAGATCGACGAGCAGGACGGCAAGCAGGTCGTTAAGAACGTGAGATTTACCGGCGGATGCAGCGGTAATACGCAGGGCGTTGCGCGCCTTATCGAAGGCATGGAAGTCAACGACGCGATCGGAAGGATCGGGGGCATCAAGTGCGGTATGAAGGGCACGTCGTGTCCCGACCAGCTGAGTGTCGCACTCAAAGAGGCACTCGCCAATAAAGCTTGAAAGGACAAAATCGTGAAAAAGATCGTACTCACGGGCGGCGGGACGGCAGGTCATGTCACGCCCAATATAGCGCTCATAGAAAAGCTTAAGGCCGAAGGCTACGATATCAGTTATATTGGTTCTAAGGCCGGGATCGAGAAAAGACTCATTGAGAGGATCGGAATCCCGTATTACGGCGTGTCTACGGGCAAGCTGCGCAGGTACCTGAGCCTCAAAAACATCTCGGACATCTTCAAGGTGTTTGCCGGCATGAGACAGGCAAAGAAGCTTCTCAAGAAGCTGAAGCCCGATGTGGTCTTTTCAAAAGGCGGCTTTGTAGCGGTGCCGGTTGTGCACGCAGCGGCGAAGCGTAAGATCCCCGTCGTGATCCACGAGTCCGATATGACGCCGGGACTTGCCAACAGGCTGTGCATCAAGAAAGCGCAGACCGTGTGCTGCAACTTCCCCGAGACCATGAAGTATCTGCCGGAGGGCAAGTCGGTCCATACCGGGACGCCCATAAGAAAGGCTCTTTTCGAGGGAACGAAGGCGAGAGGCCTCGAGATAGCGGGATTTGACGGTACGAAACCTGTTCTCATGATCATGGGAGGCAGCAGCGGCGCCATGAAGATCAACGAGGCGGTGAGATCGGCGCTCCCGACGCTTATAAACAAGTTCGACATCATCCACCTCTGTGGCAAAGGCAGATTCGATGAGAGCCTGGCAGAAAAGCCCGGGTACAAGCAGTTTGAGTATGTAGATGAGGATCTTAAGGATCTTTTCGCGGCAGCGGACCTTCTCATCTCGAGAGCAGGCGCGAACGCAGTTTGCGAGCTCCTCGCGCTCAAGAAGCCCGCAGTCCTGATCCCTCTCTCGGCAGCGGCCAGCAGAGGCGACCAGATCCTGAATGCGAAGTCCTTCGAGAAGGCCGGCTACAGCTTTGTTCTCCCCGAGGAGATCATGACTCCGGACACAGTCATCGAGGCGGCGGAAAAGGTCTACAGTGAGCGCGACAGGTATATCGACGCTATGAGCAAGTCTGAAGCCGGCGACGCAACCGACAAAATATTCGCGATCCTCGACGAAATTGCCGGCTCCAAAAGCGATCAGCAGGACTGAAGGCTTGTTGATCGAACGAAAGAAAGAGCAGGCTTTTCAAGCGAATATGAGTACAGAAGATACCACATGAAAAAAGCGTTTGACAGATGAAAAAACTTGTTGACAAACGTCCTTTCAGGGTGTATCCTAATAAAGCACGTGAGAAAACGATAGTTTTTGAGCGTATGATGCGGAGTTGCTGGAATTGGCAGACAGGCATGACTAAGGATCATGTGTCAACAGACGTGAGAGTTCAAGTCTCTTACTCCGCATAAACAGCGGAAAGC
>JAEEQC010000100.1 GCA_016285135.1 Lachnospiraceae bacterium
GGGCCGTCAGCGCCACCGATGATTGAGATAGCTGCTGCCGCTTTGGTGTTGAAACCAAAGAGGATAGCAAGGAAGTAGGCAAGGAAAATACCAAGCTGTGCCGCAGCTCCCATAAGGAAGCTGATGGGGTTGGCGATCAGAGGACCAAAGTCTGTCTGTGCGCCGACACCGAGGAAGATGAGCGAAGGGAAAATAGCCCACTCATCGAGCTGGAAGAAGAACCTTAAGAGTCCGGTTTCTTCACAAACAACCTCAACTCCGTTCTTCATGTATGTCTCGCCGGCTTTCCACATGATCTCGGGATACATGTTAACCAGGAGCATACCGAAAGCGATAGGCACGAGGAGAAGAGGTTCAAATCCTCTTGCGATGGCAAGGTAGAGGAACAAAAGCGCAACACCGATCATGAGAAGGTTTCCCCAGGAAAGGCTTAAGAACGCTGTCTGATTCCACAGATTGCCAAGCGTTTCTAATACATAATCCATTATTTTTTATCCTCCTACAAAGATGTGTTCAAGGGAACGCATCCTTTATCCGGGTTATTTGGCTATTCTGTGATCAGTTGAGTGATGCAAGAACATCATCAGCCTCTACGGTTGAACCAACCTGTACATCGATGCTTGCAACCTTGCCGTCAACATCTGCAACGATCTCGTTCTCCATCTTCATAGCCTCAAGGATCATCATAACCTGACCCTTCTTTACCGCATCACCGACATTAACCTTGATGCCGAGGATCTTGCCGGGCATGGGAGCCTTGATCTTGTTAGCGCCTGCGCCTGCTGCGGGAGCTGCTGCCTTAGGTGCTGCTGCCTTGGGTGCTGCTGCCTTAGGTGCTGCTGCTACGGGTGCGCCTGTACCTGCGCCCTCTTCTACAGTTACTTCGTATGCAACGCCGTTTACTGTGATAGTATAGTTTTTCATTTTATTATTCCTCCTATGAAAAGCACTTTAGCTTTCTGTAATGTCTTGTGTATGATCTTGTATCATTTTCTTCTGATGCTTCTGACATAAAGTCCGTTTGCGGGAACGGTACCTGTTGCCTGAAGCTCATACTCGTAAACAGCTGCTGTGATAACTGCTATGAGTGCGTCATCGGACTCAGCCGATGCTGCTTCTTCCACAACGGGCTGCGAAGCTTTTTCTTCGGTAGCCTGAGGAGCAGCCTGCTTTTTCTTACCGCGCGATCCTATTGCCTTAAAGATCTTTCCTTCGATTGCGATTATGATGGAAATAAAGGCAAGTGCAAGGAACACGATTGAAATACCGATAACGGTATTAAGGCCGGCCTCAGACATCTTCTCACCAAGCGATCTTGTGTCTTCTGCGACCGCAGCGAGTATAACCAGATTTGTCATGCGAACCTCCTATTAAACAGTCCCATGCTTTTTTGCGGGAATCGAGTCATCATTCTTCATGCAGAGCATCTCGAAAGCGTAGATGATATTCTGACGAACAGAATCAGCATCGATGACTGCATCAACGTATCCGCGCTTTGCTGCAGACTCGGCAGTAAGAGCAAGTGCCTCGTATTCAGCTGCCTTATCGGCGATCTTAGCGCCATTCTTGATATCGTCGGCGTAGATGATCTGAGCAGCAAGTTCAGCGTCCATAGGACCGATCTTAGCTCCCTCAAGAGCGAACACAAGATCGGCACCGATAGACTTGGAGTTCATGATCACACCGGCAGAACCGAGAGCCTTACCGGTGATGAGGTTAACCTTGGGAACCGTAGCATTGGCGAAGGACTGTGTGAGCTTTGCCGTTGCAAGTGCAAGAAGCTTCTCGCCGCACATGCAGTTGCAGAATCCGCCAACGTTTGTAAGAGTAAGAATGTCAATGTCGAATGCATCACAGAAGTTAACGAAACGGATCGCCTTTCTGACACCTGCTGTTGTGAGCACGCCGTCAAAGCTCTCCTTCTTCTTGCCATCCTCAAGGATAGCTGTTCTGTTTGCAACGCAACCGATCGTTGCGCCGTTAAGCTTGATAAAGCCAATAACCATGTCCTTGCCGGACTCCTTCTTTACTTCGAAGAAGAAACCGTCATCCGAGATATCTGCAAGAGCAACTGCGGGATCGCAGAACTCTCCGGCAAAATCGGGTGTAAGGCGATTAAGATCATCAGTTGAATCGGTAAGAGGAGCTGCCTCGTCGTTGCAAGCGGGAAGGACACTGATGAGCTCACGTACCGCATTGATGACATCCTCTTCAGACTCGCCAACGTAGTCGATGGCACCGCTCTCTGCCTTGAAACCTGCGGAAGCAGTGTTGCACTTGCCTTCGTTGTTGCCCTCGATACTGTCGGGTGTATTAACAAAGAATCTTCCGTTTGTCTTCTCAACGAACACAAAGTCGTTCATTGAAGCCGAAACAGAAAGTCCGCCGCCGCAGCTTCCGAATACAGCTGCGATCTGAGGAATGACACCTGATGCAAGGCTCTG
This sequence comes from Lachnospiraceae bacterium, assembly GCA_016285135.1. GTDB lineage: Bacteria > Bacillota > Clostridia > Lachnospirales > Lachnospiraceae > RUG11977. The sequence goes on from JAEEQC010000100.1 coordinate 2,445, forward strand.
CTTGTACATTACTGTTCCGAGAGCGTCGAGTGCATCTGTAGCTTCCTCAAGACGAAGACCTGCACAATCGATAAGTCCGATGATGGGAGCGCCGCACTTGATAGCAAGATCGTAAACACCTGCGATCTTCTTGGCATGCATCTCACCGATCGTTCCGCCGAGAACAGCGGGATCCTGGCTGTACACGTAAACGGGACTGCCGTTGACTGTGCCGTATCCGGTGATCACGCCATCGCAGGGAGCTTCCTTTGTTTGCAGATTAAAATCGGTGTTTCTTTTGGTGACAAGAGCACCGATCTCCACAAAACTGTTGTCGTCAAGAAGGGTAGAAATTCTGTCCCTGGCTGACATTTTGCTTTGATTACTCATGGTTACCTCCTATTTGAATGCGACTGCAGATCGCATCCTTTTCCTTATCATACACAGGTCCGTGAACCGCACCCGCGTATGTATGTATCGTGTCCGTGCCAAAATGGTTTTTGGGCACAAAACCGTTTTTCACCAGCTAGCATTATACACAACATAAATAACCAATGCAACAACTTTGTGGAATAAAAAAACATCGAAAAATCAGACTGTTCACGTAACGTAAACAACAGACATGTTATGTCAAAACCGCCCCCGTCAATGACGCTGACGGGGGCCGCATTTAGATTCAAAAGATCAGTCGCAGTTCTCTTCCTGCTGATAGAGAGCCAGGCCCTCTTTAATGGTGTCGTACGAGAAGCCCTTGCGTGACAGAGAAGCAAGTACCTTTTGAGCAGACGGGTCCTCGGGATCGTACCTTTTCTTCCTGAGAAGATCTCGGACCGCACATGCCTGCCTGTTACGGACAGACTCAGTGTCGTCAACCGCTTCCTCGGTCACTATACCGACGGCTGTCGCAATGTCATCTCCCGAAATGCCTCTGCGCATGAGCTTGAACCTGAGCTGCGTAAGACTCTGATCCGAAAGATGCGATGCCAGAAAGTGTGAAGCCATGCGTACATCATCTATGTAGTGCTTCGCGGAAAGCTTAGTGATCGCCTCAGAGACAGCCTCTTCTTCAAAGCCCTTCTCACGGAGCTTATCCGAAAGCTCTTTAACCGAACGGTCACGTCTCGAAAGGATGTCTATCGCACATGAGTACGCTTCTTTCGGATCACACGGATCATTTATCATCGGCAGCCTCTTCCGTAGCTGTGTTGTAAGGTGCAACGTGGAGCTTTCTGCGAAGCTTGTCCTCTACCTCGGCAAGAACCGCAGGGTTGTCATGGAGATATGCCTTGGCATTCTCACGCCCCTGACCGATCTTGTCACCGTTGTAGGCGAACCATGCACCGCTCTTCATGACGATGTCCTCATTAACCGCAAGATCGAGGATGTCTCCCTCACGCGAGATACCCTGACCGTACATGATATCAAATTCCGCTTCTTTGAAGGGAGGAGCGACCTTGTTCTTGACAACCTTGACTCTCGTTCTGCTGCCGATACTCTCTCCCGCGTTCTTTAATGTGTCGATCCTGCGGACATCGAGACGTACCGAAGCGTAGAACTTAAGAGCGCGACCGCCGGTGGTCGTCTCGGGGTTACCGAACATGACACCGACCTTCTCACGGAGCTGGTTGATGAAAACAACGATACAATTAGTCTTATTAACAACACCGGTAAGCTTGCGGAGTGCCTGCGACATGAGCCTTGCATGAAGGCCGACATGAGAATCGCCCATGTCGCCCTCGATCTCTGCCTTGGGAACGAGGGCAGCGACGGAATCGACGATGATGATGTCAACAGCGCCCGAACGTACCATGGTCTCTGCGATCTCGAGTGCCTGCTCACCGTTGTCGGGCTGAGAGATGTAAAGGTTGTCGATGTCGACTCCGATGTTCTTGGCATAGGTGGGGTCAAGAGCGTGCTCGGCGTCGATAAAGCCAGCGATACCGCCCCTCTTCTGCACTTCTGCAACCATGTGGAGTGCAACGGTTGTCTTACCGCTGGACTCGGGTCCGTAAATCTCGACGATCCTGCCCTTGGGAACGCCACCGACTCCGAGTGCTATATCAAGGCTCAAAGAGCCTGTGGGAATGGTCTCGATGCTCAGAGCGCCCTGGTCGCCGAGCTTCATGACCGATCCTTTACCGTACGCCTTCTCGATCTGGGCAAGCGCCGACTCGAGAGCTTTCAGTCTGTTTTCTTCGATTCCTGTCTTTTCTTCTTTTGCCATGTTACTAAGTTCCTTTCCCATAAGTCGACAACGCGCCGGTTTCTTCGGAATGTTCCGACATCTTTCATGCGAACGCATGTTCTTGTTCAAAGATATCAGATTCCCGGTCGGTTGTCAATATTGTTACGAACAAATTTTTGGTTTGTCCCCTCTCGGATTCATAATAGCTCATAGATCGGCAAAACGATACTTGGAAAATTGCACGAAAATCAGCCGGTCGAATTGTGCACTTTTACCATTGATTTTTCAAAAAAGTCAGATTGAACCAAGATCGTCGTTGTCCTGTCCTGCACTTTCCTCTTCATCGGAAGCCGCTCCCGAACTGCCCGAGAGCAGGAACTGTTCAAACTGCGTGAGGTTCATGATGATCCTTCTGGGCTTTGTTCCCTCTTCCGGTCCGACAACGTCGTCACTTGCAAGATTGTCCATGATCCTTGCCGCGCGATTGAAACCGATCTTGAACTTTCGCTGCAAGAGCCCGATCGACGCCTTCTGACTTTCTATGATGAAGCGACCCGCATCGGCGTACAGCTCGTCACGGTCGTCACCCTGTGCGGAAGCCTCGCCCGAGGCGTTCTCGGTCTGGGTGTTTCCGACATTCTCGATATGCTTTCCGAGCGCTTCGCTATATTTGATCTCCTTAGCTTTGCTTTTCACGAAGGTAACAACCTCAGCAACCTCTCTGTCGGAAACGAAGGCACCCTGAAGTCTGACGGGCTTGGGGTAGCCCTGAGGATAAAAGAGCATGTCGCCCTTGCCGAGCAGCTTCTCCGCACCGGCCTGATCGATGATGGTCCTCGAATCGACAAGCGAAGAAACCGCAAAAGCGATCCTTGAAGGTATGTTGGCCTTGATGGTACCCGTGATGACATTGACAGAAGGACGCTGGGTCGCGAGCACTACGTGTATACCGCATGCGCGGGCGAGCTGTGTAAGTCGGCAGATGGAAGCCTCGATCTCTTTGGAATTGGCCGTCATCATAAGGTCATTAAGCTCATCGACGATGATAAGTATCTGAGGAAGCCTGTCGGGACACTCGCCTTCGTTACCGTCCTCATAGTATTTTTCTTCGATGACTCTGTTATATGAAGCAAGATTGTTGACTCCGCTGTCCGCAAAGCGCTGATAACGGTCGTCCATTTCATGTATGGCCCAGTCAAGCACTCCGTTGGCTTTCTTGACATCCGTAACAACCGGCCAGAGCAGATGAGGGATGCCGTTGTAACCGATCAGTTCGACACGCTTGGGGTCGATCATGATCATGCGTACCTCAGAAGGCTTGGCTTTATAGATAATGCTCATGATGAGCGAGTTGATGCAGACCGATTTACCCGAACCGGTAGCTCCGGCCACGAGCATGTGCGGCATGCTTGCGATATCAAAGCATATGGTCTTTCCGGAAATATCCTTGCCGACCGCAAATGTCAGAGGACTCGAAGCCTCCTTAAACTCTGTTGAATCAAGGATGTCTCTGAGAAGAACGGGTGATGTGACTGCATTGGGAACCTCGATACCAACAGCCGCTTTCCCGGGGATGGGAGCCTCGATACGAATCTCAGCGGCCGCGAGTGCAAGCTTGACATCATCCGCAAGCGCCGTGATCGTCTTGACCTTGACACCCTGATCGGGCAGGAGCTCGTATCTGGTGACGGTAGGTCCGCATGTCGCGTCTGTAACGGTCACTCCAACGCCGAAGCTTTTGAAGGTCGACTGCAGCTTTTCAACAGTCTCCTGAAGCTCACGCTTATCCCCACTCTTTGCAACAGCCTTGTTCTTGGTCAGCAGACTGATGGGAGGGAATACGTAAGGAACTGTTTTGGGCTCTGATTTCTGAGCCTGCTCCTGCTGTGTCTGTCCGGACGCATTATCTTCCGATGAAACTTTTCCGGTTTCCGCTGCGTCTTTCTCAGAAGACGAACTCTCAGTGTAAGCCGCATCAACTGACGAGAAAATCTTTTCACTTTCAAATACGTCTTCTGTATTCGCAGTCTTTCCGATATCTATGATATTGTTCTGAGATTCAGGGCTCGCATCCGGCACTGCACCGACAGACTCGTCATAGTTTTTCTGAGACGATCCGGTAGTTGTTTCTTTATATAGGAACGAACCCATCTCTCCGACTTCCTCAAAATCGGACTGGGTATAGTCTTCTTCTCTTGACTCAGGGAGCCTTCCGACCGCTGTCTCGAATCCGTCGTCTACCATACAGTGCCTGTTCGCACCACGTCGTCCGAGAATCTGTCCCCTCTGCATATGTGATCCGTTCGCGATCTGCGAAGGATCCTCGCTGTCACGTCCCGAGAACTTGTTTCTGATCTCGCGGGCAACAATGTCCTCTTCATACTCCTCAAGCGTAAACTCCGACTCCTCGGCATCAGCGGATTTCTGCAGTTCTAACGCTGACCCGGCATCAATACCCGAGGACGAATGTGTATCTTCTTTGCCCTCTTCAAGGAGCATATCGATAAAGCCCTTCTTTTTCTCGGTCTTGTCATGCGCTTCCCTTACGATCTTCTCCGCTTCTTCGATCGTCATACTCGCTTCGCGGGCACGCCGGTCACGTCTGCTGCGGATACCGTCACCGAACTCTTCTTCCGACTCACGGCGCAGACGCTCCTGCTCCCTGTGCTCTCTGTGGTGCTCAAGGCCCTTTTTTGTAAGAGGTGTAAAGATCGCCCTTCCCGCAATGAGAAGGAAGAAAATGATCGCCAGAACAACCATGATTATAACAGCCGCCACTTTGCCCATAAACGGACAGAGCAGACAGCACAGTATCGCACCGAGTAAACCGCCGTAGGCAGGTGTCTTGCCTGTGTAATCAAGTGCGGAGTGAGTAAAATGCTCGAAAAATCCAAGATTTTCATTATATCCGAAGATCATCTCGGTAAGGGCTGTCAGGCAGATGACAAGACCCACAAAGAACAGGATCTTCCTGATGATGGAAGGGTTGTGTTTGTTGGCAATGCCTATGAGTGTAACGGCGAACAAAAGAAACGGGAATATATACCCGAAGATTCCAAAAAGTCCGAAGATCACAGTGTTGACGATCGTACCGAACGATCCGCAGATCCCAAAATAGCTGAGGATAAGAAGCACCGAAAAAAGAAGAACGCAAATAAGAGCGATCTCATCCTTAAGTGAGGAATCGCCGCGTGCTTCTTCCCGTACAGTGTTGTTTGTCACAGGCTCTTCTTCCGCTACAGGACGGCGTGTGCGACGTCCCTGTGAATCTGCGGGGCGCTTGGCCCCGGCCGAAGTCTGACCCTGTGCGGAGCGGGTTCTCGCTCCGGTTCTGCGCGGATTGCCTGTATCTCCCCCGGGCTTACCGGTTCCGCTGCTTCTTTGTGCCATTTTGTAACCTCTTTAAATCCGGTTATTTCTAATGCATACCACAATATATAGTAGCATAACAGTTTTCAAAAATCTATACTTTGTTTTGTATGACTAAAGAAAGCAAAACCAAAAGGAGCCGAAGGGCAATTCCTTCGGCTCCTGTGATCATCGATCCGTGTCTGTCAGATTGAGTGACCTCTCTCACCCTGCTCCCTGAGGGTCTGGGCATCGGTGTTAAGGCTGTGAACGATATCATTGACATGACGAACGATACGCTGATTG
>JAEEQC010000101.1 GCA_016285135.1 Lachnospiraceae bacterium
AACCTCCCTGAATTCCAGAGCGTGATCCTTTTCGTGGGTTTCGGGACATTCAGGTCCGGTGCTTCCTCCATTTCCGAAGCCGGAACCATACAGCAAAGCGTCACCTGACAAACACGCCGGTAACTCTCCACATCGTGAGATCGTCTCTCTTAAAAACCTGCGTCCCTCTCCTACACTCAGAGGTATCCCGGGTGTCCCACTGCTTTCTTCCGCGCTCGGAGATCCCACGGGTGTTACGCTACCGATCTCCCTCTTGTTCGCTGTCAGCTTCGCATAAAGTCTTGCGGATGCGGGCATAAAGGGCGAAAACAACTCATCGTTCATAAGTTTTCCGACGCACTCTCTTGTGTCTCCGAACGTCACGATTCTGCCGTTCTTTAGGGCAAGGAGCTTGTCTGATGCGGGGATGAGCTCTTCGAGGCGCTGTTCCGCCGCAATGACAGTGATACCGAACTCACGACAGAGCTTCCCAACGGTTGCAAGAAGGTCGGATGCGGCTATCGGGTCGAGCTGCGAAACGGGTTCGTCGAGGATGAGCAGCGAGGGTTGCATAACCATTACGGAAGCAAGGTTAAGGAGCTGCTTCTGGCCGCCCGAGAGAGAATCGGTACTCTTGTCGAACCAGGTCTCCATGCCAAAGTAACCTGCGATCTCGCAGACACGGCGCCTGATCTCGTCCTGTCTGACGCCCAGATTCTCGAGTCCGAACGCCAGCTCATGCCAGACCTTGTCAGTCACTATCTGCATTTCGGGGCGCTGCATCACAAAGCCCACTTCTGTCGCCGCCTCAAGCTCACCCAGGTCCTCCTGTCTGCGACCGTTCAGGTATATCACCCCGTTCTTCGTCCCACGCGGAGAAATCTCCCTTTTAAGGAGCCTCAAAAGCGTCGACTTACCGCTGCCTGTCGGTCCGCAGACACAGAGCATCTGACCTTCCTCAAGAGAAAAGCTGATGTCTTCAAGCGCCTGCTTGCCGTCCGCGTATATGAAATTAAGATTCTCAATCCTAAGCAATTCCATGAAAAATACCTTATTTTTGTCCTTTATTTATATCTCTGTCTCTTTTTTCTCAGCCTTCCGCTTAGCTTTTTTCCTTGGCTTCTGTAAATCTGTTAAAGATCCGAACCTAAGGTACTTCCACCTGATATCCTCCGCCACTTTTGCGGCAAGCGGGAAGACTGCCAGCCCGGCGTAGAGGATGTAGCAGACCGTTGCGTAGATTGATGATGGAGGAAGCTGCATGCGTGGGTAGAAGTCTGTTTTCAGTCTGTCTGTCGCGATCCCGAAAAGGACGAACGCGCAGCTCAAGATAACAACGAGCAGCATTACGAGATCGGAGCGCTCAAACCTGAACATTGAAAAGCTTGTGCGCCTACGCCTAAGCCCGTAACCGCGTGCGCTCATGCTGTCGGCCGTCACGATCCCGTTCTCGAGCCCCCAGGTCGTCATCGCCGAAAGAACTGAGATCTTGCCTTTTATCGTATCTATCGCATTCTCGTCTTTATAGAGTCCGAGAGTCCGCTGAGTATCTTCGATCTTCCTGCGCTGTCGCCCAAAAAGCGGCACGAACCGCAGCGTCATCGCAAGCAACAGTCCGAGCTTCGGGAATGCACGGCCGAAGATGTAGAGGAGCCGGTCGGAGGTCATGAGCGTTGAAAAGACTCTGAAAAGAAGGAGTACCGAAAGGATCATGAAGCCTGTCATCACTCCGTACATCACCGCCTCGAGCGTGACCGGATTGTCATTGACCACAAGGAGCACCGTCACGCCGTTATGGCTGAAGACGGGATTTGCGAGTGACGTGAGCACGAAGACGATCGCGTAGAAAATGTACGCGCGTGCAAGGCCCTCACGGCAGTACGCCACAGCCGCCGCGTTCATCGCCAGAAAAGAGATCGCGATCATGACCGGATTCGCGGCAAACATCGCGAGACTCGCAAGGAGGAGGAAATATAAAAATAATACGGCGGGGTTATATTTTTCAAGCGGTTTCATGTGCCGGGTTTCTCCTTTCTTCTCTCGTGTGGCCTCTCGTGTTATGCCTTTTCTTTTGTGCTATGCCTTTTTTCTCTTGTTCAGGGCTGCCTCTCGCGCTGCGCCTTTTCTCTTGTTCCGTGCTGCCTCTCGCGCTGCGCCTTTACGCTTGCGCCGGTTATTTTTCCCCCGTGAGCATATCAAACGACCCCTTCAGATCGCGTCCGATCTCCCGGGTGTAGAGCCACTCGATGCGGTCCCCGTCTTTCACGCGGTACTCGCCGCAGCCCACGGACGGTGACTCGCCGTTTACATAGTACATCCAGCCCGAAAGCTCGCCCCAGTCATACTCGTAGATGTTGGCAATGCCACAGATATAGTAGTCGCGCGGCCCGCTGCCCGTCTTTTTCTTCTCCATGTGGAGCTTGTTGTCTTTGACCGCTCTCACCAGGATGTCGTACACGGTTTCGTCCGGTGCAAACGCATATGTGGTCGCCTCGAGGATACATCCGTCCTCGGGAACAAATTCGCTGTCGCCGAGGCCCGCGATTGTGTCGCATCTGATCGAAAGCGTAACTTCTCCGGCGACCTCGCCTTCGACAGTCTCGGACCTGTAATAATCCGCCTCGGTCTTGAAATCCGAAAAGAACACCGCCGCCAAAGCCACTCCAGCAACCAGCGCTACAAAGATGAAGTTTTTGGGATTGCGCTTCTTAAAGACCAAGAGAAGCACCGAAGCCAGGACTGCGATCCCGAGGATTCCTATATAAAGGATTCCTTTTATAGGGGATGTTTCCCTATCATCTACCGGGGTAATAGTAATTAAATCATTCCCTGAATCATCTTCTGTAACAGTCTTTTCTGAAGACTCTAAAATCTGCTTTTCACCGTTTTTCGCTTCTTCGTCAGAAATACTTACAGCTTTTTTCTGATTTTCTGCGACTGTTTTATTATCAGAATCCGGTGCCGGTTCCGCCTGTGAATCTGCACTTCCTGCGATATCAACAGCTTCAGAGTTCAGGCTGTCCTTACTCCCCACTTCAGATTCTTCTGTGCTCTCCTGAAAATGAAACTCTATTTTCAAGCTTCCCGCATCGGATGACTCCTCGGGGAGTTCTTCGGATGCATAAATACGGTAGTAAATATTTCCCTCTTGATAGCAGATATAGGATGCCATCGCGGTGAATACCTGTGAGGTGGCTGTTGGGTTAGAGTCACCGCCAAGCACGTGTGCAAAGGAGCCGTCGGGGAGTCGGTAGCGCATTATCCCGTCGACGACGGAATTGCCATTCTTAACAAAATCAGGGTCGCTCGCACCGTCAATTCCGAGTGACGAAAGCGCTATAAGTACCTGTGCGGTGCTTTCCGCATTGTCACTTCCGAAGCCTGCGAAATCACCCGTCTCGTTCTGTTTGCCTGAAAGGAAGGTGAGGCCCGTCCTGACGCCGTCTTCTATCTTCTCATAAAGTTTCCGATGCTCTTCGAGAGCTTCGCCCTCGTATACTTGCACCCAACCGTACACGTCGTTATACAACGTTTTTCTGAGGTAAGCAAAAGACTGTAACACCATTGCTGTTACATCTACATCGCTGTACTGTCCCATCACGGACCATCCTCCGTCCTCATGACGAAGGGACATAAGTTCATCAACCAGCTTGAATGGCGGGTACTCCGGTGCGTTACACCAACAATTTGAAAGGTGCAATCCGTAAACAAGACTCATGATCCCCTGTTTGCCTACACTGTCTTCCAGTGTAGCGGTAATATAAGGATCCTTACACGGCCGATTCACCTCTTCTCCCATGAGCAGACACAGCGCGTACTTGAGCCTGGTTGTTGCCGAGCGGACGGTGTTCTCTCCGAGATATTTTCTGAGCGCTTCTTTATATGCGGTAACGTCGGCTTTGCCGAGCTTGTAAAGGGCGAATGCATAAGCGTCGGCATCCGCACCGGCACCCTCACAGAGCGCACCGTCGGCCCATTCCTGCAAGTCGGACGCGCCGCTCTCGCTCATTTTAAACATGGCAATACCGTCGATGACGCTCCTCGCGTCATCAACGGTATCCGCTTTCACTGTATCTGTTCCGAATAATGCCGCCACCAAAAGGCAGGCTATCAACAGAAAAATGCTTTTATGTTTCATATACCTTATCCGGCAGATCCGGGCGTTTTATGCCATCTGCTCTTTCTTCTTTGCGATGAGGGTGAGCACAGCGCCTCCGGCTACAAGTGCAAGGCTTGCAAATACGAAACCGAATGTGTCGGCAACGCCTGTCTTGGGAAGCTCGGTTGCTACAACAACGTCGTCATCGGCGCTAACTGTTGCAACACAGACAGCGGGAACAAGTGTCATTGTATCGGACTTGGCGCTGATAACAGCCTTGCCGCTGTCCTCGATGGTGATGACTGCCTGACCGTTCTCATCTGTGAAGACTCCGGTGCCTACGCCGTCAACTGTGATCTCTGCGCCTTCAACAACGCTCTCAACGGGATTCCAATCAGCGTCGAAGCCTGCGTACTTGAGTGTGAGCTCGATCTCCTCGCCGGCATCTGCATTAACGGAAGCTTTCTCAAACCAGCTGTAGGTATCCGACCAGTATGTGAGGTCTGTGTATACGAATGCATAAACATGATCGCCCTCGGAAACGGGATCTGCAAGGCTCCATGCGGAAGCGTTGTTTACATAGTAGCCGTAAGAACCGCCGTTCTCTTCGCCCCAGAGCTTGCCGAGGCTGAGACCGTAGTCGCTCTCAAATGTGCCGTAGCCTTCTGCGCCGTCAGCGTAGAACTTCTCGTGTGCTGCGTAAAGGGCGTCGCTGATAGTGAGCGCACCGTCGCCGTCAGTATCGGTAACGGTGACCTGCTTGTAAGCAACAACGAGCTTGCCGCTGCCATCAGCGATCGAAACGCGAACCTTAACACCCTCGTCTGCAGAAACTGCCAGACATGTGGTGCCGAGGATCATGATGAGTGTCAAAAGGATTGTGAGTGTTTTTTTCATGATCATACCTCTCTTTGTACTTTTTGTTAACGATCAAATGTATAACAGTCATAAAAAACGGCAAACCGCGCCGAATGCTCTTTCGGGGAGTAGCCCCGGTTTAAACAGTCCGCTACACCGGGTACGGAGGATCCTGAAAGTCTTGAGAATGCCGTTCTGCACAGCAAAGAAAAACCCTCTGCCCGGAAGGCAAGAGGGTCACCAAGAAAAGCCCGCCGACAGCAGGCTCATCAGGCGACATCTCCCATATCCAAAATGTCCGCACAAGTCTGCTGCGTCAAGCATCCTGACTGACGGGCCGGGGCCCGATCACAGTAATGACGGTTGCGACGGATTTTCACCGCACTTTCCTCTCAGGAACCTTTAGGGTTCCAACCCTTTCGCCGAGCGCGACGCTTATGAGACGTCGTTTACCGCTTGCTGCAAAGCAGCGGCAGGCTGAGAGTCGAAGCAGACGTTATTCATTTGTTCAACAGCCGTATTATACACAAACGCTGCACGATATTCAACTATACTTTTGAGATGGTCCCTTGGGGACGGGGGTTGGTGGACCATTGGGATTCATGGTCCACCAACCCCCGTCCCCAAGGGACCATCATCTATCGCATACTAGCAGTACTTCCACAACATTTCATTGAGGTCGCTCAGGGTTGTGGGTTTAAATACAACATCCACGAAGCCGAGCTCCCTGTACTTTTCGTAGGCACCCTTGATCGCGTTCGCCGTGAGGGCGATAACGGGAGTGTCGTGGTTGGGGCCGTCCTCCTGCTCTCTGATCCTGAAGAGTGTCTCGACGCCGTCCATCCCTGACATGTAGTGATCCATGAAGATCAGGTCGAACTTTCTGGTACTTGCCGCACGAAGAGCCTGTGCACCCGATGTGACCTCGATCACGGTCATCTGCGAATCCTTAAGGAGTGCCTTGATGACCTTGAGGTTGACGATGTTGTCATCGACAACCAGGATCCTCTTGTCGGGGTTAACAAAGAGCGGCTTCTCGTTCTCGGGAGCAGTCACCGTGTTGCACGAATGGAAGTCACCCATGCGAACATAAGGATCGCACTCGAAACGAACAGTGAAGAAGAAGCGTGTGCCCTTGCCGAACTCGCTCTCCACTTCAAGCTTCGAATCCATCTTTTCAACGATACGATATGCGATATTGAGTCCGAGTCCTGTGCCCTCGATATTTCGGTTGTTCTGAACATCTATCCTTTCGAATGCCTGGAACAGCTTCGAAAGATCCTCTTCCCTGATACCGCGTCCCGTGTCCTCGACCTCGAACGTGACAAGACGTGCGTTTTCACCGTCGGCCTTGGAGGAAACCCTCATCGTAACCACACCGCTGTCGGTGTACTTGACCGCATTCGATACAAGGTTGTTGAGAACCTGCATCAGGCGGTTCTCATCGCTCGTCACGTAGCGGGGAAGATCCTGCGATGCGTCGATCGTAAGAGCAAGTCCCTTACCCTCGGCACGCATAACGAACATATTGTACATCCTGCAAAGGAAGGCTCCGAGATCGAACCTCTCGTTGCACAGTTCTAACCTTCCGCTCTCTATCCTTGAGAAGTCGAGGATCTCGTTGATTATCGAAAGGAGACCCTCTGAGGCGCGATATGCGTCAGTCGCGTAACCGCGGATCTCGTCGCTCACGTCCGACTTCATGATGATCTCGTTCATGCCCATGATAGCGTTCATGGGGGTTCTGATCTCATGCGACATCTTCGCGAGGAAGTCCGACTTCGCGCGGTTCGCACGGTTTGCTTCGTCAACAGCCTCCATCAGTTTTCCCTGACGTTCCTCAAGCTCCTTCTTCTGAAGAGCGATAGTCCTGTCGTCATCAAGCTTCTGTGAACGGTGATCGTCAAGGAGCGTGTAGGTGATGAGCATCTTTGAGACCTCGTCGTCCGTGGTCTCAACGGCACGGCACATGAGTCTCGCCCAGGGACCGTGCTCACTGATCTTAAAGTTCATCTCCCTGCGGGCGCCTTCCTTAAAGAATTCCTTCCTGAGGAAGTCGATGTTGCCGAAGAAAGTAACGTTCTCATCCGCCTGATCGGAATACTTTGCAAGGATCCTCTTGACCATTTCGGAATATTTGCACTTTCCGGGAATCAGGCCCTTGACCTTATCGTCCTCGATGATGGTACTCATCTCGTCCTTCTCGAGATCGACGAGGTAAATACCGCTGTACTCCCTAGCCAGGGTCGAGATGATCGAATCGTCGAGGTCGTTCCTCTTTTTCTCGGTCTCGGGGATGATCGTAGCGGAGCCGAGGATCTTGACCGGCTTGCCGTTCTCATCGTACTCGGTCGTGAGCTTGACTCTGAAGGGGATCCTCGCCACGGTCAGCGGGATGATGCCCTCAAACCCCGGAACGCCCTTCTCCTCGATCTGCCAGTGCCAGTCACGGTACATGTCGGCGTAATCAAGTGGGAAGATTCCCGCGTCGATCGCAGGTTCGGGATAGTTCTTTACAACTGCCGGAAGTCCGAGATCTCGCATGCACCTGAAGCAGGGGCGCATCTCGTGAGTCGCTATCGTGTACTCCCAGTAGTAGATATTATTTGTCTCAGCCGTCTTCGCGAACATATCCTTGTGGTCGACATCGACCGAGGGGTGATAATGTTCGAGCGTGACGTTTCTGATGCCTTCATATACGTAATGGATCCCGTTCTCAGCACCGAGATCTATCATGCGGCTTCTGATGCAGATATTCTCTTCGCCACAGCAATTTGACAAGAGGCGGCGCCATGTTTCAAGCCTGATCTCCTCTGTTCCGTTGCAGACATCATTGACCGCCTTCTTATAGGTAGCGAGGCCGTCCTCGGAAAATGCAGCAAGATAGTTGCGTGAAAGATAGTCCTTCTTGTCGATGTTCATCCCGATTTCGTGAAGGAATCTGTCGTTTATTTCAACCGGCTTGATCCCGCCACCCGAGACTGCGAGTATTATCGCCGGTTCTCCAAATCGATTGTTCATCAATTCGCTGAAATCCATCTCTGCTTGCCTCCTCTTTAACGGCTGTTTTGACAGCCGTCGTTTTCTCGCCCAAAACACAACTGTTTATCAGACGTATACGTATTTTGATGATAGCACAAACGGAGTAGGCATTCAAGCAAAGGGGTTTACTGTGGGATGATACAAAAAGGGTGGTCCCTTGGGGACGGGGGTTGTGGACCATCGAATTCATGGTCCACAACCCCCGTCCCC
>JAEEQC010000102.1 GCA_016285135.1 Lachnospiraceae bacterium
CCCGTCCCCAAGAGACCACCCCATCTACAAATTGAAAGGAGCCTGCGATGTCATACTTGATAGCGGTCGGTACCGCGAGCGGCGAGAACGTAGATCTCAAGTTCGGCGAGGTACGTGAGTTTTACATATACCGCGTAGATGGTAAGGATGTGAAACTCGAGGAAACTCGCGAAGCTGAGAGAAATGCAGCAAATACATCTGCGAACTCCGGCGTGGTAGCCGAAGGCACACAGTCCTGCTCCAAAGGTTCTTGCGGCAGCGCCCAAGCTTCCGGTTGCGGAGGGAACGGGCAGGGATGCAGCGGACCCGGAGAAGTTCAGGGCAGGGTGGAAGTCATTGCCGATTGCAGATGCGTTGTCTGCAAAAAGATAGGATTCCAGGCTCAGAAACAATTCGAAAAGAAAGCAATTTCTGTTTTCGATGTTGAATGCAGTGTTAGTGAAGCCCTCGAAAAGATTACGTCTTATTACTATAAGATCGATAATCGTCAATCACTCAGAAAGACCGAGGGGTAAACTATAAGTCGTTTGCTTCACTTTTGACCGATCTGTTCGCTGATAATCGGTCTAAAAAACCTCACAAGAAAAGAGACTGCGATGAGCGGTCTCTTTTCGCGCTGACTTGAAAAAAGAAATTCACCGATATAATATTAGAATCCGGACAAACGGTACACAAGTCTGTTGTGTATGGTTTTTGAGTCCTCTTATTACAGAGAGGGAAGTCCATAAATGCGCGAATGAACCAAGGAGTTTTTATGATGAAAAGAACGGTTTTGGCTATATTGGTAGTAACTGTGGTTTTCGGGACGATTGGATGCGGATCGGATAAAAAGGCATCGGAAGAGAAAGCCCTGAGTGGGACCGCTGCGCAGGAAGACATTGAAAAGCCTGACACGACAGTGACCCAGGAAATCACTGAACAGCCCGGCGCGTCTGCAACGCAGGGATTTGATGACCAAACCGACACGGCGGCGAAAGAGTCTGTTCAGGTGCTTACTCCCGAGCAGGCGCGTGATGCGATCAAGAATTATTGCTACAGCAATAATCCTGACCTGAAAAGTCTGGAAGAATCCGGAGAATATCCGATCTATTGGGGAGTGGTCTCGAGCGAAGAAGACGAGATCGTTATATTGTACAGGTCATACACGGGATCATTTACCCGCTATTATATCAACCCGTCAACCGGGGATACTTTCTCTATGGACTACGTACCCGGGATCACGGACACAGAAATACCAACGGATGAATTCTTCAATGTGAAGGACTATATCGATTAAGACACCACTTTTATGTATTATAGTTTTTTCTTATAACCGACGATCTGAAACCGATAATATCCAAACTTCCCGAGTGATGTTATATATAAAACAAGAGAATTAAGAGAAAACGAAGGAAGAGGATACAAGATGGACAGAGGAATCAACACCCGATGTCTTCACCTCGAGGAGACCGAGGGAAAGACAGATAATTACGGCTCTTTAAGCTTCCCGATCTACCAGACCGCAACCTACGCGCATCCCGGAGTCGGCAGGAGCACGGGCTATGACTACAGCCGACTGCAGAACCCCACGAGGGCGCATCTCGAGAAGATCGTTGCGGGTCTCGAGTACGGAACCGACGCGTTTGCGCTGTCCACGGGGATGGCGGCGATAACGCTCCTTTTTGAGCTTTTCAAGCCGGGCGACCACATAATTTCGGAGGCCGACCTTTACGGCGGCAGCATCCGCCTGTTCGAGCATGTTTCGAAGAAAAACGGTTATGAATTCACGTTCCTGAACTGCTCTGAGAGCGATATCGAGGCAGCCGTGAAGCCGAACACGAAGGCTATATACATTGAAACACCCACAAATCCCATGATGAATGTTTCGGATATAACGCATATATCCGAGATCGCGAAGAAGCACGACCTCCTCCTAATTGTGGACAACACGTTCCTCTCGCCCTATTTCCAAAATCCGCTCAAACTCGGCGCGGACGTGGTGATCCACAGCGGGACGAAGTTCCTCGGCGGCCATAACGATACGCTTGCAGGCTTTATTGTGACAAACCGCGACGATATCTCGGAAAAACTGAGGTTCCTTATCAAGACAACGGGTGCCGGGCTCGCGGCGTTCGACAGCTGGCTCCTCATCAGGGGTATCAAGACGCTCGGGCTCAGGATGGAAAAAGCGCAGAAGAATGCGCAGGTACTTGCCGAGTGGCTTGGGAAGCAAAAGTACGTCAAAGAAGTCTTTTATCCGGGGCTGCCCACGCATCCCGGTCATGAGATCATTAAGAAACAGGCTCGCGGCTTCGGCTCGATGATCACTTTCAACGTAGACACGCAGGAGCATGCGCTCAAGATCCTCGAAGAAGTGCGGATGATCAAGTACGCGGAGAGTCTTGGCGGCACCGAGACGCTCATTACATATCCCACAACTCAGACCCACGCGGACGTCCCCGAAGAGGTTCGCTTAAAGAACGGGATCACTCCCTGTACGCTTCGTCTTTCGACAGGTATCGAGGACGTAGAGGACCTTGTGGCGGAGCTTGAGAGGGTGTTCCTCACGCTTATTTGAATCTTAATTTTGAGAAATAACGTATATAAGGTCTGATCCTCAATCTGCCTGGGAGAAGCAAAGCGCTATAAGGCACGGCATGGAGAACAGAGCCTTACAAATAGGCAAGCAAAAAAGCAATTGAAAATGCGGATAATACGGGAAATCCACGATACCGGGGGAACCCGGAAATGCGGGTAAAAACCGGAATTATGGCGAACACAGAGACAGGGCACGAGGAGAATTATTGATGCCCGGGAGGTTTTGTAAATGCCTGAAAGAAATCTGAACTTTGATGAATATATAGAACGAAGACACACGGACAGCCTCAAGTACGACTTTGCCGCAAGGCGTGGCCTGCCTGAAGATGTGCTTCCGCTTTGGGTTGCGGACATGGACTTCAGGACAAGCTCGTACGTCGAGGACGCGGTGATAGAGCGCACGCGGCACGGCATCTTCGGATATACCGAAACGGGCGAGGAATACTTCCGCTTGGTAGCGGGCTGGATGAAGCGCCGTCACGACTGGGATGTTGAGTACAGTTGGCTTGTCAAGACGCCCGGAGTAGTGTTCGCGCTCGCGATGGCCGTTAAGGGCTTCACTGACGAGGGCGACGGGGTACTCATACAGCAGCCTGTTTACTATCCGTTTTCGGAAGTCATCGAGGACAACAACAGAGTGATAGTCAGCAACGATCTTGTGCTCGGGGATGACAACCGCTATCACATTGACTTTGAAGATTTTGAAAAGAAGATAGTTGACAACAAGATCAAGCTCTTTTTCCTTTGCAACCCGCAGAACCCTACGGGGCGGGTGTTTACGAGGGAGGAACTCGAAAAGCTTGGGGATATATGCGTTAGGCACAATGTGATCGTGGTGAGCGATGAGATCCACAATGATTTCGCGTTTTTCGGGGAACATACCGTGTTCACGAAGGTGAAGAAGGAGTTCGAGGATATAAGCATTGTGTGCACGTCAGTCAGCAAGACGTTTAATCTTGCGAGCATGCTGATCTCGAACATCTTTATCCCGAACGCAAAGATCAGGCATGTGTTCAAGAAGCAGTACGCTGCGGCCGGGATGAGCCAGCTTTCGGCGCTCGGGATCACTGCCACAAGTGTCGCGTACGACAAGGGCGACGAGTGGTATGAGAAGATGATCGATTATGTGAAGGCCAACATCCTGTTCGTCAAGGACTACGTGAAAAAGAACATCCCCGGGGTCAGGGTGATCGACGGCGAGGGGACGTACCTCATGTGGCTTGATTTTCGCGGGACCGGGCTTTCGGGGACCGAGATCGACCGTAAGATCATCTACGAGGCGAAGCTCTGGCTCGACAGCGGAAAGATCTTCGGCAAGACCGGAACGGGATTTCAGAGGATAAACGTGGCGGTACCGAGAAGCACTGTAGTAGAGTGCCTGGAGAGGATAAAGGCAGCGTTTGCGTGACGGAGGCAAAAATGACTATACTTCAGTTGAAATACGTGATCACAATCTCGAACTCCAAGTCCCTCCGCGAGGCGTCAGGGCGGCTCTTTGTATCGCAGCCGGCGCTGTCGACATCGATCAGGGAGCTTGAGGACGAGCTCCGCTTCAGGATCTTTGAGAGAACGAGCACCGGGATACGTCTGACCGAGCAGGGCAAGGAGTTCCTTGTTTATGCGAAGGAGGCGGTGGGGCAGTATGAGCTCATTGAAGACCGCTATCTGAAGAAGGACGGCAACAAGATGCATTTCAGCGTTTCGATGCAGCACTACGTGTTTGCAGTGCATGCGTTCATAAACGTTGTGAAGGAGACTGAGGCTGACAAGTACGTCTTTTCCGTACACGAGACGCGCACAGATGAGGTTCTCGGCAATGTCAGGGACATGAAGAGCGAGGTGGGGGTCATCTCGTTCTCAAACAGCAATGAGAAAGTAATGCGAAAGCTGTTCAGAGACTATAACCTTAAGTTCTCGCCTTTGATGACAAGAGATACTTACGCATATGTGAGAAACGGCCATCCCGATTCGTCGCGCGACGAGGTATCGCTCGATGATCTGAAAAAGTATCCCTGTATATCATTTGACCAGAGCAGCGAGAGTGATTTCTATATAACGGAAGAGGCGCTCGGCGACTATGAGTTTGACCGTCTTATCAAGACCAACGACAGGGCGACCTCGGCAGAGCTCATGTCTGCGCTCGACGGCTACTCGATCGGCACAGGCCTCATGATCGACAGCCTCGCGATGAAGGAAACCTTTACGAGCGTGAAACTCAGGGAGGAAGACCCGCTCACTATCGGGTATATCACGCGCAGTAACCACGAACTGAGCGAAATAGGGCAGAGGTATGTAAACGAATTGTTGAAGTATAGATAAGAATTCTTTATAACGTACGATAAAACTTAAGCATTATTCAAGGGCTGAGCATCGTGATATGATTCGAGCTAACAAAACCGAAAGGAAGAATCAATCATGAAAAGATCAGCCCGTTTTTTGTCAGTAATGCTTATACTGGCGCTTATCCTTACAAGTCTTACCGCTTGCGGCTCGAGTGAGAGCAAAAATGAAGGCGGAGTAGACATAACCATCGGAACCGCGAACGGTTCGCTTTGTCTCGCACCTCTTCATATAGCCATCGATAACGGCTACTTTGAGGAAGAGTTCAAAAAGGCAGGAGTTACCTGGAAGGTCGAGGAGATCGATCTTGCCAACATCTCCGAGCTCGTTGCGACAAACAAGCTCGATGCCTGCACACAGCTTGCGGGCGCAATGATACCCCAGATCGACAACGGTCTTGAGATCAAGTTTACAGCCGGACTTCACACGGGATGTACGAAGTACTACGTAAAGGAAGGCTCGGGGATCGAATCGGTGGCCGACCTCAAAGGTAAGAAGATCGGTGTTCCCGCGATCGGAGATTCGTCGGTTATCGCTCTCAAGAGAATTCTTTACGATGAGGGCATTGGCGTTACGACCGAAAACCTCGAAGTTGAATGGGTCGTATACGGCCTGACGGATATACCGCTCGCACTTGCGAACGGCGCAATCGATGTCGGAGCGCTCCACGATCCCGTGGCGTACAGCGCAGAGCAGGAATACGGCTTCAAGAAGATCCTTGACCTCAGCACCGACGAGAAGTTTAAGAACGAGTACTGCTGCATGGCATTTGTTACCGACAGGCTCGCAGAGAAGAATCCGAAGGCAGCTGCGGCATTCACGAGAGCAATGTTAAAGGCCAGTGCTTTTGTTCAGGCAAATCCCGAGGAAGCAGCGAGGATCCAGGGCGCGAACAATCAGTGCCCCGGCGATCTTGCGGTAAATGCCGGACTCCTTGGTTCGTACAATTACGCACCTTCGGTAAGCATTGCTTCAAAGACGATCTACGACGCTGCGAACGAGCTCATCCGTATCGGCGAGCTCAAGTCCAACGATCCGAATGGTTTCATTTCCAAAGCGTTCGTGAAATTCGATGATGTGCCCGATTCCTACGTTTATGAGGGCGGAGAGTTTAAGGAAGTAAAATAATAGTTGCCCACAGTGAGGTTTTTATGAAAAGAAAAGTGATAATGGCGGTAAAGCTCGTGTTGCCCTTCGTGGGCATAGGCATTTCGTTCCTGCTTTACTACCTCATAGATAACAACGGGAAGCAGAAGCTGACGGATCATCCGTACTACCTGATTTTTGTCTCGGCAGTGGGCGGTGTGATCCTTCTCGAAGAAGTGATCGGGCTGTTCGTCCCGGCGCTTAAGAAGCGGATCCTGCACAAGGCACCCTTCCTCACGGGAGTGATCATTTTTATGGCACTCCTCAACACCGTGACGAGCAAGACGACACTCTTGCCGACGCTTTACTTCCCGTCTCTCGACCGCATCATCGGTCTGCTCGTGGAAAACTGCGGATTTCTGCTTGAAAACATCGCCGACTCGCTCGGCTTGCTCGCGACAGGGTTCGCATGGGGAGCGGTGGTCGGATTCTTTACCGGCCTCGCCCTCGGGTACTTTAAGCCCGTTGCGTACTGGCTCACACCGATCACGAAGGTCATCGGACCGATCCCGACGACAGCCTGGATACCGCTCGCGCTCTCGACCTTCCCGACAACACACGGCGCGAACGTGTTCCTGATCGCCTTCGCGGTCTGGTTCCCTGTAACGCTTATGACCAGCAGCGGCATTCAGAGCATCAGCAACGTCAATTTCGAAGTTTCGAGGACCCTCGGTGCCTCCACGCTCTACCAGATAATCCATGTGGCGATCCCGGCTGCCATGCCGAGCATCTTCCTCGGGGTTTTCTACGGAACGGTTTCGTCCTTCGCAACGCTTATGGCCGTCGAGATGAACGGCAACTCGAGCGGTATCGGCTGGTACATCAGCTGGCAAAAGTCCGTGATGCTGTATGACGGCGTATATGCGGGGCTCATAATCATTGCGCTTATATGTTCACTCACGCTGACTATCCTCTTTAAAGTGAGGGACAGGGTACTGACGTGGCAGAAGGGCGTCATAAAGTGGTAAAAACCAAAAGGGAGTAACCGAAAATCCGGGTGAGAAAGGTCGAATTCGGAAGAATGAGACCTTCATCTTGGGAGTGTATTAAGAGTTGGCGGGAAAGAAATGGCCTGTCGGAACGGAGTTATCAGATGGTTGGAGAAATAATAATAAAAGACGTACATAAAAAGTTCCCGAACCCGGATCCTTCGGGGGAAGATGTTCTTGCACTCAACGGGTTCTCGCTCGATATCGAGCCCGGCTCGTTCGTTAGTCTTATCGGACCTTCGGGCTGCGGAAAGTCGACGCTCCTGAGAATCATCGGCGGACTCGACAGGGCGACAAAAGGTGAACTCTATATCGACGGCAAGGAAATAAAGAAGCCCGGCAGCGATCGCGGCTTCGCGTTCCAGGGATCAAATCTCTTTCCCTGGCTGACGGTAGAGAAGAACATCGCTTTCGGACTGAAGGCGCGTCACATCTTCAAGGAACATAAGCGTGAAGTACAGGAGTACATAAAGCTCGTGGGCCTGGAGGGGTTCGAAAAATCCTATCCGCACCAGCTTTCGGGCGGCATGCAGCAAAGAGCATCCCTCGCGCGCGCACTGGTCGGACATCCGGCAGTGCTTCTGCTCGACGAGCCGCTCGGTGCACTCGATGCGTTTACGAGGATGAACCTTCAGGACGAGATCATAAACATTTGGAAGGAACACAACATGACAATGCTTATGGTCACTCACGACGTGGACGAAGCGATCTACATGTCCGACAGGGTCGTTGTAATGTCGGCAAGGCCTTCGAAAGTTGAGGCTGTCATCGACATCAACCTCCCGCGTCCCCGCGCCCGTGCGCAGGACACTTTCCAGGAGTACCGCTCGCAGATCCTCAACGTCCTCAACCTCGGCGGAAAGGTGGACGAGGTCGAGTACTACCTGTGACCCACGGGGACGGGGGTTGTGGGCCATTTTCCACAAATAAAGATATTAGGAGAAAAAAACATGAAAAACAGAATCATCATTGCAGTATTATTCATCATCAGCGGTTTGCTGGTCATTTTCGCCCCGACCGTACTTTTCCCGGTTTGCAGCGCAGGGAAGATGAAGATGGCCTGCTATTATACAAGCAAGGCTGAGATCGGCCTCGGAAGCCTGATCGGAGTGCTCGGTATC
>JAEEQC010000103.1 GCA_016285135.1 Lachnospiraceae bacterium
TTCGT
Organism: Lachnospiraceae bacterium; assembly: GCA_016285135.1. GTDB lineage: Bacteria > Bacillota > Clostridia > Lachnospirales > Lachnospiraceae > RUG11977. The sequence continues at coordinate 6 of JAEEQC010000103.1, forward strand.
TGACCCACATCGCGTCCTTGAGGTCTTCGTGGCGGTAGTCGATACCGGTGTCGATGACTGCGACCGTCACTTCGTGTGCCCCGCCGATCTCGGACTTGTAGCGGTACCAGCCTTCTTCGGCATCGATGTCGATATCGGGAGTCGATGTTATCTTGTAACTCGACCCGGAGGGGTCGGCCTTCGTATATGTGCCGGTGTTCTCAAGCCACCACTGCGTCGCGGAGTAGGGATCGTCCGTGAGCGCCATCGTCTCGAGCGGAGAGTCCTCTTCAACCGCAAGGATATAAGGAGAAGCTGTCAGAGCAATGGTCGCTTCCGAAACGCTTATATGATCCGATGCAGGTCTTCCTATAGAGAAGCTTTCGTCACTGTATTCTGTTCTGAAACCGCACCCGGCGAGAACAGACTCACGAACTTCTGAGGAAACGTCTTCCTCCCACGTGATGATCATGCGGGGAGCGGCTGAATTATTCTCATAATCCTGTGTATTGTTAAAACCGGCGCACGGCACGAAACAAGGGAGAGTGGCGGAAGCCGCACACATGGGCATAAGCGTTGAAGACACAACGCACAAAGAGGTGAGAACACCCGAAACGGTCTTAAGCAGACGAGATCTCATGTATATCAAGTCCTTTCATATTTAAATGAAATGATACGTAAGGCTTTCGATAACGGTGAACCTTATATTCATAATACAACTGTAGAATGCAATAAGCAAGAACAATTAGACAGTAGTTTTGAGCAAAATATTAGTGACATCTGCTTGAATGACAGACACATCTATTCATGTAGCGTATAAGCGGTATCTTCGTCGATGATGGAAAGCATGCATCTTGCAACGTCCGGGTCAAACTGCGAACCGGCGTTCTTCTCTATCTCCGAACGGACTTTGTCCTGAGGCATATAGCTTCTGTAACTTCGGTTTGAGGTCATTGCATCGTAGCTGTCCGCAACGGCGATAATCCTTGCGAAGATCGGTATATTGGTGACCCCTATACCGTCGGGGTATCCGCCTCCATCGTAACGCTCGTGGTGCCAGCGCGCACCGATTGCCAGATCGGGGCGGCTCTTGATCTCAGCAAGAATATCAAAACCGATGCCCGGATGTGTTTTGATCACTCCGTATTCCTCGTCGGTGAGGCGTGTGGGGCTGTTGATGATCTCGTTGGGCACACCTATCTTTCCTATATCATGAAGAAGTCCCATGTAATAGACATTTTCACAGTCTTCCAGAGAAAGCCCCATTCTTTGTGCGATCATTCTTGAATACCCGGCAACACGGACAGAGTGACCTCTCGTGTACTCGTCCTTCGCATCTATGGTATGGGCAAGAGCTTCCATGACTTCCACGGACAGTGTCTTGATCTCGTCTCTTGCGGCGATGGCGTCTCCGGTAGCGTTGATATTTTTAATGATCACATAAAAGGCCCAGATGAAAAGGAGATCCACCAAAAGTGAGATAACGTTAAACCAGAACACAATTGCTATATCCTTCTGGAACCAAATTCGATATGAGAGAATATTGTACACTATGCAATATAAAGCAGGTGGGATAATAAACAACCGCCAGCTTGTACCGAAGGGTCTGGATGTTAATCGGGACAACTTTTTTATGTTTAAGAAATAAAAGAGCCCCATAGTAAGCGAGGAAAGTACATAATCAGCCACTGACAAAAGGCTTCTTTGTGTTGCGGTATCAAATTGTAAATCGTCGAAATATTGTCTTGTCGAGCTAAGAACAAGAGTCAAAAACATTAAATATACAAAAACAACCAGTGAAATGTGCTTTGTTTTAAGCCATTTCCCAACGATTAAGGCCAAGACTGTTTGCAATATCATAACTATAAATGTTGATATGACCGGGATTTCAACAGAATTTGTAAGAGTGGTCATCAAATATTCATGGTTACTCAATTGCTCGTAAGTCAAATTTATAACGACATAAAAAATGCTGACGATGAGTCCAAATCCAAAATATAAGAGAAAAGGATTGGTAAAAAAAACGACAACAAACAATACTACTCGATTCTTCTCGCCGTCCCAAAAGCATTTAAGTATCGAAAAATACAAAAGTAATACACATGCAAACATGGAGATGTACTGCATGCCTGATTCGATCAAGCTATTCATAAAAAGAACTCCTTATCACCCACTATTATACACCCGGCAAACATGATAACATTTCTGAGAAGTATAAGCAATTAGCACGTGTTTAGCATGTGGGAAGCTTCTACTTTGCTGTCGATCAGCTCTCCGTCCGGCTGTGCCTTTTTATCCATCCGCTGCAAACAAAAGAATCCCTCCTTCACCCAGCCGGACACTGCATCACAGTGCTTCGCAGGGGAAAGGAGGGATATTATACTTACTTTACTGAGAGTCCAATGCCGGCGAAACCAGTTGGCTTTATCTAAGATCACATCGGATCCGTGACAGAAACCTTCAATCCGCATTTCTTCATTATCGGAGAAATCATATCAAAAACAGATACTTCTGTATTGTATGTCCAGGCTTTCGTAATCCGATTCGACTGCTCATCCCTAAACACACAAATAAGATCACAGGGTAATGATTCAGCACCTGAATAAATCTGCATCACCATCTTCCCTTTATCGTCATAGATCTGCAAACTCGAACATCCGGCCTCCGAGGGCTCCAACCGATCGTCATCCTTGGTTACGTATGCCGTTTTGGGTATATTCGACAATATCTCAAGTATTGCTCCGGTTACTTTTGTGTCCGTAACAACCCACTTATAGTTAGCGACAAAGCGCATTTTCCCAACCCAAGGGGTGTTATCGACCCACTTCTTAAAAGTCTCATCCGAGAAATCAGCTTCCGTAGAAAACGTACTGTTCACTACAAAAAATACCGTTATAAGTACGACTATGGCAGAAACAATTACTATGATCCGCTTTTTCATTCCGCTCCCTCCCTTTTAATTCTTTATTATCCTTTATCATTTAGAATACTTGCCTATTTGGCAACAGTCAAGGATAGTTTAAGAAACATTCAATCTTACAGAATTTAACGAAAACCGAAAACCTTAAAATCCGCTATTGACACTGACTTTGGGGCGTGATATATTAGGAGAGCTGGCAACGGCGTTTTTTTAGTGCGTAATTTTGCCGGCAACAATAAAAGCCGCGTACGAACACCACATCGTACGTGAGAAAATTAAAACGGAGGTGGAAGTTGTGCGAACAAAGATTACCTTAGCATGCACAGAGTGCAAGCAGCGTAACTACAACACGACGAAAGAAAAGAAGAATCATCCGGACAGGATGGAGACCAAGAAGTACTGCAGATTCTGCAAGAAGCACACCCTGCATAAGGAAACCAAATAAGGAGGTTTTTATGGCAGAGAACAACAGCGGTTCAAACATAACCGTAAAAAAGAGCTTTTTCAAGAGCGTGAAATCTGAGTTCAAGAAGATCTCCTGGCCCGGAAAGACAACACTGGTTAAAGAAACAGTGGCTGTAGTTGTTTATTCGGTAATACTGGGTGGATTTATCGCTCTTATCGATCTCGCTATCAAGTACGGGATCAATCTGATTGGATTAGGAACCTGATCACCGACACCATTATACTATCAATGAGGTAAACATGGCAGCAGCAGATGCTAATTGGTATGTAGTCCACACATATTCGGGCTACGAGAACAAGGTTAAAGCCAATATCGAAAAAGCTATCGAGAACAGAAACATGCAGGACAGGATCCTCGAAGTTTCGGTTCCGTTACAGAATGTAGTTGAGTTCAAAGACGGCTCTAAGAAGGAAGTCCAGAAGAAGATGTTCCCGGGCTATGTGCTTATCCGCATGGTCATGGACGACGACACATGGTACGTTGTTCGTAATACCAGAGGTGTTACAGGCTTCGTAGGACCCGGATCCAAGCCCGTTCCGCTCACACAGACTGACCTTGACAACATGGCAGTCAGACCCGACGAGATCACCATTGATTTCGAGGTTGGTGACACGGTTACGATCATGAACGGATCTTGGGAGAATTCTCAGGCGATCGTCAAAGAGATCAACACACAGGCGCAGACCGTTAAGGTCGGCATTGACATGTTCGGCAAAGAAACAATTGTCGAGCTCGACTTCACGGATGTGAAGAGCGAGAATTAATCTATTCCAGAAAAGGGGTAATAATTATGGCTAAGAAAGTTACAGGCTACATTAAGTTACAGATTCCGGCCGGCAAGGCTACTCCGGCCCCTCCCGTAGGTCCTGCACTTGGTCAGCACGGTGTTAATATCGTACAGTTCACCAAGGAGTTCAACGCTAGGACCGCTGATCAGGGAGATCTCATTATTCCCGTTGTCATCACGGTATATGCAGACAGAAGCTTCAGCTTCATCACCAAGACTCCTCCTGCAGCAGTGCTTTTAAAGAAGGCATGTAACCTCAAGACAGCTTCGGGTACACCTAACAAGAACAAGGTTGCTACCATCAAGAAGTCAGAGGTTCAGAAGATTGCCGAGCTCAAGATGCCCGATCTTAACGCAGCAAGCATCGAAGCTGCCGTTAGCATGATCTCCGGTACCGCTAGGAGCATGGGAATCGTAGTAGAGGACTGATTAGTCCGATCGTCTTCAATAACAACACAAATCACAAAGAGATAACGAGTGGAAGGGTTAATACCCGATAATACCACCGGGAGGTTAATAATGAAAAGAGGAAAGAAATACACAGAGGCAGCAAAGCTCATTGATAAGACAGCGTTTTACACTGTTGCTGATGCTTGCAGTCTCGTAAAGAAAACCGCTACATCAAAATTCGACGAGACAATCGAGGCTCATTTCAGACTCGGTGTTGACGGACGTCACGCAGACCAGCAGGTTCGTGGTGCCGTAGTTCTCCCTCATGGAACAGGTAAGACAGTTCGTGTACTTGTTTTCGCTAAGGGCGACAAGGTTGCAGAGGCTGAGCAGGCAGGTGCTGATTATGTTGGCGGCGACGAGCTCATCCCCAAGATCCAGAACGACGGATGGTTTGAGTTCGATGTTGTTGTTGCTACACCTGACATGATGGGCGTTGTCGGACGTCTCGGACGTGTACTCGGACCTAAGGGCCTCATGCCCAACCCCAAGGCAGGCACCGTTACCATGGATGTTGCCAAGGCTGTTAACGATATCAAAGCAGGTAAGATCGAGTATCGTCTCGACAAGACAAACATCATCCACTGCCCCGTAGGCAAGGCTTCCTTCACAGAGGAGCAGCTTACAGAGAACCTTGATACACTTATCGGAGCTCTCATCAAGGCTAAGCCCGCAGCAGCAAAGGGCGCTTATATCAGAAGCGCAACCATCGCATCGACGATGGGCCCCGGAATCAAGCTCAATACTGCTAGGTTCCAGTAATTCTTAAGCGAATTCTTTCGGACATATTGTTTATGTATGAAAAGGGCATGTATCCTGTCGGATACATGCCCTTAAGCGTTACTAAGAACACCCCGAGTGATAGAATATACCGGAAAACACGTCGTCCTACCCTACTACACTGCGTATTATCTGCTGCTCTCCCGGCCGCTAGCGAACATGGTGGCCTCCCGAGCAGCACAATACTTGTGTAGGTCGGTCGGACTTCTATCGTTTTCGGTATACTCTATCACTCGGGGTGTTTATCTACGATTCTGAAAATTCGAGGAAATGCGGAAATTCCCCGACTTATTCAATATATTAGTATATCTGAAAGAGCATCGCCTTTATAGGAGAGCTTCATATTGATACGTTCACGCCCCTCGAGCATGGCTTTCAGGAACACCCTGTCTCCCTCCCACAGATTGAGCTCGAGGATCTCGTTCTTCGGAATGAACTTCAGCGTTCCTTCGTTGCAGTCTTCGGGGTGAAATCCGGAATCATCATAATCAGAGCTTGAGAACAGGTACATGTCCTCGTCCGGCCAGCCGTCGCTTCGGAATTCTATGACGCCGTAGAAGTGAGCGCTGTTAAGGACGATCCCGGTTTCTTCAAGGACTTCCCGCTTTACACATTCAAGGGGAGTCTCGCCCTCTTCGAACTTCCCTCCGACTCCGATCCATTTGCCTCCGTTAGGATCCTCTTTCTTTTTGTTACGGTAGAGCATGAGGTATTTACCGTCTTTTTCTATATAGCACAATGAGGTTTTTATTGGTGTGCCATTTCCTGATTCTGCCATGCGAGCACTCTCCTTTTTGTTTTCCCGGCCATTTTGAATATAGGCGTTATTCCTGATAGAGCCTTTGATGCTGAGTATCGTTGATAGTTATTATAACAAAAAACTTTAACTTTTGTAGCGTTTGGTGTATACTGAGGATGTTTAACATACACGTGTTAATAGAATGGGAGTAAATTAACAGGAGGGTACGAATAATGAAGAAAAAAGCAATTTTGATCTCTGCGGCAGGAGTTGTAGTTGTTGTCCTTTTGGTCCTGCTGGTGGTCAACATTTTTGACAACAGCGACCTTAAAAGCGAGCTCAAGGACTATATCCTTGAAAACAAAGAGGACCTCGAGGCATATGTGGGCGACCTGATCGCTTCCAAAACCGATGACTCGCGGGACACATTCGACGGGATAACGGTCAATTATTGGAAACGAAACAAAATGGTGGAGTTTTCAAAGACGGGCTGGGGGGCCGGTATAGTTCCGGCCTCGACATACAGAGGGTTCTACTATTCACCGGATGACAAGCCGCTCGGTTTCCAGGGGACATCTTTTTCTTACGAGGAGGAGGGCGCCGGCTGGAGAAGCAAGGACTACCCCGGCTCATCGATCAGGGAGTACACCGAGAGGCTCGCGGATCACTGGTTCTGGTACGAAGTGAAGTTCTGATAAATGATTTACAAACAGCGAATAGGTGGATATAATTCAAAAGGCGATATCGGCATTTGTACCGGTATTCGCCTTTTGTGCGATTAATGAGCAGGACTTGGCCTGTTCGATGATATTATTTTTGACAGGGGATTAATGTATATATGGCAGGACTTAAGAAATTCCTCAAAAAAGAACCCATGCTTATAGTTGCGGTGGCAGCAGCGATCATCTCGCTTTTTATCACGCCGCCCACAACAGAGCTCTTCACGAAGATCGACTGGCATACTCTCGGAACGCTCTTTATGATGCTGACCGTTCTCGAGGGCTTTAAGCAGGAGAGCCTTTTTAATCCCATCATAAGGCTTTCCTCGCGCTTCGGAGGGATGAGATCGCTTTCGCTTTTTCTCGTCTTCGGAGTGTTCTTTTCCTCTATGTTTGTAACGAACGATGTTTCACTCATCATCTTCGTTCCGCTCACGATCCTGCTCTTCAGGGGTGCAGGACGCGAAGAATGCATCCTGCCCGTTATCACTTTTGAGAATATCGCTGCGATCCGTGGCTCGCTACTCATGCCTTTCGGTAGCCCGCAGAACCTTTTCCTTTACCAGCAGTCCGGCACCAGTGCACTGAACTTCATGTTGCACATGTCACCGCTCTGCGTTGGATCGGCGATTCTGCTCATTGTATTCATATGCGTTATGTACAGAAAAGAGCACGGCAGGAGGATCGAGATCAACACGGAGAAGATCACCGAACCGTGGGAGGCGTCGCGAAGGAAGCGCCGCGTGAGCTACCTTGCGCTTTTTGTCATGATTCTCGCGACGATCGTGAGCCGCACTCAGTTTTGGTATATCGCGGTCGTGATCGTGATCGCGGTCGTACTGATCGTCAACCGCAAGCTGTTCCTCAGCGTGGACTATGTGCTCCTGCTCACGTTCTTCTGCTTCTTTGTTTTCTCGTCGTCGATCACGGGCAACGAAGCGATCAGCAGCTTCCTTCATGAGAAGGTTGCCGGCAACGAGTACTGGTGGTCCATAGCTTTGAGCCAGTTCATCTCAAACGTTCCCGCGTCGATCGTGCTCTACCCGTTCACGGAGAACTTCACGGGCCTGATCTACGGACTTGACACGGCGGGCCTCTGCTCGATCATTGGGTCACTCGCGTCCGTAATAAATTACCGCATCTACATCCGCGAATATCCCGGCCACGGTAAAGCATTCCTTCGAACGTTTATGTGGATCAGCTGGGCGTTCTTCCTCATCGTGGTCGTTCCGGGGTGGCTGCTAACGGCGTGGAAGTTCTTTTAATGAAAAAACTCGTTG
>JAEEQC010000104.1 GCA_016285135.1 Lachnospiraceae bacterium
TGTGAGATCCTCACTCGTGGGTTGTGACCACTTGGGGACGTGGGTTGTGGGTCACCGTCTCACAAAGTTCATACCACGGTGTTATCGAAGACGGTGACCCACAACCCCCGTCCCCAAGTGGGCCACAACCCCCGTCCCCAGGTGGGCCACCGTGACACCAACATAAACATAGGGAGCCAACGACTTGTTATGCGCAGAAACCGCCTGATACTTCTTGCTTTATTCGTGCTCTCCCTGGTCCTCATTACGCTGAGGGGCGGGTCTCTTAGCTACGGTTTCTTTTTCCTTGTGGTCGCCGTGCCGCTCGTTTCGCTCATCTATCTCGTGTACGTACTCATGACGTTCAAGATCTACCAAGAGCTCGCCACGCGCAGTATCGTCGCGGGTGAGCCCACATCGTTCCGCTTCATCCTCCGCAATGAAAATATCTTCACATATTCGGGTGTCAGGGTGCTCTTCCACTCCGACTTTTCGAGCATCAGCGGGCTTTCGGACCTGACGGAGTACGAGCTGATGCCCGGCGACGGCGTTTCACGCGAGACCACGCTCACATGCCGCTACCGCGGTTCGTACAGCGTCGGGATCAGAGCCGTCCGCATCGAAGACTACCTGAGGCTTTTCTCTTTTTCATACACCAAGAATCCGCTCATCGTCAAAGTCAATCCGAGGATCGTGAGGCTCAAATCGCTCGCGAGCTTCGATGTCGCGCATGTTTCACCACAGCGCTCGCAGGCGCTCTCCTCAGAGAGAGATTTCGCGGTGCGCGATTATATCCCCGGTGACAGTATCCGCGACATCCACTGGAAAGCCACTGCAGCGCTCGGGCGCCCCATGGTGAGGAAGCACACCGGTCCCGAGGAACCGTCCGTCGTGATCATCATGGATTCGTTCAGATCAAGCGACGACGAGCACATCTACCTGCCGCTTGAAAACAAGATCCTTGAGACAGTCCTCGCTCTCGCGCTTTACTTCGTAAACGAATCCGTGACGGTGCGCGTCGTAACGTGGCAGAACGGACTGCGTGAGCACGTGCTCGAAGGCAGCGATGCATTCGAGCACTTCTACGCGGAGATGTCCGCATTCACATTCAGACCCGCTGAGGACCCCTCAATGCTTATGTCAGGCGTGGCGAACGCGCCTTCGCTCCTCGATGCATCGCAGGTCTACCCTGTCGTGAGCGGGTGCACGCCCCACACGATGGCTCTGTGCGAACGCCTCGGCAGGGGCGGAACACCCGTGACGGTGTGCCTCATAAACGACGACCCTAAGGCCCTCCCGCAGGAAGCACCGCCTGCACTCACTGACATAGTAATGATCCCCACAGAAGGAGAGCTTGAAGAATACCTGTGACGGGTGGTCCCCCGGGGACGAGGGGTTGTGGGTCATGCACCCCAATGACCCACAACCCCCGTCCCCCCCGGACCACAAAGGAGGTACAGATGCTTACTGCAATACTCAGCACCATGATCTACGCTTTACCCATAAGCGTTATTTGTGCTGCGCAGCTTTTCCCTCTTTTCTGTCCCGAAGACGCTGTTGCGGGGCCGTGGATCGCGGCGGGCGCTTTTCTCGCGGTGTGCGCGTTTTTCAGGCACGGGTCGCTTAAAGTAAGACTGATCATCGCAGCGGCAGCTGTAGCTCTGTCGGCCGGACTGTTCTTTGCTGTCGACAAAGAAGAGCGCGCGGAGTTTTTCGCGGAGCGCTCCTGGGTAGCTCTGATAATGCTGGTGATCCTGATCGCTTTTGTTGCGGGCGAGCTCCTCGCCATGTTCAGAGTCCTTCGGATCGTGACGGCCGCTTTGGTGTTCGCCGCATGCGTATACATGCTCATCACAGACCTCGATCCCGGTGCCCTCACCTGCGCGATGCTCTTCTCTATCATCCTTTCGACCGTTATCAGAGAGGTCCAGCACTACTGGAAGAAGGAAGGCGAGACAGACGGCAACAGGCACATGGTCGGAATCCTGCCCTTCATCATCCTCTGCGCCATGCTGGTGGCTGTCGGTCCGTCCTCAGATGAGCCCTACGGCTGGCCCGTTGCGCACAGGATCTGGCAGTTCGCCAAGGACACGGTGACAAAGATCAGCCAGTTCTTCTCCTCCGATGAGGATTACATGGACACAACGATCGGTTTTTCAAGCGGTGACGCAGCCCTTCACGGCAGCCTGTCAGAGGACTCAGTGCCCGAGGAGATGTTCACTGTCTCCTTTAACCGCAAGGACACTCCTTCCATAAATCTCGGCGCATGCGGCTACAACGAGTTTAACGGCCGCGCCTGGACAAATACCGTCGATGAAGCCGGGATCGGCCGCAGGCACCGCCTCGATACCATAGAGACGCGCTGCGCGATCCTCTCTACGGGCATAGACAACGTCACGGACCATATGCGTTCGATCGAGGCCTCCGTCACATATTCAAACCTCAACACGCGCTACGCGCTCGTCCCCGCCAAGTATCAGGACGTGCTTTCGCAGGGCGCGCTCCTCGACACGATCAGTGACTCAGACAACACCGTTTTTGCCGGCAAGAAGGGTCTCGGCACCTCCTACAGTTTCTCGGCAACGATGCTCAACAAGAACCACGCGAGCTTCATCGACTTCATGAACGCCACAGGCGCGCCCGTCAGCGAGAAGGACTGGTACGACACTGTCTCCGGCGTGTTCATGTACGGCAGATCGAACTACCCTTACGAGGAGTACCTCGCCTATGTCGACAGCATAAAAAAGAACTATCTGCGCGAAGTGAACGTTTCCCCCGCTCTTCGCGAGAAACTCGACACGCTCTACGACGGCTGCAAGGGCAGCTATGAAAAGATGCTCAGGCTCGAGGCCGTTCTGTCGCAGTTTACATACACCACCTCTCCCGGTGCGCTTCCGGACGAGGTCAATTCGGCCGAGAGCTTCCTCGACTGGTTCATGCTCGAGAATCCGAAGGGCTACTGCAGTCACTTCGCAACGGCCATGGTCCTCCTCGCTCGCGCCGAGGGTCTGCCCGCGCGCTATGTCGAGGGATTCTGCGTTCCCTCTTCGTCGCAGAGCGGCACCAAGGTCACCGATCGCGAAGCCCACTCCTGGGTAGAGATCTACTTCGAGGGCTTCGGCTTTGTCTCCTTCGACCCGACCCCCGGCTACGAAACAGAAACCGGCTGGCAGACAGCCTCCGAGCGCTCGGCGTACCTCGCCACGCTTTCAAAAGGTTCGCTGGACGCATTTATAAACATGGAAACCGAAGCTCCCGCTGCGTCCGACCTTGAAGCCGATCCCGCCCCTGAAGAGACTTCCCCGGCGCTCATTCTGATCCCAACGCTTATGTGCGCGCTCCTCTTCCCTGCTGCCATCCTCCTTTACAAAGCCATCATACGAAGGCGCTTTAATAAGCTGAGCACTGCGGACAAGAGCATCTCTCTTTGCCACTCCAACATGCGGCTGATGCGCTTCCTCGGCGCCGGCATACGCACAGGCGAGACTCTTTCGGAATTTGCGGGGCGTGCTGCTCTCGACATACCTCCGGAACTCACCGGCTTTGTCAGCGTCTACGAGGAGATCTCTTATTCGGGCAGAACCGTGAGCGAAGATATGCTTTTCACTCTAATGCGATCCAATCGTGATCTTTGCTCGTACGCTTCGGGCAAGAGACGCTTTGCCTACTTTTTCTACAGTCTTTTTATGGCCTGAACGCATCACAAACACCGATCTCTTCCTATTTATGATATACTGCGTCTTTAAATATTCTTATTTGTGATTATAATTTTTTATATGTAAATTCGTGAAATTTACCGAGTTAAATATTGAAATCTCTTTTGCGTTATGTTATATTCTGTATAACTTCGATTGTGCACATAAGCGTTATTGAAGAAACAAGAAGTTATGAACTTCTAAAAAGCAGGAGGTTTCACATGAAGAGAACTGTAAAGGGAACCCTTACAGCGGTAGTCATCATCATCGTTGCAGCAGCAATGCTCATCTGCTCCGCCGTCGTTATCGTCATCTCCGGTAACAACCTCAAGAACGGCAAGAAAAACGAAATTCAGCTTAATGCTGACAAATACGCTTTCTCCATCAACAGCTGGATTGAGAGGGAGAAAGGTCTCAACATCGCAGGTGCTTCCGCTCTTGCGGCACTTACGAACGACAGCTACAACGTAGCAAACATCCAGAGCATCGTCACCACCGAATCTTCGGGAAGAAGCGAGCTCCTTAACCTCTACTACGGTACCGAAGACAAGCTCTTCGTTCAGACCGATCCGAACGCTGTGCCCCCCGAGGGTTATGATCCCACAGCCAGAGGCTGGTACAAGGCAGCCAAAGCGGCAGGCGGCACTATCGTTACCGACCCTTACATGGACGTCCTTATCGGCGGTATGTGTATCACCATCGCTTCCCCTGTTTACAGAGACGGACAGCTCGCGGGCGTGCTCGGTGCCGACTTCACACTTGACTACATAAGCGGCGTAATCAACGCTATCCCTTATGAGGACGGTGAGTACGGCTTCCTTGTTGACGCAAGCGGCAACTACGTTATCCATGAGAAGGCTGAGTTCCTTCCCGGCGACGAGATCGCCACAGCGGTTTCGGACGTTATGCCCGCACTTAATGAGATCATCTCTAAGCCCGGCAGCGTGATCCTCACAGAGAAGGACTACGGCGGAGACACCAAGTGCTTCGTTACATCCAACATCGACAGCTGCAACTGGCTCCTCGGTCTCGCGATGCCTTACAGCAATGTCAATAAGGTCGTTGTTACACTGATCATCATCGAAGCAGTGATCACACTCGTTTCACTCGCACTCGTCATCGTGATCATGACTGCGATCATCAGAAAACAGCTGGCTCCCATGGAGAGGATGAAGGCCTTCATCACAGAAAGGATCATCTCCGACGCAGCTGCTACTCAGCATAAGAACGAGGTAGACCAGATCGATTACCTCCTCGGCGAGATGGAGACACGCTTCATCGACGCAATGCGCAAGACCATGTCCGAGTCTCAGATCATCTCCGACAAGATGACCGCCACAAGCGAGAAGATCTCCGGTATCAACGAGTCCATCACTCAGATCAACGAGGCAATGATCAGAACAGAATCCGGTATCGAAAGCCAGACCACAAGTATCGAGACGATCGCCGGCATCTGCAACGATGTTACGACCGCATCCGACACATTTGCAAAGGATACTGCAGACATGAACAGCAGAACGGACGAGATCATCGGTCGTGTCGAGCAGACCATCCCTCAGATCCTTACAAACAAGAAGCATGCGGTTGATGTCACCAACCAGGCAAGTACTCAGCTTGAGGAAGCCCTCAACGGCATCATGGTCATCGAACAGATCAGCGAAGTTGCGAACGCTATCAGAAGCATCGCGAGCCAGACCAACCTCCTCGCTCTCAACGCTTCGATCGAGGCTGCAAGAGCAGGTGAAGCAGGCCGTGGATTTGCTGTCGTTGCCGACGAGATCAACAACCTCAGTACCACGACTTCGAGCGAGATCGACAAGGTTAACGCTCTTATCAGCAAGGTTAATGAGAATGTCTCGGCTCTTGCGACAGCCAGCAGACAGATCATCAAGTTCCTTAATGAAAATGTCCTCTCCGATTACGACAACCTTGAGACCCTCGCAAACAACTACATGAGCGACGCTACATACTACAGCGATGTCAGCAAGGTACTCGGCAACTGCGCCAAGGATCTGAGCGATTCGGTAACAAGCATCAACAGCATCCTCGACCAGATCTCTTCGGCACAGAACGAGCTCGGCAACGCGGTTCATGACATCTCGAACAACATGCAGTCCATTACTTCGGCATCAAGCAACATGTCGGGCGAGGCAAGCGATGTTGTAGACAGTATCGCTTCGCTGCGCGAAACCACTGCTCACTTCAACGTTTGATAACATTAACAGACAATTGACTTTTTTCAGAAGGCGACCACGCAAAGGTCGCCTTCGATTCTTATTGTATTGTAAAATCTCAAAATCCCGGATGCATTACTTTGCAAAACAACAACCAAGACATTGAATTTCACATTCAGCAGTATTATAATAAAGGCAGTATATATCATTCAGCCCGACGTGGTCTTCACTCAGTCAAAAGCCGTGTCGGGTAAGTAATTTCATACGAAGGGGTGTTGCTATGAAACAGAAAAAGAAACTGACACTTAACATGACTCTTGTTATTTTCGCGCTTGTTCCCGTGATCGTAACAGTGATCGCGATCTCGATCATTTCTTCGATCCTCATCGCTTCAAACCTTGAGAGGAACATCGAGGAAGAGCTCAGAGTAGCGACCGAAGGAGTTCTTGAGTACTATGAGTATGACCTTATGAATGACCACGATCTCGTAGACGGCTTTCTCGAACATGACAATGAATATGTTGACAAGATGGGTGGTTACGGCGTAGATTACACAGTCTTCAAGGGCAATGTCAGATTTATCACCACCATCAAAGATAAGAACGGTAAGCGTATAGAAGGCACAAAAGCCTCTGACGCGATATGGAACGCTGTAAAAGCCGGAAATGATGTTTACTCCGACAGTCTTGATATCGAAGGGATTCCTTATTACGGCAACTATATCCCTCTTTCTAACAGCAATGGTGTTGTCGGGATGGCTTTTGCAGGCAAGCCGGCTTCTGTAGTACAAAAAGCAAAATTTACGACAGTTATCTCTATAATAGTTGTCAGCCTTATATTCGTCGCAATATTCACAGTTATTGCCATCCTGGTAGCTCGCGCGATCGCAAAGCCCCTCAAAAAGGTTACGGACGGTATCTCGGATCTTGCAAACGGTGATACTTCTGTTTCGATAGACGCCAATGCAAATATAAACGAGACATTCCATCTGCTCAATGCTTCGACGAAACTCGCGTCCGTGCTTGAATCATCGATCGGTAAGATCAGGAGCTGTACACAGTCGCTTGTTACAAGTGTGGACTCCACAAACGAGCAGACCAGACAGTCAGCGGATTCCATCAGCCAGATCAACCAGTCGATGGATGACCTCTCTCAGACAACAGTTACCATGGCAGAGAGCGTTCAGGACATCAATGCGGAGATCGTAGAGATGGGCCAGATGGTTGAGCATGCAAGCGACAGTGCCGAGACACTTAACAACAACGCCCAAGCCATGAACAATGCCAACACCGAAGCAAGCGAATGCATCGGAAGCGTTGTTGAGTCATCTGACAAGTCCTCCGAAGCGATCGATATCATCATCGACAGGATCAAGGAGACCAACAACTCAGTTATCAAGATCAATGAGATCATTAAGATGATCGCCGCTATCGCAGGTCAGACAAACCTTCTCGCGCTCAACGCTTCCATCGAGGCTGCAAGAGCAGGTGAAGCAGGACGTGGATTCGCAGTTGTCGCCGAAGAGATCGGTCAGCTCGCCGCACAGAGTAACGATTCCGCTAAACAGATCAACGACATCGTTACAGAGATCAGAAAGCAGTCTACGGAGTGCGTTGAGGAGTCAGCAAATGTCAAGGCTCTCATCGACGAAGAGAAGTCTCTCCTCTCCACCACTCTCGAGAAGTTTAAGGCTCTCGACAGCAACATCAAATCTTCAGTCGGCGAGATAGCAGGCATTGCAGAAGTTACCAAGAACCTTGAGACCATCAAGAACAAGGTTGCAAGCTCGATCAGCGACCTCTCCGCTATCTCTGAGGAAACCTCGGCAACAAACGAGGAAGTCAGCGCTACCGTGGAAGCAGTTGCAAGCAACATGCACCGTCTCTCGGACGACAGCGATTCAATGAGCAAAGTAGCAAAAGAGCTCGAAGAAGCTGTAGCTTATTTCAAGTAAAAGTAAAACAGAACAACAAAAACGCCCGGTTTGCGGGCGTTTTTTTGTTCTGTTCACTTGCAAGAAATGCGCTGTTGCCGGCATGTGTGAGCCACCTGGGGACGGGGGTTGTGTGAGCCACCTGGGGACGGGGGGTGTGGACCATGTGAAGTGTCCCCCTTGTCAAGGACACGTTTTCAAAGTGGGCACCCTGTTTTTGGACACACCCTCATATG
>JAEEQC010000105.1 GCA_016285135.1 Lachnospiraceae bacterium
CGGTTGCTGTAACAACCGCCTTTTCGACCACATCCTCAGTGAGTGTCACGCTCCCCGTAGAAAGAGTGAGTGACTTAACGTACGAGCCGGCCGCACTCACCTCCTGCGTGCCTCCCGCGATGGGTGCGATGACCGCCGCAATGAGCGACGCGATCGCGATGACTGATAAAGCCTTGGTAATCAAAGATCTGAGAGTTTTCATGTCTGCCTTCCTTTCGTGCGAACCCCCGGTGTTGTGTTAAACTGCGTGTGTCAGCCCCCTCATCGTATCCCTTGTTTGTGCTGTCTTATAGTATACTCCTGACGGGGCGCGTAGCCAAGTATATTTACACGGGTGGTCCACTGGGGACGGGGGTTGTGGGTCATGCACCCCAATGACCCACAACCCCCGTCCCCAGGTGGACCACCTTTTATTTGACAGTATCTGCTCTTCTTGTATACTATTAATACATGACCACCCATGAACAAGTCATGGTGCCGTATAGGAGAAGGGAGACAGAAATGAAGGTTCCGGATAATGTGCGTTTGTTCACGATCAACGAGTTTTCAAAGATCTGCGGTATGAGTCGCTCTACGCTCATACGCATGGAAGAGTGTGGATACCTGACACCTCACACGACAGATCCCAACAGCGGTTACCGCTATTACGACGTGGTCAATGTCACAGAAGTGGCGCAGTACACGGCGTTGCAGACACTTGGTCTGTCCCGTGGCGAGATTGCAGACTGCTTCACGCAGAAATGCAACATCAAGGAACTGATCAATGAGCAAAGAGGCCGTATCAGCCGTATGCAGAGAATCCTCGAAGAGTTTGAGATCAGGTTTGACAAGAAAGAGAACTACAGTTTTTCCTATATAGACCTTCCGGAGACGGTTTGTTACTGTAAAGAGTCCGGCACGAGCACTGCCGAAGAATCAGAAATGGTTTTTTATCACATCGCTGAGGAATGCATCCTGGCCGGGTTCCACATCTCTCCGGAGCCCCTGTTTGGGACAAGCTCGGATGATTTTAAGAACGGTATCATACCTTCGTCCCCTTCCGTGGTGATAAAGAACTATATCCCGGTCGAGCCTTCCGACATAAAGAACCCCAATCTGATCCATCTGCCGGCCACGCGCGTGTTCTCACTGCTTGCGTATGGGGATTACTCGATCTTAGGTAATATATGCATTAAATTCTGGAATGAAGTTGAGATAAGAAAGATCCGTCCCACAGGACCCGCAAGGTTTATGGGCCTTATCGCGCCTTTTGCGGGCAGGAACATCTCCCCTACCGATTTCTGCTACAGAATGGTGGTGCCGATCGGGGAGGAGTGATCGCTAAAAACTTCCCCCCATCCCCTAAGGACCACCTCCGGTGTTTTATCCTTCAGCTTCGATGATCACGTTCTCGAGTCTGGTTATGTCGTGTGTATTGCAGTCGTACACAATGTGGAAATGAGTGCTGCCGTCGTCAAGCTTTCTGGTGAGGACGTAGCAGTCATTCTTCTCTTCAAAGATGTCGGACTTGCAGGCCTCTTCGTTTGAGAACTGGCTCCATGCGGCAACCCTGACACGGGGATCGTGCGATTCGTAGACTCCGTCAAGGACATTGTTGAGGTTACTGTAGGAGTAGAAAGACTTGAACTCATCGAGCGATCCGAAAAAAGCACCTTCGCATGTTCTGGTGAGACGTTTCTCAGTATCCGAAACGATCGCTTCATGTACGCTGTCGTCGAAAAGTCTGTTGTATTTAAGAACGACCACTCTCTGGTCACCATTCCCGTCTTCTTCGATCTCAAAACACACCGATTCCGCGCCTTCTCCGGTAGTCGAAGCAGCATCTTCTCCCTCAGTTGTGGTCGTCTCTTCTCCGCCCCGGACCGTGATGGACTCGGACGAAGAAACCATTTCGCCATCGGGACCGATAGTTACACTGTAAGCGAGCTCACCTTCTTCAACTATCTCATTTGTCTCGGCGTTCTGAAGCGCTACCGTACCGTCTTCCTTCTCGATGTGAACATATTTGGTCACGTTGCCGTCCCCATCGGTGACGATGATATATGTCTTCGCGGGATCATCGCCGATCCCCTGTTCCCCGGAAACCTCAACCGAGCTCGGATCTTCCACTCCGGCCTCGACGGTATATGACTTTGAGTACCCGGGTGTGGTAGCTTCGCCCTCAACCGAGAGACTGATTATCCCGTCGTTTTTGCCCAAAACCAGCTCGGTTTTTTCACCCGCGGGAGTCTCAGCCTTGGGAGTTTCCCCGGGTGTGGGGCTCTCAGCACAGGACGTGAGCACGAACGTTGCTAAAAGAGCTATGACAAGGACTGTCAGGGTTGTAAGTTTTGACACTTTTTTATAGTTTATCAGATTTTTTATCCTCATTTTGATCTCCATTCTGCTTATCGACTTCTTTGCGAAAGCCGTAGTAAAGGCGCGGATGCCGGAATCCTCGGTGGCATGGTTAACGATCGAGAGGCAGTAATCCTTCCTGATCCTTTCGCCGAGGATGTCGACAACCTCTTCATCGCAGCGCATCTCGAGATCGCTCATGCAGAGCCTTACGGCCACCCATACGAGCGGGTTGAACCAGTGCAGGCAGAGTACAACGATCGCGAACGCTTTAATGAGCGCGTCGTGATTCTTGACGTGTATCTGTTCATGGAGAAGCATGTAGTCCTTTTCACTCACATCGAGCGATGCGGGCACACAGATCTTGGGGCTGAAGATGCCGTAAACAAACGGCGTGCTGATCCTTTCGGACTCGAGATACCTGCCGGAGCGCCTGAAAAGCCGTGCAACAATCCTGTTCGTCCTCATGAAACCGACAGTCACGTAGAGCACGACCGCAGCGGCGCCGAGGATCCAGACAAGGAACACGATCCCGGAAGCAGGGACTCCGGTGTTACCCGTGGTCGTTTCACTCAAAGCACCGTCCGGGGCGACATCTCCGACAGCGGTACGGTGACTGCTGTCCAAAGGGTCAAGAGTGATCGTGATATCACCCGTTCCCGGGTCATCTGCCACCGATCCGGTCGTGAGTGAAAAGCCGATAGTTCCGTCCTGCCCGCTGATCTCCGATATCCCGTCGTGATCCTGCACGCCGGCACCCATGTCTTCATGAGGAGTATCCTCAACAGAAGACATTTGACCATCAGCCGCAAGGGCGGGATCGAGTCTGCTCAGGACGCTCTGCGGAGCGAGATTTAAGAGGCTTACGGGCGTCTCAAAGTTCAGGGGGCACACAAGCCTTATCGCAGCCACAAGCCAAAGAAGGACGACTGCCTTCTTCGGGAGCTTCCGAAGCAGGACGCGCAGCACGAGTACCAGAAGCACCGCGATGCTTCCGTACGCACTCATCCGCAGTAATATCTCTAAAAAAGTCTTCATGCAAGGATCCTTTCAGGTTCATGGGCTTTCGTTGCCCGTGCTCTGTTACATAACCGTTCCGACGCATCAGCGTCCTGTCACATAAGCGTTTCGACGCATCGCATCAACGCTTATATGACATCACTTATCTTCGAGGTGTTTGTTTATCAGTCCGATAAGTTCGTCGGCATCCTTTCGACTGAGCTTGCCGTTTCCAAGGAAAGCGCTCACAAACGCGGAGAGAGAACCGCCGAAGTTCCGTTCAACCAGACGGTTGATCTCGGCGTCCTGAACATCCCTGCGTTCAACAAGGAACGTAACCACGCTGTCCTCGTTCTTCACGAGTCCCTTGTCGATGACCTTGTGGAGCATGGTGTAGGTAGTCGACTTCTTCCATGCAAGCTTGCTCTCGCAAAGCTTGACGAGCTCGCCCGACCCGAGGGGTGCGTTGTCCCAGATGATGTCCATGATCTTGAATTCGCTCTCGCTGAGTGTAAGTTCTTTCATGCTTCTTCCTTTCTAAACTCCCGGCCCCTGATCACGGGGCCAAGAGCGGGGTTTTCACTTTTGTTTTATGGTTAAGGTTGATCTTCCCGGCCGGGATCACCGCGGTTGCCGGCCCTGCGCACAGGCCTGTTCCCACAGCAAACGATCGCAGGTCTACAACTCTAGACCTGCGATCAGTTTACAACTATAGACCTAATATGTCAACCCTGCTTTTCGATATTTTTTAGAAATCCCTGCTTTTCGATATTTTTTAGAAATCACAAAATATTCACAATGTCAGATCAGTCCTGTATCATGTCACTTTCCGAACCTGCATGTAATGTACAGTGTTATTCCTCTGTTTTTGGGTCGTTCAGTTGACATCAAGAGCCTACCAAGGCAAATACATCTCGTCCGGGATTGATCAAAACGCCCTTACTCGAGAACTTTGCGGCATTATTCTTGTAATAGTTTTCCTTTGTCTTCTCTTTCTCAATCTGTATACTTCTTTTTATATCATATAGAAGTTTTGAGTGAAGTGCAGTAAAGCATTTATAGCAATAATCTCTTGATTTCCTGCTTAATTCGTCGTATAATGTTTCTTGTGAAGTATCGTTTATATTTGGGCTGGTCGTAAGACCCAGGTCCATCATGGGCGGGGAAGTTCCCCGCCATTTTTATACAACTAAGACAGAGGGAAACTGCATTGAAAGAACTCAGCATCTTCATAGATGAATCGGGCGATTTTGGTGAATATGCCATTCACTCGCCTTTCTACATCATTACCATGATCTTTCATGAACAGAGTGAAGATATTCGTCTCGCTATATCGAGGCTAAATCAGGAACTCTCTTATCTTCATTTGGATAACCTATGTATACATACCGGTCCCATAATCCGCAAAGAAGAGATTTATGCAGAAATGGAAATTGATGAACGCCGCCGCATCTTTAACAAAATGGTTGCCTTCATTCGCCAGATTAACATTCGCTACAAATGCTTTTTTATTGAGAAGAAACATATTTCTGATGTTGTCGAAGCAACCGGAAAGTTGTCTAAGCAGATTTCACTGTTCGTTCGTAACAAATACGAAGAGTTTCTTTCTTTTGATGATGTTAAACTCTACTATGACAACGGACAGGTTGAAGTAAGTAAAATTCTGTCCTCCGTTTTTAATGCGTTACTCCCCAACCCCATTTTTAAGAAAGTGATGCCCAAAGAATATATACTATTCCAGGCAGCTGATCTTCTATGCACAATGGAACTTGTCCGCCTAAAACTTGAAAACAATTTGTTTTCAAAATCCGAAATGATATTCTTCGGCAACGTACGCGACATGAAGAAAAACTACCTCAACCCACTCTCGAAAAAGGAATGGATATAACACGTTGAACGAAAAGACATGTTTAAGATGTTTGAATCAAAGGTGAAAACATGATGAAACTTAGGATTTTGGCAGTCTTGATGGCTGTGATTGCTATTTTTTCCAGTATTGCTCCAGCGGCCGAGGCGAGAGCTGAGGATTTAACGGGGACGGAGGAGCATGCGAGATATTTATTGAAAGCAGCATCTAGGAGTGGTCATTTTCTTGAAAAAGACGAAGACTATCAGCTCGAGAATTTTGACCCCGCTGGTGACATCAGCTATGGTGAGATTGCGCAGTGGTTTTGGCATGCGTATGATTATGGCGAATGGTATCTGCAGCATGGTCGCTATGATGATGGAGTGACGCTGGAATATCCTAGTGTAAAAAAAGCGATTCGTCGGATGAAGGAGGCTTGCTTCACGGTAGCATGTAAATATCCTGAGTATGCTACTGAAATAGCGGATACGTTCATGGATGGCCAGAAGAAATTTAGTACCAAAAGAAAAGTCTCTTATGACTGGATCATGAACATGTCGTATATCATGAGCTATTATGCTGGCGGTATTTACTCCAGGAAACACGAGTTTGATATGGATATGGAGGCATTCAGCCTATTTATGTTTGGAATTGACGAAAATGGCAAGACCAGACATCTGCCTGAAATAATCCATGGGATATGGCAGTGTAGCTATAGTAAGAGCAACAAAAAGCCAAATAGAATTGAAGCCATGGACATGATGGACACATTAGATTCATATTGGCAATATTGAGCTTCTTTTAAAGAGCGGCAATTGCAAGAGCAATGCTCTTTTTTTCCTACTCGTCCCGTGCGACTATATTTATATATGGCGCCTTCGCCGAGGAATGAAGGGACTTTGCGTATACCAATCATACAAGAAATAATAACAATCTATCATGTTGCCTATCGTATAGCTATCGTATATGCCAAAAAGAGTTGAAATATTCCATTTGTTCTGCTATTCTTCAATCAAAAAGGGGGCAATCATATGAAGAGACTTGTAAAAATTTTAACATCACTGACGCTGATAGCAATTCTTATTGTCGGTAACACACTTGAAGCAAAAGCTGCATCCAAACCTACGACATATCTTATTGAGAGTCCTGAGGCACTGATTAACCTTGGCCAGGAGCTCGGCATGGTCAAATCCACTATGACAGTAGAAGAGTTTAATGTCGGGCAGCCTGCTTCCCACGACTTTATCTCTAAGCTTTGCTACGCAGCAGTCAACGGGAAGACTACCACGGCCAAGAGGGCTCGTGAGTTTGTGTTCGACCAATACTTTGATGCGGTGATGAAGGACACCAGCCTCGCAGGGAGACTACTTGCAGACGGTACGGAGGGTAAGTACACCAAGTACTCCAGTACCGGCACGGCCTCATATGCATGGGCAGGCACCACGGTAAGTATGGTCAAGTTCCAGGGCTACGGCGACGACGCTTGGGAAACCAAGCTCAGCGACTTGAGGACCAAGGTCCGAAACAACTGGAAGTCGTACCGTACCGGGAAAAGGATGACCCGAATCGAGGCATTGCATTTCGTCATAGAAGCTTTCTTCGATGACATCGTTATTGATGTACGTTAAAACCAGGCATGACTCAATGTAGCGAGAAGCCGGTTAAAAGTAAAAATCATAATTAGACAAACGCAAACGTAAATCATTAAACATTCAAATCGGATTGTTTTCGCAGAGATAAACAATCCGATTTTTCATCGAAAAAATTGTCAAAAATGACAATTTTTTTTATTATTCTGACAATTCAGTCTCTGTCGGCATCCTGCTATGATTTAGTCAACAAGACAAACCCCCTGTCTTGTGACACAAAAAGAGGTTTTTCCACTGTTTTAGTCTTTTAACTGATAAAATGCCACCTCACCATACCCCCTACCACAAAATGTGACTATTACGGTCTGAAAACCTCTTTTAGTGTCGTTGTTCAGCATTACCTACCTCACATAATAACTTATGAAAGGAGATCTACCCAATGAAAGATCAATCAAACGAAATGTTCACAAAAGCAATGGAATTTTTTTGTCAGATCAGCGACATTCAGAAGAATGCACGCGGAGGAAAGTGGTATTGGGAAGCTTTTGTACCCGGACCGATATCATATCAGGAAATGCGGGTAATAACCGAAATCGCCGGATGCTGGTGCTATGATCCGGCAGTAGAAAAAGTAAAGTTTTACACTAATCAAAATCATACGAATTGGGCGTACTTGTAATTCGGAGTGATTTGGAAAGGATGTCGTATGAGCAAAAAAATCATGGAAGAAGTTCTAAAAAACCTCATCCAAGGTATTGAGTTATTGAGCGATGCATTCCAGATAGCATTACTTGAGTACCAGAACGAGGATGATAACGAGAAAGGAAGAATCAGATACGAACAAGAATCTTTCTTCGGAAAGGAGAACGAATGATTGAACAGAAACGATCAACCGCAAGAATAGTCATCCCCTGCCGGTTTGCATACTTAAACTGTTGGAGTCCTTCAACGAAGTATAACGGAGTACAGAAATATTCGCTTTCGGCAGTTATCAGCAAATCAGATAAAGAAACGATTGAGTTGATAGAGGATGCTATCGAAAATGTAAGAAACGAATCGCTCCAGTTATGGGGAGGAAGAGTGCCAATGAACTTAAAACTCCCGTTACATGACTGGGACGAGGAAAAACCCGACAATTCGTTGTTTAAAAAGTCGCTCTTGATAAAGGCGAAAAGCAAAGAGGCGCCTCAAGGGG
>JAEEQC010000106.1 GCA_016285135.1 Lachnospiraceae bacterium
CATTGGCGGACTACGGGAAGCGTGAGCAGAGCTACACAGAGATCTACTCGATCATAGAGGAGAATATTTCCTGAGGATCCGAAAAAAGCATATTGACCTGCTTGAGGTACAGAACAGTCAGCGTTCTGTACCTATTTTTGTGCGATAAACGAAGGCCGTCTGTTGCAAGCTTGTTTGTGAACAGACGGCTGAGTGAACGGACATCGAGCGGATCAAAGAAAAGTGTCTGTGATTGTATTGTTGCGGAAAACGTGATATAATAACTCTGATTTCACTATCGTGACGATCGCCTGATCTGTCGCGGTGAGAGAAATGTGCATGGTAAATCTGCTACACCGTTAACGTGTCAGACAAAGAATCGGCAGCGGGGAAACCGCAGCCAAAGAGGAGGGGCTTATGGATAAGATCATTACCATCAGCAGACAGTACAGCAGCGGCGGTCGCGAGATCGCGGGAAAGCTTGCCGCTCATTACGGTATTCCCTTTTATGACAACGAGCTGATCTCGCTTGCAGCAAAGGAGAGCGGGTTCGCGGAGGCGGCTTTTGAAAATGCCGAAAGTCGCGCCAGCAGTAGCCTTCTTTATTCGATCGCCCGAGGCATGACAAGCATAGGCGGTCAGGAGATCAGTTACAACAACCTCTCGCTTGATGACAGGATCTACCTCGCCCAGGCGGACGTTATCCGCAAGGTTGCGGCAGAAGGCCCTTGTGTGATCGTCGGAAGGTGCGCGGACTACATCCTTCGCAAGCTCGACAACGTGGTCAACATCTTTGTTTACGCGGACATGCCTTTCCGTGCGGAGCGCGCGGTGAGGATCGACGGCATGTCGGCAGACAAGCTTGAGGACAATATCCTCAAGATCGATAAGCGTCGTTCCAACTACCACAACTTCCACACGGGCGAGAAGTGGGGCAAGGTTGAGAACTACGCTCTCTGCATCAACTCCGGCAAGGTCGGCATCGACAACGCGGTTGAGTGCATCATCAAATACGTGGAAGGTATCAAATAATATGAGAAGTTTTCTTGTGGCAGGCTTCTTTACGCTTTTCCTTATTGTGTCGATCCCGCTTTACATCATATGCGTTGTGATCGGGCTTATCAACAGGAAGGCAGGAGTGGTCTGTTCACAACAGATCGTCAATGTTGCATTCAGGATCATCCTTTTCCTTACGGGCTGCGAGCGCACGGTGCTCGGGCAGGAGAACATCCCGAAGGACGTGCCGGTTCTCTTCACCGGCAACCATAAGAGCTACGCGGACATCCCGCTTGCTTATCTGACATGCAACAAATACGTGGGCTTTATCGCCAAGAAGGAGATCAAAAAGGTGCCTTCGCTTTCGTGGTGGATGACGAACATGAACTGCCTCTTCATTGACAGGGCGGACGTTCGCCAGAGCCTGAAGATCATCAAGAAGGCGATCGACAACATTAAAGAAGGCTACAGCATGTTCATAATGCCGGAGGGCACGCGCAATCACACCGACACGCTTCATCCCTTCAAGGAGGGCTCGTTTAAGATCGCTGAGAAGGCCGGATGTCCGATCATCCCCGTTGCGATCACGAACTCGGACGGGATCTACGAGCTCAATCACGGCATCAGAAAGGCTAAGGTTGTGATCCACTACGGAGAGCCGATCTACCCCGGGCAACTCCCCGAGGGACAGAAGCAGATCGCACCGGTCGTACAGAAAAAAGTAGAGGAAATGCTAGCAGAAGACAGAAAGCTGGTTTTTGGAAGCAGATAATAACTCGTGGTGACCCCTCGGGGACGGGTTATGGCCCCCCTGGGGACGGGGGTTATGGGTCATGAAACCCAATGACCCACAACCCCCGTCCCCGAGGGGTCCATAACCCCGGGTTGCTTTTTATGACATGAGATGGTACAATCTCCTTCAGTTCGTCAATGACCTATTTAGGAAGAAACAGTAAGAAAGAGGAATAAACGATATGTGGTGGTTACTAGTAGTTCTGGTTGTTGTAGTGGGCATCTTCATCGGCCTTTCCTTCCTCGGAAAGAAGCTCCAGAAGAAGCAGGAAGCAACCGAAAGTCAGGCAAGAGAAGGCGCTAAGCCTGTTTCGATCTTCGTTATAGAAAAGAAAAAGGTCAGGATGAAGGACGCGGGATTCCCGCAGATCGTCCTCGATCAGACACCCAAGTTCTTCAGACGCAGCAAGGTGGCTGTTGTCAGAGCCAAGGTTGGTCCTCAGATCGCAATCCTTATGTGTGATGAGAAGGCATTTGCACTCATCCCCGAGAAGAAGGAAGTCAAGGTTCTCTTAAACGGTATCTACATCGTTGAAGCCAAGAGTGCGCGTGGCGGACTCCTTCCTCCTCCCGCAAAGAAGGGCTTCATGGCACGCCTTAAGGACAGAGCGGCAGGCGGACAGGAAGCAGCGGCAGCAAAGGCCAAGGAGAAAGAGGCCAAGAAGGCAGCTAAGGCTAAGGAAAAGGAAGCTAAGAAAGCAGCAAAGCAGGATCCCAAAGCATAACAGCGGGATCCGGGCATGGGTGCGCGGGCATCAGGTCTGCATCAGACGGAGTATTAATCGGTATAAAAGGGGCTGTTACATTTCGGGTGTGACAGTCCCTTTATGCGTATAAAACGAGCGCTGTAAAGCGAAAGCTTTGCTTTCACACAGCTGAAAGGATCGTTTTTTGCGACGAAAGCTTGCCTTAAGGTACAGGGGCAGGCCCTTCCGGATGTGAGAGACGAAGTATCTGAGATTTATTTATGTGGTTTATCCATGTGATATATGGTAAACTAGTTATACAGTAAACTTTTCGCAAAAAGTATCCGATATACATATTTAGATATGTGAAACTATGCCCAAAACCGGACGCAGGCGCGGATGACCCCGTACCTCGCAAGACACGAACTGCTGCTTTAGTTTGAGTGAGCGGCGAACCGGATCCCGGTAGTATTGATAAAGACTGAAAGGAGGCCCGTATGAAGAAGCAAGGTGTTCTGTTTATTGCGGCCCTTATCATAGCCATCATCCTTCTTGTCCCGGCCGGGAGGAAGGACGATCCTTCAAGCACCGGAACGCTTATAAACGCTGTTGCGGCTACCTCCGCTCCCACTTCGACATCTACCCCGACTCCGACGGTGACCCCCACGCCCACCCCGAAGCCTACGTACCTTTTGGCTGAGTATAAAGGCACCTCGATCCCCATCGGACAGGAGTTTGACAGCAAGAACCTTGAGGTCACTCTTTACTACGACGATTCAAGCACAGAAAAGGTTGACGACTACGATATCTCCGGCAAGAAGGTCACCGAAGTCGGCGAGAATAAGTTTGTTGTCATATACAGAGGTCTGACCGCTACCTTCTATGTCACGGGCAAAAAGGTGATCGGGATTTCGGCTTCGATCTCGCGCTACACCTACTCGGTGGGCAACGGTCCCGACGCGAGAGACCTCACCGTAGTCCTCAGTTACAGCGACGGCAGCACGGAGGAAACGTTTGATTACGTGGTAACGCCGCCCACGATCACCGCAACGGGTAGCCGCGAGCTCACCGTTGTGAGCCACGGGCAGTCGACCAAGATAAGCGTTTGGGGCGAAGAAGTGAAGGCGATGCGAAGCCTGAGCGTCAGCTGGGATGCAAGCTATAAGCCCATCACGGACGAAACGATCACCAAGAAGGATATCTCGGTCATCGCCGTGTATTCCGACTACTCAACAGAGCGAGTTACTACCTACGAGCTTGTGACGAACCGCTTCTCGAACGCGGGCGAGAACGAGCTGAAGGTTTCATACAGAGGAATGGTCGCAACCACCAAGATCGAAGTCGAGGCCAAGGTTGCGACAGAGATACGCGCCGAGTATAAGGGCCCTGCCGTATATGTGGGCGAGGCTCCCGATCGCAAAGACATCGAGGTCTACGTCAAGTTCAACAGCGGACGCGAGCTTAAGGTGAACGACTACACCATGCACCCCGAGGAGATCGAGTACGACGGAGATAACAGGATCAGGATCACGTACGACAAGCTCGGAACGGATATCTACGTCAGGGGTGTTGCGGAACCCGAGCCTGATTTTGACCATGCGGCGAGCGTCGACCTTGACAGCGACTTTGGCGAGTTCAGCGTGGCGGTGGCCACTCCGAAGCGACTCGGAAGCGAAGATATACTCGACATTAAGACCTACAAGAAGAGCAAGGTCAAGAAGCTCATGAAGAAGCTCAAGATCACGGGCAGCTATATCGCGTTCGAGGTACAGTTTGAGGATGCGGACTACGAAGCAGAGCTGCCGCTGCCCATGAGGATCACCATCCCCGACGAGTTCGATCTTGACAGCACATACCTTTACTACAGTGCTACACGCACTCAGGGCGCAAGGCTCGCGATCGAGCGCGACAGCAAGACAAACAGCATACAGCCCGCTCTCTTCAGCAAGGTCGGGACGTACATCCTTGTGTGCGACCCGCTCATCGAAGCGACTGATGACGAGCGTGACGAAGCGCTCAAAGAAAAGTGATAGAATTTTTTCAATATTTTGGAACCGGGATAAAGATACGCTCGTCTAATAGGGAGACAAGGGGGCTTTATGCCCTTTGCTATGAACGTTATCATATAGGACAGTGCGGTGATGGGAGACTGCGACTGCTCAGGGAATACAGAATACAGGAAGAGAGAGTCCGGTGCATGCATGTGAGCCGGACGGGGAAGCACGGTCGGGTTAGCCCGCCTGCAAGGAGGACAGATGTCTGAACCTATTATCGAAGTTAAAAATGCCAAAAAAATATACAAAATGGGCAAGGAAAGGATCCGGGCCGTCGACGGAGTGAGCTTCACCGTTGACAAAGGAGAATTTTGTTGCCTTCTTGGTACGTCCGGATCCGGAAAATCAACGCTCCTTAATCTCATGGCAGGGATCGAGAAGCTCTCGTCCGGGGAAATCCTCATAAAGGGCGAGTCGATCGGGAAGATGAGCGAGAACAAGCTCAGCAAGTTTCGGCAGGAAAACCTCGGATTTGTTTTCCAGTCCTACAACCTGATCGGATCCATGACGGCTCTTGAAAATGTCGAGCTTCCGCTCGTCTTCAAGAGAGTCCGAGGGGGGAAGCGCAGGAAGCTCGCGCGAAAGATCCTCAAACAGGTCGGGCTCGGCGGGCGTATGCAACACAAGCCCAAGGAGATGTCCGGTGGACAGCAGCAGCGTGTCGGAATCGCAAGAGCCTTCGTCTCGAAGCCCGATATCGTCTTCGCCGACGAGCCTACCGGCAACCTTGATTCGCACACGACCATAGAAGTCATGGACCTCATCAAGGCCATGGCCAGCAAGAACAACCAGACCATCGTCATGGTAACCCATGACCGCAAGCTCTCCGAGTACGCCGACAAGATCATACACATCCTCGACGGGAAGATTGAGTCGGTGGAGATTGTAGAACATGACAAAGCATCGCCCGAGAGTACATCACCGCCTGAAGAGAAAAATGACGAATTGTCTACAGCAGTAGAACAAAGCCCGCCGCAAGGCAGTTTAAATACAGAAGAGAACAAAGGGATAGAAGAATCAAACGAGGTAAGAGAGGAAGAGACACATGAAGCAAACTGAGAACAAGATGAAAAAGTACTTAGATCACATTATGACCGCAGCATTCGTATCGATGCTGGTGGCGATTCTGTTTATTGTGGTGATGCCTGGGGAGAAGGGTAAGGCGGCGACGGCTTCAGGATCATCCATTGTGCTTTCAACTGAAACAACAGGTAATAGTTACAGAATTTATCCAAATGTAAATTCCCCAATAGAGGTTATTTTAGACAATAAAGAGGGAACAGAGTTAAAAAATGTCGTTTTAAAAATCTCGGGGCTAGGAGATGGAGTAGGAGCTGAAGCAGAGGAGAAAACAGTAGCTAGCGTGCCGACAACTCCAACAACAAAACAAAAAATAGTATTTGTAATTGGAAATAATGTCAAGGACGGTCTTCACGAAATAGGAATTCAAGCATATGACAAAAGCGGGAATATATTGTCAAATAAGCTACGAATCAATCTTAATTATGTAGATAATACGGATGCAGATGATAGTGGAAATGGGTCGGAACTGGCATTTGTATTGGAAAAAGGTTATTCGTTAAAGGAGACTGTGACTCCAGGAAAAACAACACATATTAGAACACAAGTAAAAACAAACAGTTTCGATTCGTCTATAGTAGGAGAATATAGATTTGACAGTTTTGGAATTGAATCATCGGATGAGAGGATTGTAGTATCAGGATTAACGCTTCATTCATCGAAACTAACGGATATATACTATCCAGATAAGAACAAGGTAAATTATAGAGACGCATACTATGGAAATGAGTTTACGATAATAGAGTTCGACGTATCTATTGCAGCAAATCTTGATCCTAAGGAATATACACTCACATTATATGGAACTACAGTATACAAAGATGGGAATTACATCTATAGCACTGAAGAAATAAAATCAGGAGATGTTGTTAGACCTGTTAAGTATAACTTACTAAAGTACACTATTATAAGTGAAGACACTGGAAAACAAGCCTCGGTTGCATTAGACAACATTTCCTACAACAAAAACAGCATGACCCCTTCGAGCAGCAATACTTTCTCGGTGAAGATAAAGAATACTGGTTCTATTGATATTGCTGAGCTTTATCTTTCGACTGAGCTTGATACAGGTCTTAGCCCTGAGTATGAGATGAAGAAGCTTCGTGTTGGACCTTTGAAAGCAGGAGCAACCACAACGTTTAAGGTTCCTTTTTCGGTTAATTCAAATGCTACTTCCGGAATACAAGAGGTTTCATTTGAAGTGTCCGGTATAGATAAGTATGGAAAGGATGTAACGAAAGCAACAGAAACCATCTTTGTGAGAGTCGGTTCCGGAGTGGCGCCCACAAACGCACCTTCCCTTTCCCTTTCCACCAAGCAAAACTACAAACTCCTCGTTCCTTCCACCGACGACAGCGTTATCATCCGCATCACGAACAACGGAAGCCGTGTGGCAAAGAACGTTAAGCTCACATGTGACAACGGATTTGGTGTTTCTTCGGGTCTTACAAAGAGCTACACCACATCTTACATAGCAGTCGATGACATCCCCGCGGGAAAGACCGTCAAGGTTGAGGTTCCTTTCCTTGTTGGTGCTACATTTACAAAGGGAATCCATGAACTGGAATTCTCTGCTACATATCTTGATGAGGACAAGCACGAGTACAAGTCTGACCTCATGACCATGTACGTTGAGCACTACAAGACAGGCGAGATCGCCGAGGTGGACGGACTCACGTACTTGCTCATAAGCGGTGTGACCCAGACACCCAACATGCCTCAGGCGGGCGAGAGGGTGACGGTCAGCTTCAATGTTAAAAACAAAGGAACCGAGAAGGTGACGAACCTTCACTTCTACGCTACAGGCCTTTCGGCAGCGGGCTTCCAGCCTGTGACCGGTGAGCCTTACCAGGACGAGGGCAGCCTCGAGGCCGGTGAGTCGAAGAAGGTGACCATGACGTTTATGGCCGGCGAGGACATCCCCAAGGGAGTCAACTCCCTCTCGATCGGCTACGATTACTTCGATGCTTCTAACAAGGCGCAGCAGTCGACGACCACCATCTACGTTCTCAACGTGGTGAACCACAAGTTTGATGATATTGACGTCGGTCGCCCCAAGATCATCGTCAGCGATTACTCGACTGAGCCTGAAATCTTAAGAGCAGGCGAGACGTTTGATTTCTCATATACATTAAAGAACACGCACACCGGCAAGGAAGCGCGCAACATCAAGATCACGCTTTCACAGGCGGACGGAGTCATCGCACCCGCGCAGGGCACGAACATATTCTACATCGACAAGCTCGATCCCACGCAGGAGGTTGTTCTTTCACTGCC
>JAEEQC010000107.1 GCA_016285135.1 Lachnospiraceae bacterium
AACGATCGGGACCGAACGGGCAGATGACGGATCGGTCGAAGAATAAATTAAGAACGGAGTTTTTTATGTTTCAGGATATGCTTGAAAAGAAAAGGGAGCTGTTCGCGGACGGCGTGCAGACGGTCCTGAGGGGACACAGCAACCGTAACCGCAGAGTAGTCATACTTAAGGGTAACATTGTACAGAATACACGAAGCGAGAGCAGCGGTATCAGTGCGAGAGTCAACAATAACGGCACCTTCGGATTCGCTTCGGTCGCACAGACTACCCCTGAGGCGGCTGAGAAGGTCCTGAGGGCCGCTACGCAGAACGCATCGCTTCTGGCTCAGCATGCGAACAGGAGCATCATGCTGCCGCCCTCACCCGGAACAGGGACACTTGAGTCTCACGGCGTTATAAACGACGCGTCTCAGAAGGAGATCATCGAGGCGTGTCAGACAGTTGATGCGTACGTTGAAAAGACTTATCCCGACCTCACAACGAGGACGATCGTATACACCGAGGATTCGCAGGACAGGACCATAATTTCGTCGGATGCGTGGAACGGTCACATGATCACACCCCGTTGTTATATTTATGTGTTCATTACCGCTACGACCGATTCGGGCAATCCTGTCGAGCTTTTTAAGGCATTCGGCGGTTACGGCAGCTTCAGGGACAACTTCTCGGATGTCACGAAGTATTATCCCGAGATCGACGAGCTGTACAGGCGTCTCATGGACAAGAAGGAAGGTGTCTATGCTCAGGCCGGGTACAAAACGGTCGTACTCGGTGGTTTTATGGCCGGTATGCTCGCACATGAGGCGGTCGGACATACTGTTGAGGCAGATCTCGTCAGGGGCGGAAGCGTGGCCGGCAAGAACCTCAACAAAAAGGTCGCTTCGGATCTTGTTACAATGATCGATTTTGCTCACACCTATAACGGCAGCCCCGCGCCGCTTCCTGTTTATCTCGATGACGAGGGCATCGTTGCTCAGGATGAGGTCCTTATCAAGGACGGTACGCTCGTCGGATACATGCATGACCGTGAGAGCGCGCAGCACTACGGCATGAAGGCCTCGGGAAATGCCAGAGGCTGGAGTTTCTCGGACGAACCTCTCATCAGGATGCGTAACACCTGCATCCTTCCGGGGAAGAACACCCTCGAAGAAATGATCGCTTCGATCGACGACGGTTATTACCTCATCAGTTCCGGAAACGGACAGGCGGATCTTACGGGAGAGTTCATGTTCGGTGTGACATGCGGCTACGAGATCAAGAACGGCAAGCTCGGCAAAGGCCTCCTCGACACAACCGTTTCGGGTGTGGCTTTTGACATGCTCAAGACAGTCGACATGGTTTCGGATAACGTTGAATGGTCCTCCAGCGGATTCTGTGGCAAGAAGCAGATGATGGCTGTCAGCATGGGCGGACCGTGCATGCGTTGCAAGATTATGATCGGAGGGCGCTAAAATGAGTGATCTTAAGAAACTGGCGGATCATTTTGAGAGTATCATAAAGGAGCACGATCTCGCCAAGTACACATATGCGTTAACAGAAAGCGAAAAGCAGGAATTCAATATAGAACACGGAGATTTTAAGCTTCTGAGGACGGTTTATTCCAATAAGGGCTCTTTGAAGGTGTTCCTCGGAGACAGGATGGGGTCCGCGAACGGAACCGATCTGACAGATGAGGGACTCGAGGCTCTTGTTACCGATGCAACGGCAGCGGCACAGTCGTCGCCCGAGGATCCCGCGCACGACATCGCGCCCGATCAGGGAAGGCATGAAAGGACACAGGGAGTGATCGAACCGGATCTTAACCTCTTTATCGAGAGGATCAAAGAGTTCCTCGACACCGTGGCGAAGGAGTATCCGAGAGTACGTATCCTTAACCTCGGAGCATCTCACGACAAGTGGACATGGCTCTGCCGCAATTCAAACGGGTCGGATTTCTGCGAAACAGCGGGCTGCTACACCTTCATGATCGAGATCAGTGCAGCCGAGGGTGATGCCACGACAGGCTTTGATTACACCGCTGTCACCACTAAAGACCTTGATACTCCTTTCATCGAGAGAGGAGATATCAGAAGGTGCATCGAGAGCATCGACGCAAGTATTTATCCCGAAGCGATCGAGGGAGAATTTAAGGGCTCGCTCGTTATCACTCCTTCATGTGCGACCGACTTCATCGGGATGCTTATAGGAAACTACGCGAGCAGCGGCGTTGTTATAGACGGGACAAGCCTGTGGCTTGACAAAGTAGGGGAGCAGGTGGTAAGCGATGCACTTACCGTCAGCCTCAAAAACGAGGACGAGCGCATCACATTGAGCGACCTGGCAACAGGTGACGATTTCCTTGCCGAGAACGCTACGCTCATCGAAAAAGGCGTTTTAAAACAGCACTTCCTCGGACTTTACGCAGCCAACAAGACAGGACGCCCGGTTGTAAAGAACAACGGCGGCAACTTTGTGGTAGAGCAGGGCGACAAGTCTCTTGATGAGCTTATCGCGGGAGTTGAAAAGGGTCTGCTGCTCGGACGTTTCTCGGGAGGCAATCCCGGTACGAACGGTGACTTCTCGGGTGTTGCGAAGAACAGCTTCCTTATCGAGAACGGCAGGATCAAGAGTGCCGTTTCGGAGACGATGATCACCGGCAATCTTTGGGATATGTTCAAAAACGTGCGCGGGATCAGCAAAGAGCTTGTCTGCGACGGATCAACCGTCATGCCGTACATCGCGGTCGACGGCATAAACATTTCGGGGAAGTGATCGTTGTCCGAAAGACGGCATAAACATTTCGGGGAACGTGTTCATTGTCAGGAAGACGGCATAAACACTTCAGTGAACGTGTTCATTGTCAGGAAGACGAATGTGCAGGCACACATGCCGGAAGAATATCGGATGCATGGGGAAAGATATGAGCGGGATCAGCGGAGTTTGGTACGAGAAATTAAAGGATCAGTTCAAGATGCCCTATTACGGGGAGCTTTACAGGTTCGTGAGTGAGGAATACGCGCGCGGGCCCGTATACCCGCCTTCGGAGGACATCTTTAACGCATTCCATTACACTCCTTTTGAGAATGTAAAGTGTGTGATCCTCGGACAGGATCCGTATCATGAGCCCGGTCAGGCACACGGACTCTGTTTTTCGGTCAGACCGGGGGTCCCCGCGCCACCTTCGCTGTGCAATATCTACAAGGAGCTTCAGGACGATCTTTCGTGCAGGATCCCGAACAACGGGTACCTTGAAAAATGGGCACGCGAGGGAGTTCTGCTCCTCAATACATGCCTCACGGTGAGGGCACATCAGGCCAACTCCCATAACGGACACGGCTGGGAGCAGTTCACCGATGCGGTCATCAAAGCAGTCGATGCCAAGCCCGAGCCGGTAGTATTTCTGCTGTGGGGTACGCCTGCGGGCAGAAAGAGCGAGCTTCTCACGAACCGCTCGCATCTGGTCCTCAAGGCACCTCATCCGAGCCCGCTTTCTGCTTACAGAGGTTTCTTTGGATGCAGACACTTCAGCGCTGCGAACAGATACCTCACCGAGCACGGTCTGTCGCCCATAGACTGGCAGATAGAAGACATATAGGATATCGTGTGAAAGACGCAGACCGGCAGATAGAAGATGTCAAGAACATCGTGTGAGAGGCGCGGACCGGCAGATAGAAGATGTCAAGAACATCGCGTGAGAGGCGCAGACCGAAA
This sequence comes from Lachnospiraceae bacterium, assembly GCA_016285135.1. Classification (GTDB taxonomy): domain Bacteria; phylum Bacillota; class Clostridia; order Lachnospirales; family Lachnospiraceae; genus RUG11977. Next base: position 3,691 of record JAEEQC010000107.1, read on the forward strand.
GACAGAAGATATCAAGTGAAATAATGTCTCAAATGTAGTATCATATATCTCAAACGAGATGAAAGGATGAAAAATGGCAGGTTCTGTTTTTGGAAATTATTTTACATGTACCGCGTGGGGTGATGCCTACACACAGGGGATAGGAGCTGTTGTTGACGGCGTTCCCGCAGGTCTTAAGATCACGGAAAACGACATTCAGCAATATCTCAACAGACGCAGGGTCTGGGCAGCATCCGTTCCGGCCAAGCGCCACGAGAGCGATTTCGTGACCATCGCTTCGGGACTTGAGAACGGTATCACGACGGGAGGCCCCGTTTCGCTGACCATCATGAACAGCGCTGTCAAGGAAAAAGGTGAGGCACCCGTTCCCGGAACCATAAGACCCGGTCAGGGCGATATCGCTATGGCAGCCAAGTACGGTGCGACCAGCGAGAAGGTCATGCTTTACCCTTCGCGAATACAGTCGGCGATCACTGCGGCAGGAGCGATCGCGGTGAAGATACTAAAGGAGATCGGTGTCAGCTTCTGCACATATGTAAGCTCGGTGGGGCCTGTATCTATCTCATATGCGAACTGTTCGGTAGACGCACTCAAGAAGAGTCCTCTTCTCATGCCCGATCCTCAGGCGAGTGCCGAAGCCTTGGAATATGCCGAGAAAGTTGCAGCAGATCATGATTCTGCCGGCAGCACCGTTGAAGTGGTGGTTACAGGAATGCCGGCGGGTGTCGGAGAGCCTCTGTTCGGTTCTCTTTCAGCACAGATCGCGAGTGCGATCATGTCGATCGAGTCCGTGGCCGGAGTTGAGTTCGGCGACGGCATTAAGTCGAGCACCAGGAAGGGAAGCGAGGACTGTGACTCATTTGCGTTCGGCGAGGAGATCAAAAAACTGTCCAATCACTCAGGTGGTATCGAGGGCGGCATGAGCGACGGCTCCGAGATTGTGGTAAGAGCATCCTTAAGACCCGATCCCTGGGCAGGACAGGGACATGACACTGTCAATGTCCACGGAACGCAGGTTACGCTCCCGGCCAGAGAAGCGTACGACGTTGTCACGGCACCCAGGCTCTGCGTGGTGATCGAATCGGTTACCGCCATAGCGATAGTTGACAGTCTGTTTGAAAACATGAGCGCTAAGATCGAAAACGTTAAGAAATTCTACGAGAAGGCTTGATAATGGGTAAGATCCTCAACACACTGCGATACGGAAAAACAAAGACCAAAACGTTGATCATTTCGGTCTTTGTTTTGATGGTTGCGGCTATCGTGCTGGGTATTATAGGCATTAACGGGATGAACATCATCTTACTGGGAATCTCCATGGTGTTGTTCATCATCTGTATTTTTATGGTGTTTAAGCTGGAGGGTGTCACGAAAGAGATAGACCCTTCGGATGACGAGTCAGGCGAGAAGGGGCCGTCACCCACTGCACCCGGCGGGAAAGCACAGAGCCGGACTGCGATGCAGGCAGAAAGAGCCGGTGGGACCGAGAGGGCTGAAAGGCCTGACGCAGGAGCGGCCGAAAGGGCAGGCAGGACTGAGAGGTCTAATGCCGGAGAGACTGAAAGAGCAGTCAGGGCAGAGAAGCCTAATGCCGGAGAGATTGAAAGAAGCGGCAGAGCAGAGAACTCTGACAGAAAAAGACAGGCGCAGGAAAAGCTCATAAAGACGCTGCGGGGGAAGAGCCGCGGTCCGAAGGCTGTGAGAGCGCAGCTTGAGCGAAAGCTCCTCCTTGAGATCATAAAAGCCGGCAAGAGAAGTGCGGTACGTAACACGAAGACGTACAAAAAGCGCATGAAGGAAGCCGTTAAGGTACGGAATAAAACTCTCAGGGAAATGCGTGCGGCTGAGGGAAGACCTGCTCCGAATGCCGGTACCGTAACACAACGTACGATATCACAGGCAAGGGAAAACAAGGCTTCAACAGCTGAACCCGCAATAGGTAACGTATCAGGCGAAGACAGGACCTTAAGGGAAGATAAGACTGCAAGAGAAGAAAGAGTCGGAACGGATCCCCGGACTCAGAGTGACAGAGAGAATGAACCTGTTGTAAGCTCGCGAAATGACAGCAAGACAGACTACAGGACGTACACCAAGAGTGAGGTCAAGAGACTGCGCAAGGTCTACAAGATCCCGAAGGATGCCTGCCGTATCATCATTGATTCGTGCAAGAGCCTGGCGATCGACCACGCACCCGCCTTCTTTTGGGTAAAGAAAGGCAGGATCTACCTGCTCGCGTTCGAGGAGTCGGCCAGATGTGAGACGATGTCCATGAACAACATGGACGTTTCATACAAAAAGAACATCCGTGAAGAGGAGATCATCAAATACAACTCGATGCGTGAGATGGGAGTGTACAAGGATTTTGAGGAGATGATGCCGACATTCTCGATCCACGGGGGTGCAGCGGGCAACGAGTACTACAAGAACCTGTACGTTATAGGTAAGGATCTCACTGTTACACCGAGGTCGCTACGGTCGCTGATGTCACAGTTCAGCTTTAAGATCAGGATATTTGACAGCCTCGGGATCAACGGAAGCTACTCCGAGTACTTCAAGAAGGCTTACGAACAGCGTGTTATGTGGACCGACGGTGTGATCTCCCAGAACCAGTACCAGAACAATATCAGGGATATACTTCAGTCTATGGTTGACGATGATTCGATAATCCGCTACGATTTCATGGATGATCTTGCGAAGATGGTCCATCACAGGCTGATCACGGATGAATATGCCGAGTTCTACAAGAACAAGAGGTTGTGATCGGTGTGCGGGAAGACCATTGCCGAAAGAGACAGTGTAAAGTCGGTGATGAAAAATGAGTCTAAGATGTGGGGATGATCATATGGAAAACGAAAACATGGAAAAAGAAATAAAAGCAGAGAGCGCGGAGCAGGAAACTTCGGAAGAGCTTACTCCTTTCGAGATACTCGACAGGTTCCTTGATGCAAGGACCGCTAAGGAGAAGATCGAGATCTTAAACGAGCATTCGTCGCAGATCGACGAGAGGCTGATAGGCAATATCGAAGCTTCGCTCGACTTACCGGGAGGAAACGGAACATTGTGGCAGAGAATCGAATATGTCATGTACTGCCTCAGAACCAAAAGCAGATTTGAAACGGACAGACTCAGATGATTTTAACATGTAATGATATCAGCAAAGCTTACGGCACCGATGAGATACTGCGTGACGTGAGCTTCGTTCTTAACGAGAGAGAGAAGATGGCCGTTGTCGGCATAAACGGCGCGGGCAAATCGACTCTCCTGAAGATCATAGCCGGTGAGCTTTCGGCTGACAGCGGTCAGGTGATAAAACCGAAGGATGTCACGATCGGCTATCTTTCACAGCAGCAGGATCTCACGAGCGGCAACACGATAAGGGACGAGGTTATGTCCGTTAAAGCCGATGTGCTCGCTCTCGAGAGAAATATGAGGCGTTGTGAAGAAGAGATGAAGAATCTCGAGGGCGAAGAGCTTGAAAAGATGCTCTCGACCTACAACAGACTCACCCATGAATTTGAGCAGAAAAATGGGTACGCACTCCGCAGCGAAGTGAACGGAGTCTTGAGGGGACTCGGGTTTGGTGGTGCCGACAGGTGTGCGGATGCCCCGGCAGGAGGAAACGGCAGCGAAATAAGCGGTGCTAAAGAGCCTGACGAGTTCTCAGCTATAGTCGACACACTTTCGGGCGGGCAGAAGACACGCGTGGCGCTTTCAAAGCTTCTGCTGTCGCAGCCCGACATAATCATGCTCGACGAGCCCACGAACCATCTCGATATGAGATCGGTTGAGTGGCTTGAAGCATTCCTTGCAAATTACAAGGGCGCGGTGATCATCGTTGCCCATGACAGATACTTCCTCGACAGGATCGCTACGAAGGTCCTCGAGATCGAGAACGGCAAGGGTCGTGTCTATACCGGCAATTTTACGGCTTATTCCGAGAAGAAAAAGGCTGTCCGTGCCGATGAGCTCAAGGCATATCTTAACCAGCAAAAAGAGATAGAACACCAGGAGAAGGTAATAGCCACACTCCGGTCATATAACCGTGAGAAGTCCATAAAAAGAGCCGAATCACGTGAAA
>JAEEQC010000108.1 GCA_016285135.1 Lachnospiraceae bacterium
TCCGGTGATCTCCTTCGCGGAATCACCCCGGCACACAGTCTTTAGACCATCAGCGCTGTAAAGATTTTCAACTGTCATATGTTTTCCTTTCTGAACCGAATTCTCTTGCCTGATATGCTCACTTCAGGCGGCGGGATTTCTCTTTTTCAATTTTCCGCTGTCCCTTTTCACTCTTTTTTCTCTTTCCAGGCGGCGAGATTCTTGTTTTTTAATTTCCCGCTGTCCTTTTTCTCTCGGTTTCCTCTTTTCAGGCGGCGGGATTTCTCTTTTTCAATTTCCCGCTGTCCCTTTTCACTCTTTTTTCTCTTTTCAGGCGGCGGGATTTCTCTTTTTCAATTTCCCGCTGTCCTTTTTCGCTCGGTTTTCTCTTTCCAGGCGGCGGGATTTCTCTTTTTCAATTTCCCGCTGTCCTTTTTCGCTCGGTTTTCTCTTTTCAGGCGGCGGGATTCTTGTTTTTTAATTTCCCGCTGTCCTTTTTCTCTCGGTTTCCTCTTTTCAGGCGGCGGGATTCTTGTTTTTTAATTTCCCGCTGTCCCTTTTCTCTCGGTTTCCTCTTTTCAGGCGGCGGGATTTCTCTTTTTCAATTTCCCGCTGTCCTTTTTCGCTCGGTTTTCTCTTTCCAGACGGCGGGATTCTTGTTTTCCCACTTTTTTGATGCCCTTCTTCCTCTTTCTGAGGTCATCCACGCATCAAATTCTTTATATCAATTTCTTTATATCAAATCCCGTCAGAAATCTTCCTGATATAGCTTCTGAGGACGTGGATGCAGTCAGTCTCGCGTGCCATACCTCGCACGATATCTTCCGCGAGAGCCTTGCAGGTAGGTGCGCCGCATGAACCGCAATCGAGTCCGGGGAACTTCTCCATAAGCTCCTCGAGCTGCGACATCTTGCTGAGGCGCTCGGCCATGTTGCCACCGAGGTTGAAGACGGGCTCGTAGGCAACGTCCGTCGTGAACTCAAGCCCGATATCATCAGGCGTGTCATGTGTACGTGCGATCGGCAGGTACTTTCTGAGGCTCTTGAGCTTGACCTTCGCAAGGAAAGGGTTCTCAACCGCCAGAACGCCGCCGACACAGCCACCGCTGCAGGCGTTGAGCTCTATAAATGAAAGCGTGTTGGCAAACTTGTTGTCCTCGAGGTCCTCGAGAACCTTGATGACATTCTCGATACCGTCGGCCGCGAGGTAGGAGTCGGTGAGGAGTCCGCCGGCTTCACCGCCGGAACCGCCCCAGCTGATGCCTATATTGCCTGTCGAAGAAAGCTCCTCGACCTGACCGTCCTCGACAACATCTTTCATGGCCTGGATGAGACCCGGATAGACATCCTTCATAGCGAGCACGCGGTCAACCTCGCTCTTCTCATAGCCGAGAGGAAACTTGACCGATGTAACCTTCGCAGGGCAGGGCGAGATAAAGAAGATCCCAATATCCTCCGAAGGCAGACCCGTCTTCTCCATGGCACGCTTACGAGCCATCCTCGCCGCAATCTCCATGGGTGGCAGGATGGGAAGCAGGTGCTCGAGGAGGTTCGGGAAACGCACTCTGATAAGCCTAGTCACAGTAGGACACGCCGTACTGATCAGAGGCCATTGATCCTTATGATTTCTGATGTACTCTCTTGAAAGGGATGAAACGATCTCGGCTGCAGCGCTCACCTCGAAAACATCGGAGAATCCCATCCGCTTGAGCGCGGTGAGCACGATGTCCACATCCTCAATGTTGTTGACCTGAGCGTAGAGCGAAGGCGCGGGAAGCGCAACGGTATACTTGAAATCCTTCATGGAATCAAGACTGTCATGAGTAGCCAGCTTTGCATGATTCTTGCAATGTCTGATACACTCACCGCAGTCGATACAGAATTCTTTTGTGATCACAGCTTTTCCGTTTCTCACACGGATGGCCTCCGTGGGACAACGTTTTATACAGTTTATACACCCCTTGCAAAGACTTTCGTCAAGATGCACAGATGTGTAGAACTTTTCATTTCCCATAATCTCTAAGTGAAACCCCTTTCCTTAGATTTTCCGTCCGGACACAGTGTCCCCGCAACACTGCATCTGCCGGCCGTTCCCCTTGCTCCGAGTGAAAAAGAACCTCTTACTGAAGGAACACCTTCATCGTGACTGTGGTTCCCTCCCCAAGACGAGTATCAATGCTCATCTCGTCGCTGTACTTCTTCATGTTCGGGAGTCCCATGCCGGCTCCGAAGCCGAGCGCCCGAACGTTCTCCGAGGCTGTCGAGTAACCCGCCTGCATAGCGAGCTCGACGTTCTCGATACCGGGACCACGGTCCGCAAGTACCATGGTGATCTCGGTTTCGGAGATCGTAACGTCAATAGTCCCTCCGTGTGCATGGATGACCATGTTGATCTCGCCTTCGTAAAGCGCGATGGAAACCTTACGCACGATGTCGGGTGAAACCCCGAGGACCTTGAGCTTGGACTTCACATCGCCCGATGCCTCTCCGGCTCTCGTGAAATCGTCGCCCGAAATGGTATAAGAAAGCTTTACTTCACTCAATAGGGTACACCTCCCCGCAGGCCGTTGCTGTAGAGGAGGCCGCATGCATTGAACATACGGTGATCCGTGCACAGGATCGTAATGCCACGCTCTTTGGCCATCTCGATCATTTCTTCCGTGGGCTTCTTGCCGCGGATAAAGACTATACAGTACGCGTCGATCATCTCGGCGGTCCTGATAACCTGAGGATTGCAAAGGCCGGTGAGAAGCACCGCCTGATCCTTAACATAAGCGAGCACGTCGCTCATCATGTCCGAGCCGCAGGCGGAGTGGATCTCGCGATCCTTCTGGTCTTCGCCGCAGACATAGGTTCCGTGAAGTATTACCTGTACATCTGAAATCGTCATGTGTTTTCTCCCAATATTAATAGTCTAAGCTGTTTAATCCGTCCAATGTTACGATGATTATATGATAGCACAAAAAGTGCATTTATTAAAGGGCAAATAAGGTGAGGTCGGCGTGATGTTTCGTTCCGGGAAATGTGATGTTTTTATACTTTCGTTCTGAAAATTGTGCGAAAACAAAATCTTTCGTTCCAAAAATTGTTGAACATGTATTTGAGGTATGGTATTCTTAACAAGTAATACAGACGTAAATATTTAGTACGCGATCGTTTGTCAGGTCAATAAGCAAAGGAGTTGATTCAAGATGCAAAGAGAAATATACAGTAAGCTCAAGGAATGGAAAAACAGCCCCTACAGGAAACCGCTTGTTATGTCAGGCGCCAGACAGGTCGGCAAATCCTACATCATCAAGGAGTTCGGCAAACATGAGTATTCGTCTCTAATAGTCCTGAACTGTGACAAAGACGAGAGGATCGCTGATATTTTCGATCATGGGTTCAGAAGTGAAAGGATCATTTCGGACATCGAAATAATCACCGGAGAAAAAGTGATCCCCGATGAGACGCTCATCTTTATCGATGAAGTTCAGGAGGTTCCGAAGGCTCTTGCTTCTCTTAAATATTTTTGCGAAGATGCTCCGCAATATCACATAATCGTTGCGGGCTCTTTACTGGGGCTTGCCATTCATCAAGGGGTCTCCTATCCGGTAGGCAAAGTGGACGAAATGACCCTTTATCCGCTTTCTTTTCCGGAATTCGTCCTCGCAAGGCTCGGCGAGCAGGCATACGTGAAACTCACCGACGAAAAACCTGATGATTTTGATAGCCTCTCTTCTGTTTATGTTACTGCATTGAGGGAATACTACTTTACGGGCGGCATGCCTGAAATTGTCGCCAAGTTCATTGAAGGAGCCGACGTGGAGTACCTCAGAGATATACAGAAAAGGATCATAACGGATTATTCTCTCGATATTTCAAAACATGCAAAACCTGAGATACTTGGACGAATTCACCAGGTTTGGAATTCTATCCCCCAACAGCTTGCAAAAGGGAACAAGAAATTTCTCTACGGTGACATCCAGAAAGGGGCCAGAGCAAAGGACTTCGAGCTTGCCATCGAATGGCTCAAGGACGCCGGAATGATCCACAAAGTGTCACGGGTCCGCAAGCCCGGTATCCCGTTAAAGTATTACGAAGATTTTTCGGCTTTCAAGCTGTTCCTGATCGACCACGGGATAATGGGTGCGATGACGGACGCCCCTGTATCCGAGATATTGCTCGGAAAAAACGTGTTTGAGGAGTACAAGGGATCATTCACGGAGCAATACGTGTTTGAACAACTGAAAGTCTACTCCGGAAGCGATATATTCTATTACGACAGCGACACTTCCAAGCTCGAGCTGGACTTCCTGATCCAGAAGGGAAACAAGCTTGTCCCGATAGAGGTCAAAGCCGAAGAAAACCTGAAATCCAAATCCCTGAGACAGTTCTTCTCGAACAACCCGGAGTCATGCCCCGTAAGAATCTCCATGTCAGATTACAGAAAGCAGGACTGGATGATAAACATGCCGTTGTACGCGGCTTTCAGGGTTGCAACGGGCGAGTGATGTACAGAGCGCAAATAGATCGCATATATCACGACAAACAAAAAACACCCGAGGGTGTTTTTTGTTTGCACTGTGCAATCTGACTCATTAAACAGATAATCGGATGGGCGGCGTATCCATCATATCAGGTTCCCTCGTTGGGAACGCAGGGTGCCTTTCCTGCTCGTCGGTTATCCTTGGTGAGTTGGATTATGCGGGATCATAGCTGAACTCGTATTGTACAGCGAAATCTTTTGCATTTTCGTGATTCGTATTATCTAAATTGAACACATCACAGTCCTCGTCTCCCACATAGAAGAGGCGGAAATCACTGCCTCCCACATAGTATACGATAAAGTTTTCCGATCCGATATCGTCGGTAGCATAGTAGAGAGAGAGTGAAAAGCTATATACCTGTGTTTCATGATCAACTCCGTCTAAACCACTCAGAGATGTCTCTGCCTCATAAAAGACCGGTGTAAACAATCTGACACATGTATTGCTGTCTAAACCCGGATGCTCGTCAGCCCACTCAGGATTCTCAAAACCGTAACCATACATGTGGGCCTCAGCACAATTATTGATCTTTACAGATTTGTACGGAGTATACATATATATTCCGGCGCAATTACTATACGTGCTTCCCATCAAATAATCAAGAATAGTCTGATCGCTTCCCGGCATGCCTATACTGTCCATCTTAAAGCGATCCAGTACTTTGACGGGAGGTTTAAGTCCATCTTGTGTGGTAAAGGCGGTCTTGGTCGAAGAATCGCCCACCCAAAGGTCGGTCCCGTTCGAATAAGGAGAAACTTTACCTCCATACAGCGAATTCATGTAGAAATCTACACCAACCAAATCCCACATCATGCCGGCAAACTCTTTTTTAGGGAACGCTGCATCCGCAACAGTAAAGGTCGCCGCTGTATCAAAGACGCGCCCGATCATCAAAAAACTACCGCGATCATAAACGAAGCATGAATACTTATTGCTCTGTCCGGTCGCCACAGTCACATCCACCATGCTCGGACGATATGTGGAATAATCGTTCTGCGATCTTTTCATACCGCGAACAAAGGTCTTTTCTCCGTCAAGGACCGCATTCGATCCGCTAACGACTAGATCTCCGATAGGGATCAACAACTCATTTTGCGATAGTGGTTCAATACTATACACAGCATTCATACTACTTATACTGAACGATCCATTGCTACTTCTCAGTTTCGAAGTTACGTTGCGATCATAATAAGGAGAGATCGTCTTAGCTTCCGAATCTATCAGACAATACTCAAGGCTCAAACTTTCAATATCAATATACTTATCTTCAACTGCTTCCGTTCCTATAAGCTTTATGCTAAATACGTTATCCGGGTAATCATCATCGTAAAACGCTGTCTTACCCATAAATCCACCGTATGAATCAGGTTCGATAATATCTATATACTGAAGTTCAGCTGTAACCGACTCAATCTTGGTGAAAATCGGTTTGATACAGATTGTTCCTACACTCAGGAAACTGGACAAATAGTCGTTCATGTTCCGTATCACCCAATAATCAAGAGGAAGAACATAAGCAACGCTGTTGTTAAGGATGTCCACACACGGAGCAACTGTTTGTTTTACCGAGATTCCTGACTGTCCAGGAAGCTCGTAGTACCCGTTAAAATCAAAACCGGTTTCAAAAATGTTACAGTAATATCCCGAAAGCCTGTAGCCCTCTACACCGACAAACGAGTAAGATTTGCGCACATTATCCGAAAATCCGTTATAAACACTTACAGGATTGTTAACTTCGACGCCACTTCTCTTTTGACCCGCAGCATTCCAAGGATATATGATGTCATCGGGTGCAAACACAGTCCAGTCATGTGATGTTGTGGAATCGAACTTCGCCGTCTGAACCGTGACATTGTAAGGGAACGAGGCCTGGGCGTTGCTTTCCTTATAAAGATCCTTGGGATTAACCGCGATAATGTACACAGGACCTTCCATATCGAACGAGCCGTCCGTACCTTTGGGGATCACGTAAGGATTGTTAGAACCGATACTGAAGACGTGGTTCTCTTCCTCGTACTCCGAACCAACCGTGAGGTCAAGTTTTATCCAGTCTACAACCTGAACGGTTGCGATAAACCTTCCGTCAGTTGATTCATCCACTTCTGACATGGGCGAATTTCTCGAATTTTCAGAAGTGAAGCAGATCACATTTGAAAACTCATTATCATCCGAGAGGAACGGTGTCACGAGACCATCTTTCGAAGTCTTGTAATTGCAGAGCAGCTCCTTATTATAAGTGCTCGAAGGATCCTGTGAATACTGAATCTTAGGAAGACTGAACGGGTGTTCTTCTACAAGTCCATCAAGATAAACAGTATTCAAAGTACATGTATACGGTTGATCATTTGCCGTAACCGCCCATAATTGCCCATCTTCGTTCGCCCCGGCAAGTCCGGAAGGTTCTTGGTACTGGTTAATAAAATAGTACAGGTAAACGAAGTCATTCGGATCCTCCACATTTTCTTTTATTTTTATACGATTGAAATCACCTTCATTATCTGCCGCAATCCTCACTTCTACTGGTGAAGCATAGATCATTCTGAGAGTATGGCAATTGGCCGGATCTTCGGTTTGTTCGTTAAAGCTGTCACCGTTTGAGGAGGCAGGGAAATATAATCTCAAGGTGTACGAAGAAGATCCGATGTAATCTGTGATCTGAGTATATGTTTCGTTTAACAGACAGCTCTTTACTACACGGCTGTAGGGATCAATCTCGGCTCTGTCGAATTCTGAGCTGTCCATATAGCAATAGAACTGTGTATATCTTCCGACTCCGTTTTTCTTTAAGATATAAGGGTAGTTATGATCAGTTGTATTACTCTCTTCCTTGGGAAGGATCACATTCTTGCCGGCAATCACATAGAAATTGACGCACTCATCGTTTGCATCATAATCTACTATAGCCTCTGTACCCTCAGGACACCATCCGGTAGGCACAACTACCTTGGCTGCATGAGTAGAAGGAATACTCACTGTTGTGATCAGATCGATCCCGGCGTAAATATCTATCGGGTCTTCCTGAGGAGTCGAAGCTACATTGGTAATGCGGTAACGTGCATCGGAAGTACGCGCAGCCTGTTCGGTACTGTACCATCCGGTAAATGCATAGAAGCTACGGTATGACTCATAATACACATTTTCATTTTCCCATT
>JAEEQC010000109.1 GCA_016285135.1 Lachnospiraceae bacterium
ACGCCTATCTCTACACCATTACTGAGGCTCCCGCTGATGATGCAGGCAAGAAGAAGGGTAAAACCGTTAATCTTGCTGACAAGCTCTTTGAGGAGATCGCTCCCAAGTACACAAACCGTAACGGTGGATATACCCGTATCGTAAAGATCGGACCCCGTAAGGGTGATGCAGCGATGGAAGTTATCATCGAACTTGTTTGATATTCAGTTGTGTATAGTGTAAGGGGTGCAGGCATTTGCCTGCACCCCTTTAAAATAGTAAGTACTTGCCCCTTACACTTGTATATGTTACCATGTATCGGGCAGGAAGAGGCTCGTATTGAAAGGGATAAAGCTTTGGTCAGATTTGAGAATGTGACATTTGAATACATACGCCGCGACGAAGAAGGCAACGTGGACAGCATCACGACGGCGCTCGACGATCTCTCGCTTCACATAAAGAAGGGTGAGTTCGTGGCGATCCTCGGGAGCAACGGCTCAGGCAAGTCCACATTTGCCCGCCACATTAACGCGCTCCTCAGACCGACCGAGGGCAAGGTCCTTGTGGCCGGCTACGACACAAAGAGCGACAAGGACACACTTGAGATCAGGCAGCGTGCCGGGATGGTGTTCCAGAACCCTGACAACCAGATCATAGCAGAGACTGTTGAGGAGGACGTGGCATTTGGTCCCGAGAACATGGGCATGCCCGTTGACGAGATGCAGAAGCGCGTCGAGGACTCTTTAAGGCGTGTCGGACTCTACAAGAAGAGACTTGAATCACCCAATCGTCTTTCGGGCGGACAGAAGCAGAAGGTTGCCATAGCCGGAATACTCGCCATGAGGCCCGAGTGCATCATCTTCGATGAGCCCACGGCCATGCTCGACCCGGCCGGCAGGCGCATGATCGTCGAGACGGCGCATGAGCTCAATAAGAAGGACGGCATCACGATCATCCTGATCACTCACAACATGGAGGAAACAGTTGGTGCCGACAGGATCATCGTCATGGAGAAGGGCAGGATCGCCCTCGAAGGAACTCCGAGGCAGGTGTTTTCTAAAGGCGACAGCCTGAGGGAACTCGGCATGGAGCTCCCCGCCATGACAGAACTCGCACAGAGGGTGGGACTGGACGGATGTATCCTCACGAGAGAAGAGTTTGTAGAGGCTTACAAGAAGGCCATAAGATAAAACTCGGATTGTATTAAGAAATATATTGATAAGCAGGATATAAGAACTGATACTGTAGAAAAACATAAGACCCCATAGAATCATCGGAGAGGTATAAGAAAGTACTTAAGCTTGTTTGGAAAGGTTTTGAGTAGGTTAGAAGATTCTTTTGGAAAACTATGTTGTATAAGTAGCATTGTAGGAGACTTGAGATGTCCATTACTTTTGACAAAGTGGAGCATGTGTATGGTAAAGGCACGTCATTTGAAAAAATGGCGTTAAAAGACGTGTCCTTCCACATCCGTGACGGCGAGTTCGTCGGTCTGATCGGGCACACGGGCTCGGGCAAGTCGACGCTCATCCAGCACATGAACGGACTCCTCAAATGTACGGGCGGAAACATCTATTATGACGGCAAGGACATCTCCGACAGGGAGTACGACCGCAAGACTCTCAGACAGAATGTCGGGATCGTGTTCCAGTACCCCGAGCATCAGCTCTTTGAAGCGACTGTAGGAAAGGATGTGGCGTTCGGACCCTGTAATCTCGGTCTGCCTGACCTGCAGGCCGATCTGAGGACATATGAGGCGCTTAAGAGCGTCGGGATCGATGATTCCCTGCTCGATGTATCGCCGTTCGATCTTTCGGGCGGACAGAAGCGCAGAGTGGCCATAGCGGGCGTCCTCGCGATGAAGCCCAAGGTGCTCGTCCTCGACGAGCCCGCGGCGGGACTTGACCCCGTCGGAAGAAGGGACATCCTTGAGATGATCGCGCGGATCAGACGCGAGGAGAACATCACCGTTGTGCTTGTCTCGCACAGCATGGAAGACGTTGCCGAGTACGTGGACAGGATAATGGTCATGAACGATGGAGCGCTCGCCATGGACGGAACAGTCGAGGAAGTCTTTGCGCGCAAAGAAGAGCTTGAAGAGATGGGACTTTCCGTACCGCAGATCACGCTGCTCATGCAGGACCTCAAGGACGAGGGCCTCGTAAGCGAAACAGGCATATATACGATGGACGAAGCCGTGAGGATCCTCTCACAGCGCCTCCTAAAGAGATAAAAACACAGCAAGGCAGAAAAAACCGGAAAACCACGGGTTAGATACCAAAGAGACCCAAAGACAAGAAGCAAGCAGAGGCAGGATTAATGATCAGAGACATTACGATCGGACAATATTATCCCTCCGAATCTGTCATACACAGGTTGGATGCGCGAGTTAAATTCATAGCTACGATAGCCTATGTTGTCGCGCTTTTCCTGTTTGACACATTCTGGGGTTTTTTGCCTGCCGCCGCATGGCTCTTGGTGATCATACTGGTGTCCGGGATCCCGTTCAGGTTCATCCTCAAGGGACTCAAGGCCGTACTCTTCCTGCTGATCTTCCTGGCGGTGTTTAATACGCTTATGACCCCCGGCGAAGTACTCGCGCAGTGGTGGATATTCAAGATAACGGACAAGGGCCTCGAGAACGCGGGATTCATGTCTCTGCGCCTCTCACTCCTCGTGGTCGGCTCAGGGATGATGACGTACACGACCACACCCTCACAGCTCACGGCCGGGATGGAGAGCATCTTCAGACCGCTCGGGATCTTCAAGGTGCCCGTGCATGAAGTGGCGATGATGATGTCGATCGCGCTCAGGTTCATCCCCATCCTCCTCGAGGAGACGGACAAGATCATGAAGGCGCAGCAGGCGAGAGGAGCGGACTTCGAGAGCGGAAACATTTTTAAGCGTGCCAAGGCACTCATCCCTGTGCTCGTGCCGCTGTTCGTTTCGGCATTCAGAAGAGCCGGAGAGCTCGCAGAAGCCATGGAAGCAAGGTGCTACCACGGAGGCAAGGGAAGGACGAAGCTCCATCCACTGAAGTTTGCAGCGAGGGACTATATTAGTCTGGTGCTTATCGTCGGCTTTGTAGTAGGGATGGGCTTTATGCCTTAATTTAGCATTAGAGAGGAAGTCCGTATGAAGAGGGTTTACATGACCATCGCGTACGACGGGACGAACTACGTCGGATGGCAGATGCAGCCGAACGGTACGGCGGTCGAAGAAGTGATAAACAAGGCGCTTTGCGACTTGCTCGGAGAAGAGATCGTGATCGCAGGTGCGAGCAGGACCGATTCGGGCGTGCATGCGCTCGGGAACGTGGCTGTTTTTGACACGGAGACGAGGATTCCTGCGGACAAGATCTCATATGCGTTAAACAGAGTTCTTCCGAGAGACATCGTGATAAGCGAGAGCCACGAGGTCGACGGGAGCTTTCATCCGCGCCATGCGGACTGCGTCAAGACCTACGAGTACAACATCCTCAACAGCAATCACCCCAACCCCATGCTCTGGAGGTACAGCCACTTTGTATACCTGCCGCTCGATACCGCAGCGATGAAGGCGGGAGCGGAGTATCTTGTGGGCGAGCATGACTTCGCGAGCTTCTGCTCGGCGCATGCGCAGACCAAGACGACCGTCAGGACGGTCTACAGCCTGGAGGTTGAGGAGAACACGGAGAGTATCCGCGGGATGCACCTCGCGGACGGTCAGAAGCTGATCACCATCCGTATCAGCGGCAACGGATTTCTTTACAACATGGTCAGGATCATCGCAGGAACGCTCATCAGGGTCGGGCACCACATGTACCCGCCGGAGCACGTGAAGGAGATCCTCGAGGCCCGCGACAGGACCGTCAGCGGCCCCAAGGCACCCGCGCAGGGGCTGACACTGCTTGGGATCAAGTATTGTACATAGACAAATCCTGCGTGTTCTCTCTGATCGATCGGATAATATCTCTGCAGGTACTTTCTTTTATTCCCGAGGAGGTACCGACACAGATGAGATCATCATCGAGAATGTCCTTCCCCTTTCCGTTAACGGAGGTGGTGTGCTCGCCCCAATACGTATCACTGTATGTCAGATCGTACGCCGGAGCAAGCCTCCATCCAAGATCGTCCGTGTATCGGAATGAAAAGTTCTTGGTATGGTCGTCTCTGTTGTGCGTCATCACGTTAAAACACATGATCTTAAACAGCTGCTCCTTGTCAGCATAATTGTCTTTTGTTAATGACATGGTCAGCTTCATAAATGTTTCGTAATCGCAGGACGGTGCCCTGAAATCTGCTTCAAGAATCCCGGCGAATGATATTGTAAAGATCTTTTCGCCGTTTTGCCTATCAAACCGCTCTGTTTTAAAGTATCCTTCGCAGATCGTCGAGCTCACAAGCTGAGTTTCGGTCATGATGATCCCACATTTTTTGGCGCAGAGAGAATAATCATACTCCCGCTTGCCGCTATTGCTCGGGTCGGTCTTTGCCGGAAATTTAACGATCCACTCTTTACCTTGGTCTTTTATAAATACTTTGGGCCTTGTTCCTCCGCTTGATCCGCCTAATCTGTACAACACGTCGATCTTGTCGGACGGTTTTGATGAAAGAAGCTCGTTACATTCTTTGGCTATTTCATCAAATTTCAGTTTTGAGCCAACGACGTCATAGTCGGTGTTTTTGGAGGGAACATATTCGAGTGCGCCCATTCCCGAAGTGCCTATGTATGCAAGACGGTCTAAAATCGAAACAGAATCCCTGTTGATCCCTATCGAGCTTAAATACCTGTCAAGAAGAAGCTCGCCCCAGCTATCCGGAAGGCTGTCGGAAAACACGCCGAAGAGACCCCGAAAGCAGTCTCTTGAACTTGCGTCAGGAATGAACACCTCACCGGAGAGCTTTAAAGAAAAAGGGCTGATCGGAAAGCCGGTTTGGATCCACTCTCTGTCGTACTGAAATGCTACTCGCTTATCGAGCATTTCAGCGAGTGTACCGACATGCTTGTTTTTGTAGTACACATCAAGTGTTTTGCTTTTGCTCATTTATGATCTCCTCAATACTGTTATACACGGGGGTTGAAAACAAGTTGGAAAGCTCCTGTGTCAGACCGAGTTCCATAGTCAGTTTTATGAATGATTCGAGCGAAATCCGGCCGGTCTTTTCGAACTTTCTGAGCGTTGCATAGCTGACATTGCTTCTGGCTGCCATCTGCTTTTGTGTGATCTTTCGCCTTTTACGGACAGACTTCATTTTTTGTGCCAGTTTGACGGCTATGTCGGATGGAGTGTCGAATGTATATATCATAACGGATCTCCTTTCTGCTACTATTATATCATTTATTATGTAAAATGTCACGAATTTGATACTATAATAGCATTAACGCTTATGTTACCCCTCGACATCCGAAGTGAACCGGTTAGAACCGTCAGCGGACCCAAGGCACCCGCTCAGGGGCTGACACTGCTTGGGATCAGGTATTTTTAGATCCGGATGCGGGGTAAAGGTTCGTTTCATAGACCCGGCAGGTCTGTTTCAGCAGGTCCGGCGGGTCCATTTCGACAGGTCCGGCAGGCCTAGTTCAAAATGAGGTTAAAACACAGACTTACAGCATGTCGATATTACAAAAAACGCTCGAAAAGATGCAATATCTGCAAAAACCTTGACTTTTTTTCTTGTTTGGTCTAAAATCCCTAAGAAACTTGTTGACACCCCGAGGGGTTGTCTATATACTGTGCAAGTACGCGCTTCGGAGGCGAAGCGTTTCAGGATAATAACCATTCTCCCATAAAGGGATGAACCACAACCGCACATTTACCTCGCCGGAGTACTTACGTGGCACCGGGTGAGAAGGAGCAGCGGTTGACCATATTTAAACAGGAGGAATAACATGGACACAAAGACATTTATGCCCAGCGCATCTTCAGTAGAGCGCAAGTGGTATGTAGTTGATGCTCAGGGCCAGACACTCGGTCGTTTATGCACAGCTATCGCCAACATCTTAAGAGGCAAGAACAAGCCTACATATACACCTTTCCTTGACATGGGTGACAACGTGATCGTTATCAACGCAGCAAAGATCAAGGTTACAGGTAAGAAGCTTGATCAGAAGATCTACTACAGCCACTCAGATTATCCGGGTGGAGTAAGAGAGACCACACTTCGTCAGATGCTCGACAAGAAGCCTGAGGAAGTGATCCGTTTCGCAGTTAAGGGCATGCTCCCCAAGGCAGCTCTCGGCCGCGAGGTTATCAAGAAACTCTATGTCTATGCAGGTCCCGAGCATGATCATCAGAGCCAGAAGCCTGAGACACTCGTTATCGACACTGCAAAGAAGTATTGATCATTTGAAAGGAGGAAAAAGAAGTGGCTAAAGTTGCAGGAAAGTTCTACGGAACAGGAAGAAGAAAGAGCAGTATTGCCAGAGTATTCCTTACAGCAGGAACAGGCAAGATCACTATCAACAAGAGAGATATTGATGAGTATTTCGGTCTTGAGACACTTAAGGTGGTTGTTCGTCAGCCCCTTACTCTCACCGGAACAGCAGATAAATTCGACATTAATGTCAATGTACACGGCGGTGGATTCACAGGCCAGGCAGGCGCTATCCGTCACGGTATCAGCAGAGCACTCCTTCAGGTAGATGCAGATGAGTACCGCGTAATGCTCAAGAAGGCCGGTTACCTCACACGTGATCCTCGTATGAAGGAAAGAAAGAAGTACGGCTTAAAGGCAGCTCGTCGTGCACCGCAGTTCTCGAAGCGTTAACAACGGAACTCACAAAGCCTTTATTTATCAGTGTTTTCACCCCGGAGAGCATCCCTTTCCGGGGTATTTTTTTGCCAAAAACCGCTGATATATTTTGACATGGTTTGATATGGTTTGAAGAGAAAATATCACGTTTATTTGCGGGAAACGAAATCATTGACAAGACAAAATATGCTACATTATGTCAAACTATGCCATCCGAAAAAAGTGAGATGTGATTTACGGAACATGCAGAAGAGATAAAAGAAGCAGCAAATCAGTCCGTGATTAATGCGAATGAGCAGGTACGGCAGGTACAAAGCGAGATCGTTAATATACAGGAAGCAAAGCTGATTGCGGAAGAAGATACGGAAAAATGGCTTGAGGAATTAGAGAAAAAGGAACTCCCGGTAATGAGGAAACTGACATCAGTGATCGAAAAGACGAAGGATATAGCGAGAAAGATCGCCGGACATGCGGAACAGACAAGGGTATCGATTAGGGCAAAACTTGTCGAAGCACAGGAAGAAGCAAGACGACAAAATGAGGAAAGAAAACCGGTACAAAAGAAGAAGGATATAACCCGATAAAGCCGCATGGCTACTATGATTTTAGTGACAATACTTTTTGCTTGAGATGGAAAAGTTTTAATGCGCATTTAACGATAATTTTTGCGCTTTAGAATTGAATTTAAAGCGCAGTGGTAGTAATATTATAAAAAACTTTTGAAAATGAGGTGTGATTATGCGAGAAATAGACCTTATCATAGATGAAAATGAAAGTCAGGTTGTCGAGTGGAAAGAGTCATGGCAGGATAAATATCTCGAATGGATCTGTGGTTATGCCAATGCACAGGGTGGAACTCTTTATATTGGTATTGATGACAATGGTAACGTCCTTGGATTAGAAGAAAAGATTGTAAAAAAGTTGTTGGAGGATATTCC
>JAEEQC010000110.1 GCA_016285135.1 Lachnospiraceae bacterium
AGATTAGAAATACCACTGCACCCTCTCATAGAATACTTCTATAATTAAATCTCCCAAAAAACCATATTCCGCACCCAACGGATATATTTTCTCATCCAACAGTTTTTCCAATTTGTTAACTACACTTTTCGATACTCGATTATACTTTATATGTATATCCATTAACTCATGAAAATCAGTTTCTGGAGTTATTCCATATTGATCATATTCATAGGGTTCAATCACCTCAAATTCATTTAATAGTTTTGCAATCTTTTTATAATACAATTCTGAGATGTCATCACACTCTTCATCTCCCCAATCATTTATTATGGCATAGGCCTTAAATGTAGCAGGAACATTTCGGAATTTTAGTTTGCTCACCTTATTAACAACATCTTCCCAACACCCAGATTCAGAAATAATGTGATTAATATCACTCATCCTTAACATATCCTTTATAACAGGTTCTATTGGTGCAAAGAAAATCCCATCTTTATTCTTGCACTTCATATTCCTTTCATCTTCATACTTTTTTATAAAATTAATGGTCTCGTCAATCATACTACCATTCAATCCGGCCACTTCGGCTATCCAAATCATCAATTCAGGGCAATGTAACTGATAGTATGTCGGCTTATTATCAATATTCGAAATATAATTAAAATAGGACTCTGTAAAATGCCACTTTTGTGTCGGTTTTATGATTCCACATTTTTTTGCTTCTTCATGATATGCGCCAATAGTTTGACCATACCCTTCTTCTGTAAATTTATCAGCTTTATAATCCCTTTCTTCTGCAAATTGTTTCAAATATTCATTAACTTCTTTTTTTGTCATATTCATATTCCTTTCATTTACGAATCAAATAACGTCCGCTGAATTTTGAAATATCTATCATAATGTATACGGTTCTCCCATAGAATATTATTCCTGAACCCAATTTTTAATTTATCTTCCAGTGCCCATATCTGTTACCGCCTTCACGGATAATACGTTCACTATCTCGAAGTTTCTTCATTTTTCTCTCAATGGTTCTCTTTGGAATCCCTAGCGATTCAGCTATCGCAGAAACCGTAATAGTATTGTCGATACTTATCAATTCCATAATCTTTTCCGCCAATCCGCCATCTATTCCGCCACTATGGCCCTTTGGCGTATTGGACTGTTCTATAAGGGCACTCTTAAGTGCCGGGAAATACACTCTGATTCCGGTTCCCAGTATCTCATACCTGGGAAGCTCCGAGCCAAGTGCTATGCACTCATCACAAATCTTTTGAATCCCCTGTCCCCAGGTTTCTATATATCCCGCTCTGTAAAACACATTGGCAATATCAGGATTATACGGAATAGAATCGTGTGGCTGCATCAAAGTCTCCGCCGTCCATCCCTCAGGAAGGATGCAGCGGTTGCTTATAATAATCTGCTCTTCCTCAATCCGTATCTGTATCGGAGTACCATACATGTAACAGTTATGAGCGATGGCGTTGTATATCGCTTCGCGGATGGCGTTCCGCGCAAAAGGATAAGTCTCTACACGCCGATCGTGTTCATATGTGATTTTTGCCTTCAAATACTTGAGATATATCAGATCCACAACCTTATCTGCCGTAGATATAAGTGAACCTTCAAGATCATCATGATACGCCACTGTTCCGCGCTCAAATTTGCCGACTTTAACATAACTACCGTTCTGCACAATACTCGGATCACCGTAGAACAGCAGCACGGCAGAACGCTTCAGCTTGCCGTTTGATAAAAGCTTCAACTTGGACAGAAGTTCCTCATTTGAAATATTAAGCTCAGCCTCAGTCATACGCTTGCTGCGAAGCGCCTCTCTCCTGAATATCTTAAAACTCTCCGCATCCAGGTCGTCAACGGTAATTCCATCGACAGTTACATCTTCCCACCTGACGCCGGTCTTTTTCGTGATAAACTCTGTCAAAGCAATCCCTGTCAGCTGCTGCTTAGTTGCACCGCTCCTATAGTGAAACTCACCATGATAACTGATGGGAAATGAACTCGGATCAACCTTTATTTCAAGATAGTCTTTCCCGTCCTTCGTATGCTTATTCACATCCGCAACAATACCCAGCCCTTGCTGGATCTTATTCGGGATATCTTCCATCAGTTTTTTAACATCCTTTACGCCGACAACATTACCGGCATCGTCAATACCGATATAAATGGTACCGCCCTGAGCATTGGCAAAACCGCAAAGCCACTTCAGATATTCATCCCTCCAGGATTCCTTATACTCTATGTTTTGACTTTCTGCCATTAAACTATCTCCCTTCGTTCTTAATCCTGTGATAGTCTTCCATCTCGACGTCAAGCGTAATCGTTCTTTCCCGGGTGTTGCTCATTCGCTGTAAAAGGCACACCGTCTCGACATGCACAGTATGCGGGAACATATCGCAACAGCGGACCTTTACCACCCTGTAACCGCCATCGATAAATGCTTCAAGGTCGTGAGCGAGACTTGTGGGCTTGCATGAAATGTAGATTATCCTGTCCACTCCGTATGAGATGATCTGCTTAAGAGCCTTGGGATGTATGCCCTCACGCGGAGGATCGAGGATTATGGCATCGGGTGCCTCTTTTATCGTATCGAGGACTTTAAGGACGTCTCCGCAGATAAATTCGCAGTTCTGAAGGTCGTTGAGTTCGGCGTTCTCACGGGCTGAGACAACAGCCTCTTCCACTATCTCGACACCGATGACCTTCTTTGCTACGGGAGCGATGACCTGAGCTATCGTCCCTGTTCCGGAGTAAAGGTCGTAAACAACCTTGCCCGTAACATCCCCGAGGAAATCACGAGCGATGCGGTACAGCACCTCGGCTCCGAAGGAGTTGGTCTGGAAGAACGAAAATGCGGTGATCTTGAATATAAGACCGAGGATCTCCTCAAAGAAGAAATCCTTTCCGAAGACATCAAGCTTGCTCTGTGCCTTAAGCGCATCAGCCGGGTCGTCGTTTAAGGCGCGGCTGATCCCGACGATACTTCCGTCAAGATTGAGCGCACGTAGCCTCTTTGCCAGTACCTCAAGGAACATCCTCTCCGTGATATCAAGGCATCCCGCTCTGAAGACAGGCCTTTCGTCCTCATCCTCGAAGATCGGAAGCGAAAGGATCTCCTCAACCATTTCGGAATCTTTGGGAACAGGCTCGCACTTCCACTGCGACGTCGTAACAAGGTTTACGAGTATCTCGCCGGTCGTGGCGGCGCGCCTGATCAACAGGTGACGAAGGTAACCTTCGTGCGAAAGTTTGTGCATGTAGGTAAGGCCAAACTCACGGCATGTCGAAACCACAGTGTCAATGATCCTGTTATAGTCGGGATTGACGATATGGCAGTCCGTTATCTGCTCGATATCGTAGAAGCTGCCCTGTCTGTGAAGTCCGAGTGTAAGCTCTCCGCCCTTCGCGCAGTCACCAAAAGTGAACTCCATCTTGTTGCGGTATCCCCACTCCATCGGGCTCTGCTCGATGCCGGTAAAGTCGTAGTCTTCTTTAATGACCGCATCAAGAAGCTTCTTGACCTGAGTCTTCTTGAGCGCAAGCTCATCCTTGTACTCAAGCCTCTGGTACGTGCAGCCTCCACATCTCTCAAAGTGAGGGCAGACGGGCTTCCTCGACTCAAGCGGCGAGCGTTCGATCACTTCGTGGAGCCTGCCGCTTATGTAGTTCGAGTGCTTCCTGCCCATCGCGAACCTTACGGTCTGACCCTCTATTGTCCCCTTGACCTTGACCTTCTCGCCTTCACAGTGGAGGACTCCCGTACTCGGGAACTCCGTTGTTTCGACTTTTCCTGTATATTCCACGCCTTTTTTCATTCCTGTTTTCCTCTTATAAATTACTTCTTTACTTTATCTCTGCAAAGTGTTAAAATATTACATTATAAACGTATGAACGCATCGGTTGTAAGACCATATATATTTCACAAAGGAGTGATCACATGAATCCCAAGATACACACCGAAGCTGTTGATTATCTTTTTAAAGCCGTACTGAGCCTAAAGGACGAGACCGAGTGCTATACCTTCTTCGAAGATATCTGCACCATCAACGAGCTCTTGTCACTCGCCCAGCGTTTCGAAGTGGCAGCCATGCTGAGGGCCGGCAAGACCTACCTCGATATCGCGGAGAAGACCGGCGCTTCCACAGCGACCATCAGCCGTGTCAACAGGTCTCTCAACTATGGCAACGACGGGTACGACATGGTATTCGACCGTATTCCACCCGCTCCCCAGTTAAAGAAATGATCCGGTGTGATCACGCTCCGCCTGATGCCCGTTCGTGATCAACAAAAGCGACATCCGGTCACACGATCAGTCAAAAGAAAAGATATCTTCGAGCTCTTCGCGAGTCAGCTTGCCAAGGAAGACTTCTCCTCCCGTCAGGCACGAATCCGAGAGCTCCTTTTTCTTTTGCTGGAGCTTGTAGATCTTCTCTTCTATGGTTCCCTTTGTTAAGAGCTTGAGAACGTAGACATTCTGCGTCTGACCGATCCTGTATGCTCTGTCCGTTGCCTGGTCCTCGACCGCGGGATTCCACCAGGGATCGTAGTGGATGACAGTGTCGGCTCCTATAAGGTTGAGTCCCGTTCCGCCGGCCTTGAGCGAGATCAGGAAGATGTCTTTCTCTCCGCCGTTGAACCTCTTTGCCATATCAAGTCTCTCCTCGGGCGGCGTACTTCCGTCAAGGTAGAAATAGTCTATGCCCTTTTCCTTAAGCTCCCTGCCGATGATCTCCAGCATGCCCGTAAACTGCGAGAACACAAGTGTCCTGTGCTCGTTGGCGATCGCGTTGTCTATCTGCTGCATGAGAAGGTCGAGCTTGCCGCTTCCGCCCTTGTAGTTGTCAAGGAATGTGGAAGGGTGACAGCAGATCTGCCTGAGCCTCGTAAGCGCAGCAAGGATCTTCATCTTGCTTCCCTCAAATCCGACTGTCTCTATGCTGCCGAACAGGTCTCCCCTGATCTCGTTCATGTAGGACAGATAAACATTACGCTGCTCTTCCGACATGGGCGTAACGATCTTCTCCTCGAGCTTTCCGGGGAGCTCTTTGAGTACGTCCTTTTTCATACGTCTCATTATGAACGGACTGATCCTCATGTTGAGATTCTCGAGAACCTCTTTGTCACCGTTTATGATCGGCTTCTCGTAACGTGTGGCAAACTTGCTGTGCGTCATGAGGAAGTTCGGCATGATAAAGTCAAATATCGACCACAGCTCCGAAAGCGAATTCTCGATAGGAGTACCGGTGAGCGCGAACCTGTGGTCGGCGCTGAGCAGTTTAACGGACTGGGCACTCTGAGATGCCGCGTTCTTAATGAACTGCGCCTCGTCGAGGAACACAGTTCCGAAAACGATCTTCCGGTACAGTCCGACATCGCGCCTCATGAGCGGGTAAGAAGTGATAAGTACATCAACGCTCTCATATGCGTCAATGAGCTTCTTGCGCTCCTCGGGAACACCCGTGACCACGCATGCGCGCACATCGGGTGCGAAGCTCTGGAACTCGTCCATCCAGTTGTA
This sequence comes from Lachnospiraceae bacterium, assembly GCA_016285135.1. Classification (GTDB taxonomy): domain Bacteria; phylum Bacillota; class Clostridia; order Lachnospirales; family Lachnospiraceae; genus RUG11977. The sequence continues at coordinate 5,519 of JAEEQC010000110.1, forward strand.
GATGATCGAGCTCGGGCAGACGATGAGGAAATGCGGATGCTGTTTCTCGGGGCAGTCAAGCATGGCACGGATATAGACGATGGTCTGGAGTGTCTTACCGAGACCCATGTCGTCTGCGAGGATGCCACCGAGACTGTTGCGGGCGAGCGTCATCATCCAGCCGAAGCCTCTGACCTGGTACTCGCGCAGCTGTGCATTGATGCCCTTCGGGATCTCGTATTTTTCCTCATGTTCGCTGCTGATATTCTCGATGAGATTTATGAAATCTTCGCTCTTCGTAACCGAAAAACCGCTTCTTTCAAAAGCACCGTCAAGGTAGAAAGCGTTACTCTTGGTGAGCTTGATACCGCCCTCCGTGAAGTTCTTCGAGGTCACGCCGAGGTTGTCCATGATGACAGCGAGCTTCTCAAAGTCGTCGTCCATAAGGTTGATGAAGCTGCCGTTCTCAAGCCTGTAGTACTTCTTCTTTACCCTCAGGGAGCGGAACAGCCTTTCAAGCTCCTTCGGGCTCATGTCTCCGTATGAGAACTCCATCTGAAGAAGGTCCATGTCACTGCTGACCCTGAGGCCCACATTGAAGTTGCCGCCCGAAACGACCTTGAGTTTCTTGAAGTCTTCCGAGTAGTAGATCTGCGCAACGTCCGTCAGGACGGTCTTGTCGCTGATGAGGAACTCGTAAAGCGCCGACTCGTTCTTTAAAAGATAAAAGCCAGTGCGTGCCTCAAATCCGAGGTCCTCAAGACGCGAAAGGATATCGTCCTCCTTCTCGCGCTGTCTGAGGATGATATAGTGATCGCTGTCGGGGTTCTCGAAGCTGCTGAACTCGTAGTCGGCATAAACGAACCTGACCTGCGCTTTTATTCCGTTTTGATATCTGTCAAAGAAGATCTTGCACGAAAGCTCGGGCGAGATGTACCTGTCGGCAAGCTCCTCGGGGATGTCGATGTCCATGAGATCACCGATCTTCGGGAGGACCTCCTCGAGGAACCTCTTTTTGTTGTCGTCCCTGAAGATGAGAGGCGGCTTCTCGGTTCCGAGTGTATTAAAGAACGGTGCGTAGTTTCGCCTGAAACGCGCATCGGGGATAAAGACGGCGCCGTTGTAGTAGATAAGCTCTCCGCTCTTCATAAGCGGTATAACCGCTTCCTTGTCGTGATAATCGAGGAGGATCGCGTCGTCAACTATATCGAGATCGTATTTGATATTGGGGTTCTTGTCGAACACTCTCACATTCTCGTAGACTCTTTCTCCGAGGATGAGAGTGAACGTGTACTTGCCCACGCTGTGTAAGAGACGCATGAGCAGATTCTTCGACAGAGTCATCATCGCCCTGTTAAAGATCCTGGTACCGGTGATATCGTCGCCGAGCTCAAGGAGCTCGTAACCCTCGATAATGAAATCGAGGATCTCCTTTGAGGACTTGTCAAACTCGCTCTCCCACCAGACGAACTTGACATCCTTGCCTAGCATTATGTCCTCATGAGCGAGGTAATCGCTCACGAAGCGTTTAAGATTCTGTACCTTGTAAAGCCTGTCCTTGCCGACCTTGACCGAAAGGTAGCAGCGGCTCTCATTGTCGGAAAACATCTGGGGGATGGTGATCACCGGCTCAAGATGGAACACTTCGACTGCGCTCACGCTGTCCTGCGTGCTCCTGAAGTGGTCGATGCACATGCACGCCCTTCTGTCCTCGGGCGATTCGATCTGGGCAAACCTGTTCTTTTCCTGCCGTCTCATCACGGCAAAAAGTCCCGCGATCGCATGCTTGCAGGCGCCTTTTTCCTTGAGGCTCCCCGCACAGTTGCAGGAATACCCCACCTCGCCGTTCTCTTCGGAGAGCATAACGGTATACTCCACGCCGTCGACAACCTCGACGCGTATCTTGCCCGTAAGCCGTTCGGTGCTCATCCGGCGCACATTACCGTTCCTGAAGCATCTGATGCCCCGCGAATAGGTAAGTTCACTCGACGCGAGCGCCCTTATGATCTGTCTGTTGAGCTGTATCATGATTTCACGCCTTTCCCCTGAGAAGACACCCTGCCGAAACCGGCCCGTCAAAAGCCACCGTGATGATCTGCCCTGCATGCGGACAGCTCTCC
>JAEEQC010000111.1 GCA_016285135.1 Lachnospiraceae bacterium
AATAGCGGAACTACTGCTGTAGAAAAAACGAAACTGCAGTCGTTTTCCTTCTTTATAAATGAGCCCGATGAGACGCTCGATGATGTGTGCGTGGGTATAAGCGTCGGAGATCTTTCGCGTCTTAATGCATCACCGCACAGTAGCACCAGGTACCCCGCGAGCATCGCCATGTACCGTGACGGTCTCAAGGTCTTTGACGAGACTGTCGGGATGAATGCGCACGGCAACACGAGCGCGGTCTACGACAAGAAAAGCTACAGGATAAAGTTCTCAAAGAAGTTCGGTGAGAGCAAGTTGCATTACAGGCTTTTTGATAATCTCGACATAGACAGCTTCGATTCGTTCGTGCTGCGCGGCAGTTCCCAGGACAACGAGGACATAATGCTCAAGGACGAGCTCGTCCCCGAGATACTGAGGCAGGGAGGGATTGTCGACGAGGTGCTGACCACGTCCTACCGTCCCGTGAACCTTTACCTGAACGGCGAGTACAGGGGACTTTACTACATCCGTGAGCACATCGACGGGCCGATGATCGCATCACACTACGGCTGCAACGAGGAGGATGTCACGATCGTCGAGCAGTGCAAGGAGATCAAGTGCGGTACAGCCGGCAAGGAGTGGACCGACCTCTGGGACTATGTGGGAAGCCACGAACTGACCGACCCCGAAGCCTACGCGCATGTGGAGTCGCTCGTTTCGCTCGAGAGCGTGGCTGACTACTACCTGATCCAGATCTGGCTGCACAACATTGACACCGACAACCTGCGCGTCTACAAGGTCGGAGACGACAAGTGGCGCTACGCGCTCTACGACCTTGACCTCACCCTCAACGACGACGGCACGAACGGCCCGACGTTTATGCTGGGAAGGTACAATCGTGGGCTATATACGTTCAATGCCCTTGTTTTTAAGCTTCTTAAGAACCCCGAATTCATGGAGCTCTTCCTCTCGAGAATGCAGCTGCTGTACACGACGATCCTCTCGGAGGAGAAGGTCTTAAAGATCGTGGACGCCTTCGTCGGGAAGATCGACCACGACATGGAGCGCAGCTGCGCGCTTTGGGGACCGCACACAGACTCGAGCGGCGGGGTTTACTACGTGAACTACACGACGTGGAAGAGGAGAGTCGAGAAGTTTAAGACACGCTTTGCCGGCAGGACATCGCTCGTGGCAGCGGAGTTCGTGAAGCTTAAGGGTGTCGGCGAGGAGCTTGTCAAAAAGTACCTGACAGACGTGATAAAGTAAGATTCTGTAAACCATCCGTGCGCCCCGACACAATCACATGGATGCAGCACAGACGAACAGTTTGCAGTCGGGAAATAACAGCACAGTAAATACGGAGAGAAAATATGTGTCCTGATATATTTGGAATTGATTCATATACGCTTATGTGTGCGATCGGACTTGCTGCTGCGATCTCGTTTCTGATCGTGCGGCGCGAAAGGCTCGAAGTAAGCAGGGTGATCCTCACGTCGCTGGTCGTTTCGGCGATCGCCGGGATGGTCATCGGTTCAAAGATCGTTTTCTACATAACACAGCTGCCCGACATGGTGAAGAGCCATGTGACGGCAGACATCTACATCAAAGAGTTCATTGAAGCCGGATACGTCTTCTACGGGGGCGTGCTCGGTGCCTTTACGGGACTATTGGTGTGCTGTAGGATGACCCGTACCGCGAGGCGCCCGGTTCTCAACTACTTTACTCCCGCTTTTGCTTTCTTTCACGGCTTCGGAAGGATAGGCTGCTTCCTGGCCGGCTGCTGCTACGGGGTTGAGGTCGAAAGCTTCGGGCTTGTGATGGCGGACGGCGTGAAGAGATTCCCCGTACAGCTCGTCGAATCGGTGTTTGAGTTCTGCATGTTTTTCGCACTTCTTTTTGCAGAGAAGCTTTTGACGCAAAAAAAGAAGAGCCCGAAGCTCTCCTTTTATTATCTGATGATATACAGTTCTGTAAGATTTATGCTTGAATTCATCCGCGGCGATGAAGAACGTGGATTCTTCGGACCGCTCAGCACTTCGCAGTGGATCGCCCTGCTGATCTTGGTGACCGGCGCGGGAATCGCTGCCGTCAGGCTACTTCTTCGAGTGAATGCTCGAAAGTATCGGAAATACCCGCCTTCGAAGCCTTGAGGTACACAAGACCCGAGATCACGAACTTGCCAAGCATGAGCACAAGAAGGATGATGAAGGGAACTGTGAGGAAGCCGTCGGCGTAAACCATGTTTACGACCGCAATGAGACGGTCATGCTTTTCAACAATGTTGGCCGTGATGGTGTTATAAGCAGGGTTGAATACGAAAGCGATGATGATGGGAAGAACGCCCACCACAAACGAAAGGTATCCGGGGATGGGGGAGATCTTCTTGTAGGTATCCTTGTTCTGGAGGATCAGTAACATGGTCTGTGATGCGGACTTGAGGTACATAACAGCCACAACTCCGACTACCATGCAGATGACGAAGATAACAAAAGGAAGATAAGACTCAACGGTCCCATACAGGGGCTCTTTTGTCTTCTTGTCCACTGCTGCGTAGAAAGCATAGCTCATGAGGATCGTGTAGAATCCGCCGAGAGCGAGAACAGCGATCATTGTGATGCTCTCACCGCTGCTGAATGCAGCCATGAACGAGATGCCGGTCTTGTGGATCTTTGTGTTCTTCTTTGCTGCGCTGCGTCCCGTGAAGTAAAGAACGAGTGATGAAACAGCCTTAAGAATACGCCAGATAGCGAACGGAGCGATAAGGAAAACCGAAAGGAAAACGGAATCGGAATCCTGCTTGGTACCGAGCGAGAAGTCGGTAAACTCTGAGCTTAAAATGCCGTCAAAAACGAAATAAAGTAAATATGCCACAAATATGATTGAGACAATTGCGTTGATCAGGTAAAGAACAGAGTCGTAATTACGCGTAACAGCGTCCACATGCTTCTGTCTTCTGATCTCGATCTGAGTGGAATTCATCTGAAGATAGCCCTCCTGTAAGCAGTTTGAAGACATTATACTTGAAAATAATAAATGAGTAAAGCAAACTTATTATAGGGATTTCAGTAAATTAGATATAGAATTTATGGGGATAATCTTTTTGGAGTGTAAAAAAAACTTGACTATCAAAATACCTCATGATACTATAATCATTGCGTGTTCGAGACCCGCTGTATGAGAAGCCGGGTCAGAGACGTGGATCAGGAGAGTTGGCCGAGTGGTTGAAGGCGCTGGTCTTGAAAACCAGTGATCCCGCAAGGGACCGTGGGTTCGAATCCCACATTCTCCGCTGAATGCGGGAACCGATTGGTTTCCGCATTCATATTTGGAAGTCACATTCCGGATAAAGTTCATAAAACCGACGTGCCCCGGTATCAAGCGGCACCACGATCAGTGTTTGGAGAAGTACCCAAGAGGCTGAAGGGGCTCCCCTGGAAAGGGAGTAGGACGTTAATAGCGTCGCATGGGTTCAAATCCCATCTTCTCCGCTCAGTTAAAAAAGCGTGTAAAACTTGTGTTTACGCGCTTTTTTCGTATTTCGAGTGTCTATGCAAAAACAGCTTTGGCATACAATTTGAATACAATAGACTCAGTTGATTTGTTTCCCCGACTGTGATAATATATAGTAAAGAAAGCAATGCAATATGTATTGCAATTTGTATTGCAAATTTTTCAATCGGAGAAATACGATATGCAGTTCGAATGGGACGAAGCAAAAGAGCAAATCAACATAGAAAAACATGGAATAGATTTTTCTACAGCAGCGCTTGTCTTCGGAGATGAAAACAGAATAGAATTCTTCGATGAACGTCATAGTACAGAAGAAGACCGATATATAACAATCGGCTCTATTAACGGAATGCTCACTGTGATTATGGTTGTGTATACCGACAGAGAAGATACTATTCGTATCATTTCCGCTCGTAAGGCCAATGAAGCAGAAAGGAAGGTATATTATGGTAAGTAAGAAGATTGATGTTAGCAAAAAGCCTACTAAAGCTCAAATTCGTATGCTCAGCGAACTAGAGGACAAACCAATTGTTTACGATGAAGACTGCCCTCAGCTTTCTGATGAAGAGCTCTCTCAGTTCAGAAGAATCTCTGACATTAGGAACGAAGAACGTAAAAAGCAAACAGTATCATTGCGCCTTTCGCCTCAGGCAGTAAGAAAAGCAAAGTCATTAGGTAAGGGTTATACCTCTGTTTTAAGCCGAATTTTAGAAGCGGCTTTAAGTGATAATGACCTTATTAAGAAGAGCTTGTGAACCATGTGAGCTGTTGAAAAAATGTTTCGGGATATTATGCAGATGGTTTCTGAATTTAAAAAGTCCATTGCAAGCATACTTGCGGATGGACTTTTTAATATTTTGTCCGTATCGTGGAGTGCACGCCCCGCGAGCGAGCTTGCTCGCGAGATCACGTGGGGAAACTATCGCAGGGCCTTATTTTTTCTCGGAGAAACAGGCTTGTAGTATTATCCCTTAAAAATTCCTCTTTCGTTTTTTCATGCCCCATATTTCACCTAAAATCGAGTTTTCACCACATAAAGAGTGTTTTGATGTGTCTGTATTGAAAAAGCCAAATTTTTATGATAATATTTACGATAGTATTTTATCATCGGGGAGAAAGCACTTCCCGGGTGATCCAAGCAGAGGAAAAAGAGGCATGAAGCTTATCGCCAGTGTTGATAAAAACTGGGGTATCGGTTACAAAGGCAAGCTGCTCGTCAGCATCCCTTCCGACCAGAGGTTTTTCAAGAACGAAACAGTCGGAAAGACTGTGGTTCTGGGGCGCAGGACACTCGACACATTTCCCGGAGGCCGGCCCCTTGCGGAACGTGAAAACATTATACTGACACGCGACCGGTCCTACACGAACCGTGACGCGATCGTTGTGAACGGGACGGACGAGCTCGAGAAGCTGCTTGAAGGCCGCGACAGTGATGGGGTGTATATCATCGGCGGACAAAGCGTCTACGAGCAGTTCATAGACAGGTGTGACATCGCATATGTCACCAAGATCGACTACGAATTCGCGGCAGACTCGTTTCTGCCCAACCTTGATGACGACCCGGAGTGGGAGTGCACCGAGGAATCCGAAGAGAAGACGTATTACGATCTTTGCTACAGATTTTGCACATACGTCAGGAGAAAGAAAGACTGACGGACCATGCATGGTGCTGCGGATCTGCACATGCTTTTGGGAGAAAGAAGAACTGACGTGGTGTAACATAAGCGTTAGAGCTTAATAGCAGATAAAAGGGTGTAACAATCAGACTGGGAAAAGGGGTGATCGATTGGCTAACATCAAAGAGTACATGCCGGATTACATTGACGCGGACTTAGGACTGCGTAACTGCGGCAACGACGAAGAACAGTACAGAGAGGCGGTCAGGATCGTCTGTAAGTACGGTGACGAGAAAAAGACACAGCTTGAGAGACTTATGCAGGAGAGGGATTACGAAAAGTTCCTGACCGAGATACATGCTCTCAAGAACAACTTCGCAACAGTCGGAGCCATGGACCTTGCGAACAGGGCCAGGACGCTCGAGGACCGGTGCAGAGCCGGGAAGCGCGATGGGGTGATCGAGGACGGATTTGTACTTGCAGATGACTACGGTGCTTTTATTGAGGATCTTAAAAAGACCGTAAAGCAGATCGATAAGGAGGAAGGACTTGTCGCGGGAGACGAAGAGATCGCGCGATCCTTTGAGGAGATCAGGCAGTGCGTTTTGGAGGGAAGATTCGAAGCCGCTTCCGATCTGTTCGAGGTTCTGGCATTCTTTAATCTGCCTGACAAGACGGAGGCGTTTGTTGACGAGATGCGCCGATCACTCCTTGAAGAGGATAAAGACGGTGTTCTCCATGCTCTGAAGAAATATCAGATATGATCTTTGGAAAGAATTGAGGAGGAACACATGATTCAGCTTTTAGTCATTAATGATGATACGTTGACCACGGGGCTCGGCATGCACTGCGGAGCGGATTTCGAAGTCAGCGTTGCCGATTCTCCGCTCGCGGCTTTCAACAGTATCATACACATAAATCCCGACGCCATCGTTATGCACACGGGGAACGGTTTCGACCATATCCAGGTCCTTCGCAGGATCAGAAACATGCAGGCTTCGAAGTACACGCCTGTGCTCGTGGTCGCAGATGACGATGCTGTCGTCATGCTGGGGACACGCACTTCCGACGGCAGGACGGACTACAGAAAGGCTCCGATGGAGCTTGAAGCGATCTGTCACTGGGCTATGGAAAAGCTCGACGTTTCGGACGAGGCCGGACAGAAGGAAGTCCTCGTTATCGATGACGACCCTGTAGTGCTCGATCTTTCGAGGCTCTACCTGGGTGCAAAGTACAAGGTCACGACCATAAACAGGTCATACGACGTGCTTGACAGGCTCGCAACCTACAAGCCGGACCTGATCCTTCTTGACATAGCCATGCCGGACATCGACGGCAAGGAGCTTTTCAAGCTGATCAAGGAGATACCGGGCTGTGAGTCCATCCCGATCCTTTTCCAGACCGGTATGGCAGGCATCAACACGGTTCGCGAGTGCGTTAAGCTCGGTGCCGCAGGTTTTGTTATCAAGCCGCTCCAGAAGCCGGTCCTTCTCGAGAGAGTCGAAGAGGCGCTCGGTGGCGGAGAGCCCAAGAAGAAGGTCTATGTCTTTGAAGACAAGGATTTCATCTACCAGCTCATCAACGGCTTCTTGAAAGACAGCTACGAAGTGATCAGGGGAGAGTCGGTCCTCAACTCGAACAACAGACTCGAGGAGATCAACCCCGACGTCATCATGATCGATCTGGACAGCTCGGCGTTTATATTAAACCACGTGAGAGGTACGGCTTCACAGCTTTCCATCCCGCTCGTGCTGCTCACCAAGGACCTCGAGAGCGATATCGTCCAAAAGGAAAGAATGAGCCCCAACACGGCGATCGTTCAGATGCCCCTCAACAAGGAGCCTGTGCGTGAAGCAGTGACTGTGATGGCTCAGAAAAAGGCCGCTTTGGCCAAATAAAGGAATCAGTATCATGACAAATGCAACAATGACTGACAAGAAGAGGATTGTCGTTAAAGTCGGCACATCCTCTCTTGTTCATGAAGAGACGGGTCTCATGGACCTGGATAAGCTTGAGAAACTGGTCAGAGGGCTTACTGACCTGCACAACAGCGGAAAGGAAGTCATCCTTGTTTCGTCCGGTGCGATCGCTGTCGGAGTGAAGCGCCTCGGACTCAAGGAGAAGCCGAAGAACAAGGCCGGAAAGCAGGCCTGTGCGGCAGTCGGTCAGGCAAACCTGATGATGCTCTACCAGAAGATCTTCGGCGAGTACGGTGTTACCGCAGCCCAGGTCCTTATCACGAAGTACACGATGATCGAGGACATCAGCCGCAGGAACGCCAGAGCCACTTTTGCAGAGCTCCTCAAGATGGGAGTTATCCCCGTTGTTAATGAGAACGACACCGTTTCAACCGACGAGATCGAGTTCGGTGACAACGATACGCTTTCCGCGATCGTTGCGGCTCTTGTCGGGGCGGATCTTCTGATCCTCCTTTCGGACATCGAGGGCCTCTACACCGACGACCCCAGAACAAGCAAAGCCGCGCGTTTTATAGATGTTGTTGAGAAGATC
>JAEEQC010000112.1 GCA_016285135.1 Lachnospiraceae bacterium
ACTTCACGCCCGGAAACACGGGCTTTAAGGTCTGGGATACCGCATATGGGCGCGTGGGCGTCGGGATCTGCTGGGACCAGTGGTTCCCCGAGACCGCGAGATGCATGGCTCTTATGGGGGCTCAGATCCTTCTTTACCCGACCGCGATCGGAAGTGAGCCGATCCTCAACGTAGATTCTTCGGGTCACTGGAGACGCACGATGCAGGGCCACTCGGCAGCAAACATCATCCCCGTTGTAGCAGCAAACCGTGTGGGACTTGAGAAGGTTGAACCGTGTGAGGCGAATGCGGGTCAGGACTCTGCTCTTTGCTTCTACGGAAGCTCGTTCATCACTGACCACACCGGCGATATCATCGCTTCGGCCGGCAGGGATGAGGAGGAGATCCTCTATGCAGCCTTCGATTTTGACGACATCGAGACCGACAGGCTCGGCTGGGGGATTTTCCGCGACCGCAGGCCTGAGACTTACGGCAGGATATGTAATAAACTATAGTTTTTTATTCCTGAGCATCATATACAGAACTTCTTCAAACTCTTCAAGTGCAGCATATCCTTTTTCGGTGATGCTGTAGCTCCCTGTTCCGACGCGGTTAAACCAGCCGTAATGGTTTTTGTACATGATAGCGAGCGCCCGATCAACGCCGCACCGCGTTCTGACATCGGCGGGAGAGCCTTGGCCTCCAAGCTCCGCAAGGGCATTAAGCACAAGGAGAGCATCCTCGCGGTAGCTGGTGATGAGCTTCTGTTTGTTCACGCCGCCCGTGTTGAGGTGCGTCCTGCGCCCGGAAAACTCGCGCTGCAGGTGCTTGCGCTTTCTGATGCTGGAAGAAGTGTCCTGCAGGTCAACTTCGGCGGGATCGCATAAAACGCTTATGGCCTTCGTACTTTTGGTCACCAAAATAAGCCCGATCCCGAGCCTCTTTAAGAGGTAGAGCTTGTCGCGGAAGAGCGCTGAGCGGGTGTTCCTGACCGCAAATGTCCCGATGTAGACATAGGGAACGAGCTTCTGACGCAGCGCCGCCTGCATAACGACCTTGAAGTCGAGGCTGACTTTGAGCTCGACAGCCACTGCCTGCCCGTCTTTCTCCATATAGAGGTCTATCCCGTCGACTTCACCGTCACACTCGAATCCCTGCTCTTCAAAGTATTTTTTTATCGGTTTGAACAGGTCTTTTTCCATGTTTTCTCCATCGTTTTTATGAACATATTCGATATATCAAGTCATTGCGAATGTATAGCATATACTATACAATTATGTAAAAGAACAATCAAGAAATCATGCAAATAAGGAGGTTTCGACATGCTCAGAACCACGAAAGTCAAAAACGGTATCGTCCGCGGTATAGAGGCAGCCGACCCCAGGATCACAGCCTTTAAGGGCATCCCTTATGCTGCACCGCCCGTGGGTGAAAACAGGTGGAGGGCTCCACGTCCCGCAGCCGACTGGGAAGGAGAGCGCGATTGCAGCCGCTTCGCACCCATCCCCGTGCAGGACACCCCGGGACTCGGTACCGATATTTACTGTCGCGAGTGGCATGTCGATCCCGAGATCCCTATGAGTGAGGACTGCCTTTACCTCAATGTCTGGACGCCCGCCAAAACCGGAAATGAGAAGTTACCGGTACTTGTCTGGATCTTCGGGGGCGCTTTTCAGTGGGGATACTCAAGAGAGATGGAATTTGACGGCGAGCGTATCGCAAGACGCGGCATCGTTGTTGTAACGATCAACTACAGACTCGCCGCGCTCGGCTTCCTCGCCCATCCCGAGCTCACAAAAGCTCAGCCCGACGCGCCCGCGAACTTTGGTCTCCTCGATCAGAGAGCAGCCATTAAGTGGGTTTATGACAATATAGCTGCATTCGGCGGCGACCCCGAAAGAATAACGATCTCGGGTCAGTCGGCAGGCGGCGGAAGCGTCCTCAATCAGATCACGGATCCGGAGAATTTCGGCATCATAAAGGGCGCGGTCATAATGAGCGGTATGATCCACGATCCCTTCTCACCCGAGAGTCCTCTTATTCCCCGCGGGATCGAAGCCCTTGAGCAGCGCGGTGAAGCGTTCCTTAAGTTCCTTGGCGCAGGCAGTATCGAAGAGGCCAGAAAGCTCGACGCGATCTTCATCAGAGACAAGTATGCCGAGTTTGCCCGCACGGGCGGCAGGTTCTGGCCTACACTCGACGGTGTGAACTATAAGTGCGATGCCTACCTCGCGGTCGAGGAAGGCAGGTACAACAACATCCCGCTCATAAGCGGTTTTACGTTTGACGAGTTTAGGATCCCGTTAAAGAACGGCAGCTCGACGAGCATCGTTGAATTTTCGGTAATGTCGGCATTTGACAAGCTCCTTGAGACGAGTCCCGCAGCCAAGAACTGGTTCTACTGCTTCGAGCCCGATATCCCCGGCGAGGACAACCCGGGGACCTTCCACTCTGTCGATCTCTGGTTCTGGTTCGAGACCCTTGCCAAGTGCACGCGCCCCTGGAGAGGCCGCCACTACGAGCTCGCCGGTCAGATGTGTGATTACTTCTGCAACTTTATCAAGACAGGCAACCCCAACGGGCCCGGGCTCTACGGAAGAGAGCTCCCGGAGTGGGCGCCTTACGACAGCGACGGCAGCAAGATGGACTTCGCCCCCGAAGAGTCCGTCTGCAGGAAGGGCAAGACCGATTTCTCGGATTACCTTGAAGAGAAGCCCGTCATGATACCGCTTATCTGAGACTATGAAAGAACTGTTTAAAGAAAAAAAGAATTTCCTGCTCCTCGCGTTCCCGGCAGCACTTCTGCTGCTCATCCTCGCGAGGTGCGTCCCCGGGTTCGCCGAGTACGTGTGGGCCCGCGGGATCTACAGAGGCTTCAGGTTCGTGATCGCGTCGATCACCGGGCTTTTACCGTTCTCGCTCGCCGAGGTCATCGTGGTCCTGATCCTCCCCGCGCTTGTCTTTCTGCTCGTCCGTGCGATCATCCGCGCCGTGCGTGCACACAAAGAGAAGAAAGCGCTCTTAACGCTTATACGAACGCTCCGCAATTTCCTGGCTGCAGTCGGCCTTGTGTGGCTCTCTTTCATGATCGCGGCGGGGGTGAACTACAGCCGTGACGGTATAGGAGAAGCGCTGGGACTCGAAGTAGGTGAGAACAATGTCGAAGACCTTAAGGGGATGTGCATCGACCTTGCCCGGAAGGCTGCAGCGGCACGTACCGAGCTTGAAAACAAGAAGATCCGGATTGCGTACGACGGACCGGAAGGCATGGAGATAAAGAGAGTTTACATCGACGACTATGAGAACACGATCCGTACGGCAGCGCTTGAGTCCATATATACCAAAAGTGAGCGTGCAGAGGCTGCCCGGGAGGCGATGAAGAAGCTTTCAGACGAAGTCGATGTCCTGTGGGGAGCTTTCCCGAGACCTAAGAGCGTCTTCTTTTCGCGCGTGATGTCGAGGTTCGATATCTCGGGAGTCTTCTTCCCCTGGACGATCGAAGCCAATGTTAATGTCGACACGCCCGATCACACCAAGGGCTTTGTGGCCTGCCACGAGCTTTCGCATATCGCGGGATTCATGCGTGAGGACGAGGCTAACTTTATCGCGTACCTTGCGTGCAGACAGAGCGACGATGAGGAACTTGAGTATTCGGGTTACATCTTTGCATTCTCTATGGCTTACAACAAGCTTTACGGGCTCTCGAGGGAGTCGTGTGCCGAGGTCGTGCCTTTTGTTTCGGCAGGGATGGCAGCTGACATGAATGCGAACTACGAATACTGGGATCAATTTAAGGACGGAGTCCTGTACGAAGCGGGCAGCACCATGAACAACACCTACCTCAAGCTCAACGGTCAGGAGGACGGGACCAAAAGCTACGGCAGGATGCTTGACCTCATGATGGCGCTCTACCGCAGGGACGGGGAAGTGTGACCCGGTGAAAACTATCAACAACTGCCCGGCGGTTTCAGCCGGGTAGTTTTGAAAAATGGGCGTAAAGTGGAGCGAAAACTTCAAAATCGAACCGTTTTTGGGGCTACATGACCGAAAAAACCGCGAAAAGTTGACAAAAATGGATTTCCCTGTATAATTGTTACAAAATTATTACGACAGGATCACCCCGCTTTTACATGATAAGCGTGTGGGGTGTAAGAGGAACCGGACATGTCAGCTAGGTCTTTGAGGAAGAAGCTCCTCGGCACATTGTTTATCGGCGCACTCGCTCTGGCAGCGGGAGTGTTGTTTGCGATACCCGGAAAAGCTGTGCATGCTTCCGTATTTTCACCGGGATTCGTTAAAGAGATGATCAGATCCGGCGAGATCGATCCCGAGGACGAAGTGGCGAAGGAATTCATAAGCGTCAGCGCGATGTCTACCGTCGATGTTGAGTCCGAATACAAGACGGCCTATGGCAGCACGAAGTGGAACGATTCTTATTCCAAGGCGGATCTTAAGTATCTCTCGTGCATCATATACTGCGAAGCGAACAGCATGTCGAACTCCGCCAAGGTGGCAGTCGGGAACGTCGTGCTCAACCGCGTCCGCAACACGGGCGACTGGGCTCACGTGACGACCATCAAAGAGGTCATCTACGACAGAAAGTGGGCCGTGCAGTTTTCGCCCACCGTCAACGGAAGCATGAGCAAGGCCCTCAAGCTCTACAAGAGCATGGATCCGAATGAGTTTCGGGAGTGGGAGATCGAGTACATGAACAACTGTATCGAGGCCGCCAAGCAGGTCCTCCGCGGCAAAAAGACGATTCCCGACAATTTCTACTATTTCAACGGCTACGTCTCATCTTCCAAGAAGAAATGCGAGGATTCCGGCAAGACCTACCGTATCATGGGAGCTCACATTTATTTCTGAGCTGACGCATATATGACCGAGTTTTAAGTGCAGCCCCCCGGGGTTGCGCTTTTGTTGTGTAATAAGCGAATGCGTCAGTTCCGAGCTCGCCTGCAATTCGACATGAGACTGCTGATCGCACAGAAAGCTTGCTCGAACAGGCAAACAGGACGGCATATCTAAAGTGAGGCGAAGGTTCACATACAGATGGCTGCGCGAACGGACAGCGGGTACTTTACGAAACCCGCAGTTTGTGGTATATTTGACCATGTATGAGACTCGAAATAAGGGACTTGTATAATGAGGTTATAAAAGCCCCGTGGGCTTCTATGGAAAAGGAATCTTTATGGAAAACGAAAACTCTTTAAACGGCGTATCTGCCGAGGCCTCGAAGGAAGGGGCATCCAAAAACTTTATCGAACAGATCATAGACAAGGATCTCGAGGAAGGGAAGTACCTTACGGTAGCAACGCGTTTCCCTCCCGAGCCCAACGGCTATCTTCATATAGGGCATGCTAAGTCCATAGTACTCAACTCCGGACTTGCGAAGAAGTACGGCGGAAAGTTCAATCTCAGATTTGACGACACCAACCCCACGAAGGAGAAGTCGGAGTTCGTTGAGTCGATCATCGAAGACGTTAAGTGGCTCGGTGCTGATTTCGGCGACAAGGTGCTCTTCGCATCCGACTACTTCGACAAGATGTACGAGGCTGCTGTGTTCCTTATCAAGAAAGGCAAGGCGTTTGTATGTGACCTCACGGCCGACGAGATAAAGGAGTACCGCGGAACACTCACCGAACCCGGCAAGAACAGCCCCTACCGCGACAGGAGTGTCGAGGAGAACCTTAAGCTCTTTGAAGAGATGAAGGACGGCAAGTACGGCGACGGCGAGAAGGTTCTCCGCGCCAAGATCGACATGGCTTCCCCCAACATGAACATGCGTGATCCCGTTATCTACAGGATCGCCCGCATGACCCACCACAACACGGGTGACAAGTGGTGCATTTATCCCATGTACGATTTCGCGCACCCCATCGAGGACGCAATCGAGGGTATTTCGCATTCCATCTGCACTCTTGAGTTCGAGGATCACAGACCCCTTTATGACTGGGTCGTAACGGAGCTTGAGTACGAGCGTCCGCCCAGGCAGATCGAGTTCGCAAAGATGTATCTGACGAACGTTATCACCGGCAAGCGCTACATCAAGAGACTTGTTGAGAACGGTACCGTTGACGGCTGGGACGATCCGAGACTCGTGTCCATCGCGGCACTCAGGAGAAGAGGCTTCACTCCCGAGTCCATCAGGATGTTCATGGAACTTTCCGGAGTCTCCAAGGCAAACAGCTCGTGTGATTACTCGATGCTTGAGTACTGCATCAGAGAAGACCTGAAGCTCAAGAAAAAGAGAATGATGGCGATCCTTGATCCCGTCAGACTTGTGATAGATAACTACCCCGAGGGTCAGGTTGAGGAGCTTGATGCACCCAACAACCTTGAGAACGAAGAACTCGGCAGCCGTAAGCTTCCTTTCGGAAGAGAGCTGCTGATCGAGAGGGACGACTTCATGATCGATCCTCCCAAGAAGTATTTCAGACTCTTTCCCGGCAACGAGGTACGTCTGATGTTCGCTTACTTCGTCAAGTGCGTCTCCTACGAGACCGACGAGACGGGCAAGGTAACGGTCGTTCACTGTACCTACGATCCCGAGACGAAGAGCGGCAGCGGCTTCGAGGGCAGAAAGGTCAAGGGAACCATCCACTGGCTTTACGCACCTACAGCCGTTAAGGCAACGGTCAAGCTCTATGAGAACCTCGTGGATGAAGAAAAGGGTGTATACAACGAGGACGGATCGGTCAACATCAACCCTAATTCGAGGACGATCATCGACAACGCATTTGTCGAGCCGGCACTCAAAGACGCACAGCCTTTTGAGAGCTTCCAGTTCCTCAGAAACGGGTACTTCAACGTTGACTACAAGGATTCCAAGCCGGGCGTACCGGTCTTCAACAGAACGGCATCCTTAAAGAGCAGCTATAAGCCTCAATGATCCCTAAAAGCCCGGAGCGGGTGGATCATAGGCATTAACGTTTGTAGTCTATAACGGCCTCTCCGGCGTGTGAGAGCCGGATCAACAGGTGGTGTTTTTAGATTGTGCGGATCATATCCGCATGGAAACGGAGTAGAAATGAGTGACATGTTATCGGGTCTCGAGTCGTTGGGACTCGGCGGAATGGGCAAGATGGACATCTTCGAGGATGCTGCGAAGATAGCCCAGAAGGAGAAAGAAGAAGCCAGAAAGAACGCACTTGATGCGGCTGCGCAGGCTCTGCTCGATGAGAAGTCGTGCATCCTCGAGAAATCGCAGAAGTGTCGTATCTGCGACTACGCATTCAAGACCAAGTCGGTCAAGACCGGCAAGGCAAAGCTTGTATCGCAGGACATTGACCTTCGCCCGCGTTACAAGGAGATCGACACCGTCAAGTACGGCGTTATCGCCTGCCCCGTGTGCGGTTATGCGGCTCTGGCCAAGAACTTTGATATCCTCACCTCCGGTCAGGCGGCGCTCATCAAGGAGAAGATCTCCTCGTTCTTTACGGGACTTCCTGAGCCGGGTGAAACATACACGTACGACGACGCGATCCAGCGTCACAAGCTCGCTCTTGTGAATGCGGTAGTTAAGCGCGGCAAGACGAGCGAGAGAGCCTACCTCTGTCTGCTTCTTGCATGGCTTACCCGCAGCAAGC
>JAEEQC010000113.1 GCA_016285135.1 Lachnospiraceae bacterium
CAGAGACTCTTTACTATGTTCCCAAGGGCGCTTCCTACGAAGTCTGGAGATGCAAAGTCACCAACAAAGGCGACAAGCCGAGGAACCTCTCGGTCATCGGATACTGCGAGTTTGTAAATGAGAATAACTACGAGCAGGATCAGGTCAACCTTCAGTACACGCTCTTTATCACACATACATACTTCAACGGAAGGTACATCCTTCAGAAGCAGAACGAGAACTTCCACAATCCCCGCAACGAGCGTTTCCTCGGCCTTGCGGGTGTCAAGGTTGACCGGTATTGCGGCGACCGCGACAAGTTCGTCGGTCCTTACAACTCCTACAAGGATCCCGTGGGTGCGGCACATCCCCTTGAGTGCAATCTCAACTACAACGGCAATTCCTGCGGTGCCCTCGAATCCGAGATCACACTCGCTCCCGGCGAGACGAAGGAATTCACCTACGTGCTCGGACAGAAGCCCGGTTCGGAAGCCGAGAAGATCCTTGACCGCTACGAGAAGCAGGGTGTTGTCGATGCGGAGCTTAAGGAGCTTAAGGACTACTGGCATTCGAAGCTTGACAACCTCAAGGTCAACACTCCCGATGAGAACTTCAACAACATGGTCAACATGTGGAATGCCTACAACTGCTTCATCACATTCACATGGTCACGTGCGGCGTCCTTCCAGTACTGCGGTCTCAGAAACGGCTTCGGCTACCGTGATACGGTTCAGGATATCCAGGGCATCATCCATCTCGCTCCCGAGATGGCCAAGGAACAGATCAGGTTCATGCTCTCGGCTCAGGTTACTAACGGAGCGGGACTTCCTCTTGTAAAGTACACACATAAGCCCGGTCAGGAGAACACTCCGGACGATCCCGAGTACGTTAAGGAGACGGGACACCCCAGCTACCGTGCCGACGATGCGCTCTGGCTCTTCCCTACGGTCGACAAGTACATCAGAGAGAGCGGAGACCTTGCATTCCTCGACGAGCAGATCTGGTTCGCCAACAACGGCGAGAAGGGCAGCGTTTACGAGCACCTTCAGCGTGCGGTAGCTTTCTCGATGAACAACCTCGGAAAGCACGGAATGCCCGCAGGACTTCATGCGGACTGGAACGACTGCTTGAGACTCGGAAAGCTCGGCGAATCGACTTTCGTTGCATTCCAGCTTGTCTACGCAGTCAAGGTTCTTAAAAAGTACGCGCTCATTAAGGCTGATAACGCCTATGCCGCAGAGCTCGACTCCATCCTCGAAAAGCTCACCAAGATCATCGGTGAGTGCTGGGACGGAGACAGATGGATCAGAGGTTACAAGGAAGACGGTACGGTTATCGGAAAGCATACAGACCCCGAAGCGTCCATGTGGCTCAACCCTCAGTCGTGGTCGGTTATCGCGGACTTCGGCACGGACGAGCAGAAGCAGAAGGCCATGGACAGCGTGGAGAGAGAACTCAATACTCCTTTCGGTGCGATGGTCATGTATCCTCCTTACGAGTATCATTCGTTTGACGGAGCGCTCATGACGTGCTTTAATCATTGTGTCAAGGAGAACGCGGGTATCTTCTCGCAGCCTCAGGGCTGGCTGATCCTTGCGGAGTCAAAGCTCGGTCACGGCAATCGTGCATATATGTATTGGAAAGAAGCATCGCCCGCTACCTACAACGACAGGGCGGAGACAAGATCTCTCGAGCCCTACGTCTTCGGACAGTTCGTCGAGGGCAAGGACAGTCCTTTCGCGGGACGCGCTCATGTGCACTGGCTCACGGGAACAGCTTCGACCGTCATGGTCGGAACCGTTGAGGGTATCCTCGGTATCAACCCCGAGGCCGAGGGACTCGTTATCGATCCTTCGATCCCTTCGGAGTGGAAGAGCTTCACGATCGAAAAGACCTTCCGCGGCAAGAAGCTTTTTGTTAAGATCGAGAACCCGAACGGCAGTCAGCACGGAGTTAAGAAGATCACCGTCGACGGCAGCGTGATCGAAGGGATCCTTATCCCCGAGAAGATCCTTAAGGATAAGAGCGAGATCATCATAGAAATGTAATTAGTAGGAGATAACATACAATGAGCACCATTAAAAGAACCATGAGGCACATCTGCCTTCTGATACTCACATGTGCCGTGGTTACATCGGCATGTGCATGCGGATCGGGTGAGAGCGGAGCAACTCCCACACCCGAACCTCAGGCAGAACCCAAACAGGAATCAAAGGATACCGTGACTGTGATCGATCCCGGAAAAGACGACGGAAGCACGATCGTAGTTCACGAAGGTGACGATTTTTCGCAGTACATCAATTCGGGTGAGGGGAACATTAAACCCGAACCGTTGCCTGAAAAACCTCAGCCGAGCCCTCTCGTTAAGGGTCAGGTGGTGATCGGCTTCTACGATGACGGAACATTTTCGTTCAGCGACACCAACTCGTTTT
Source organism: Lachnospiraceae bacterium (assembly GCA_016285135.1). Taxonomy (GTDB): domain Bacteria; phylum Bacillota; class Clostridia; order Lachnospirales; family Lachnospiraceae; genus RUG11977. The sequence continues at coordinate 2,412 of JAEEQC010000113.1, forward strand.
ATAACGACACTCTGACGGTGTCCGTAGAGGCACCCGAGGGAGCCAAGGTCTACTACACACTTGATTGCACGGAGCCCACAGCGGAATCGAATGCATATGCCGAACCGCTCAAGTTCGAGCCCCTCGACGGAACTCTTCCAGATGCGGTCGTCCTGCGCGCAAAGGCGCTTCTTCCGTCCGGAGAGTGGACGAAGACTGCGGTGAAGACATTCTTTGTTGCTGAGAACTCGAAAGAGAGATACACAACGCTCGTATTCTCAATCTCCGGAGAGCCTGCCGATCTCACAGAGAAACCTGACGGGATCTTCAGAGGAAAGAACTACGAAAAACGAGGCAGAGAGAGCGAACGTGAGGTCTACATCGAGGCCTACGGACCGGACGGTTACCCCGAACTCGGACAATTCGGCGGTGTGAGGATCTACGGCGGCTACTCGAGACAGTACTCTGTCAAGTCGATGAAGCTCTTTGCAAGAAAGTCCTACGATCCCGACCACGGAACCTTCAAGATCAACGACTTCGGGACACAGGCGCTTGACGGAAGCGGCAAGACCGTTAACAAGTACGACAAGCTCGTGCTCCGTGATGCGGGCAACGATTTCCAGTTCTGCTTCCTGCGCGACGAGCTCAGCCAGACGCTCTGCAAGAAGGCAGGCTTTGAGATCTATGAGGGAGTGGTTCCCGCCGCAGCATACCTCAACGGCAAGTACTACGGCCTCTTCTGGCTCCATGAGAATTATTGCGACACCTATTTCAAAGAGAAGTTCGGCAAGGACGCTCCCGGAGAATTCGTGATCCTTGAGGGCAGCGACCAGAAGAAGAACAAAGAAGACGACGAGCTCACCCAGAAGTTCGTTGATGAGTACAACGAGCAGTACAAGAAGTTCACCGAGATGGATCTGACAAACGATGCCAACTACAGACAGCTCTGTGAGTTTATGGACGTTGAGAACTACCTTGACTTCTTCGCATGGAATATCTGTCTCAACAACTGGGATTGGCCCAACAACAACTACAAGTGCGTCAAGTACGCCGCAGCTGACGGCGACACCTACAAAGACGGTATCTTTGACGGCAGGTGGAGATTCCTTCCTCACGATATGGACTACTCCTACGGTCTCTACGGACAGGATGCGACACAGCCTTTCTACGATACCCTCAGGGTCGTTATGAACTCGCATGATACAAGATATGCACCGCTTTTCACTCTGCTCATGGAGAGAGAGGACTGCAAGGAGTACTTTAAGAACAAGTCGATAGAGTTCATCGAAGGCGCGCTCTCGACAGACAGCATCCTTGAGAGCTACAACATGCTCAATGAATCGCGTAAGACAGAGCTTGAATACTATTACAAGCACATCGATCAGCTCAGGAAGAAGGGCGATTTCTCACTGTGGTGCTCACCCGGATCGTACTACGATTCCGAGACCCACCTCGTAACCTTCGCTGAGAACAGACAGGAGTACGTGGTGAAGTACATCAACCGCGACCTGTACGGGATAGGAGACTAAGATAAGTGACCCACCGGGTGACCCATCGGGTGACCCATCGGGGACGGGGGTTGTGGGTCATTGGGTTACATGACCCACAACCCCCGTCCCCAAGGGACCACCCCCCAGCTACCACACCCCCAAGGGACCACCTTTGTCAATTATTTATGCTCTCTCAAATGTCACAGTTTCGCTGACACCCGACGCTTTCAGAAGTTCCACAATCCTTGCAAAATCTTCCTCAGATGCCTCTATCACGAACTTCGCGTTCTTCGCGATGCCCTTGAAGGCATTCTTGTATATCTTTTTCACCGAACCCGTGAGCTTGATGAGCTCGAGGTTCTTGCAGTTTTTAAACGCACCGCTTGAGATCGTTGTGATGTTCTTTCCGATCTCAACTTCCTTAATGGACAGGTTGCCCTTCAGGGCGTTCTTTCCGATCGATTTTACGACTCTCTTCATCCCATCAAGTTCGAAGCTCTCGGGGATCGTAACCTTTTCACCGTCAGAAGTGAGAGACAGAAGCTTAACTACTCCGTTTACGGACAGTGAGTACTCTCGTTCTTCTTTTACAACGTTTTGCACATTCCTGCTGCCCGTTTTGCCTGTATCGGTTCCGTCTTCACCTTCCGTATCGGATTCTTTATTACCCTTATTACCTGATGTTCCGACAAATGTTCTTGTACTCTTTTCTGAAACAGTAGCCGCTCCGAGAGTTGTTACAAACGCTGTTGTCTTGATCTCTTCCGTGTTTCCTGCGGCGTCCGTCTTCTTTTCGCTGATCGTTACTTTTTTTATGTTGTCAGCATTCGGATCACGCTTATATGTCTTCTGTGTTTTCTCCGACTTTGAGCCGTCCGAGTTCTCGGTCACAGACTTGATCGTCTCCGTGCCCTTTTTGTTTACCTTGATCGTACCCTCGGTCTTGCTTAAGAGATTGCCTTCGGCATCCTTCTTTTCAATCTTTAATGTACCGTTACCCTTGGCATCTCTGGTTTCTTCCTTGACTTCTGTCGATCCGTCGGGCTGCTTGTTTTCGGTAATAACGGTTGTTGTTCCGTCTGCGTTCCAAATTATCGTTATGGTTGTAACGGAGCCGTCCTTATTCTTCCGTGTGAAGATGCTCGGCTTCGGTGCTTCCGCCTTCTCTTCCACGGGCTCAGGATCATCGACGGGTGTTACGACCACCGGTGTAGTTGTGGTACCCTGCGCGGGATCCTCAGCGGGTTCTTCGATAACAACCTCGATCGAGCCATACTGATTTGCCGAATTATAATAGTTGCTTTCCGGGATCCTGTACCAAACGTAATATGTCCCCGCTTCGGTTCTTGTCGGAAGACCTTCTGCAAAGGCACTGTCCTCAGGTCTCTCATTTGTCTCCGTGACTGCATAAAGAACAGTGGGCGGCGTGTTGTTGACAATACTGCTACTGATAAAGGTGCCCTCGTTCACCAGAGTTTTAGCGGTTCCGTCACAAACCAGGTCCTGTACCGCCGATGGATTCTGGTTAATCGAAGGATTTGCTTTGGGAATCGACGGGCTCGGAGTGATCTTTACAGGTCCGGCCGTTCTGTTGTTTACGCCTTTCACAGTTACCCATACGCTGTATGTACCCGGGATTGAAGCCTTCGGAACCTGATCGCTCCAACCGGTGCTTTGAGGCTCGTTAAAGTCGATCGCACCGGGTGTGGCATTGTCTGAGGAACAATAATAATATACCGTCATATTGGTCGAATCCTGTGTTGCCACCAATGCCTGTTCACTATTATTGAAATAACTGATGCTTTGAGACTTGATCTGAGCAAAGCCCGCGCCAGCCTGTTTGTGTATTTCATCATTTCTTATGTTTGAACTCAAATAATTACCGCCGGTGATGAGAAGCAGTCCGTCGCTGTCAACATAGATTCCCTGTCCGTTTTGTGAGGCTGTACACTGCGTGATAGTTCCTCCCGTAATTGTGCAGCTTCCGGTGTAAACGTTCACACCTCCGCCTAACCTGCCTACGCATCTGCTTATCTCTCCGTCTGACATGCCAAACGTCGAGTTCTCAATAAATACACCTCCACCGCTGTATGCTTTACCTATGCTTATCTTCCCGCCGGTCATGTCAAATTTCGAATCTTCAAGGTATACACCTCCGCCATTATACGTGCTTACACATTCGTTTATCTCTCCGCCGGTCATGTTAAACGTCGAGTCATCAAGGTATACGCCTCCGCCATTACACCCGGTTTTACATTCACTTATCTCCCCGTCAGTCATGTAAAACGTAGAATCCTTAATGTATACACCCCCGCCATTGTTCGTGCTTTCACATTGACTTATTATTCCTCCGGAGAATGCTGCAGTGAATTCGGAGAATCCTTTAAAGTACACTCCTCCGCCATCGTTATATACTTTACAATTACTTATCTCTCCGCCCGATATACTGAAAGTAACATTAGTAGCATATACTCCACCACCATTACCATATATAGCTTCACATTCGCATATTTCGCCTCCCGTCATAATAAATGCGTTAATCTGAGATCGGTTACCAGCACAACCTACTCCTCCACCACTACTTTCTGCTTTGCATGATCTGATTTTTCCTTCATTCAAATTTATACATCCATAGGAATATACACCTCCCCCATAATCCGCCTTACAGTATTCGATTTCACCTCTGTTCATTGTAAAACAAGCACTAAAACAATTTAAGATTATATCATATCCATAATTGCAGACACCACCGCCATAATCGGCGACACAGGCGGTAATTAAGCCTCCATTCATTACAAATTCCGCTGGCACAGCTACTTGCTCATTATTATTCCCAAGTTTTTCTCCGTCTGCGAACACACCTCCACCATAATATCCTTCACAAGCAACAATCGAGCCTGCATTCATGGTGAATTTAGCACCTGCACATACATTAACTCCACCTCCATAATTACCATTTGCACCATAATATTCTCGACTATTCTTTCCTCCTGTGATGGCTCCACCGGTGACGGTGTTGGTTTCCAAAGTGATCGGATTTATAAAAGTAAAATCGTTGTGTGAAGCAGTCGGGTTGCTGTCATTAAGAGTCAGTTCACCCTCTACCTTGATAACCATACCGTTTTCCTGTGCCGTGGACAATTTACGGTTCATGATATGTCCGTTCAGGTCAAGAACGATCTTTTTTCCGGTGCCGATATTGATATACGCATCTGCAGCTGTGGGAGTTTCCGGCACAATATCCGCAGTGAGCTTGACAGTAGTCTCCGTGCCTGCCGGTGCAGAGTCGATTACGGTCTGTAATCCCGCCCACGAATTCACTTCAATCTCTCCGTTTGCCTTCGCCTCAACTCCCGAAAGCATGAAAAGAGCCCCCGCGCACACCGCAGCGAGGACGATCATCCAAAATTTCTTTGTCAGTTTTTTAGTTTCTGTTTTCAATTCTCCCGTCTCCTTTTGTTTATATGTCTCACCCTAAAAACGCTTTCTGTATATATAGAGTCCATATCACGGGAGAATTCCTCACGAAATTTATAAAATTGTGCAAAAAAAAGAAGGTGACCCACCAGGGGACGGGGTTGTGGGTGACCCACCAGGGGACGGGGGTTGTGGACCATGTACCTCAATGGTC
>JAEEQC010000114.1 GCA_016285135.1 Lachnospiraceae bacterium
AGCCATAGCCCCGGTAAGGCATATGAACATAGATTTACACGTAGTTGATTTTTTATGGAGGAAACATCATGAAAACATTTATGGCAAATCCCGATACCATCGAGAGAAAATGGTATGTGGTTGACGCTACAGATAAGACTCTCGGACGCCTTGCATCTGAAGTTGCTAAGGTTTTAAGAGGCAAGAATAAAGCAATTTTTACTCCTCATGTTGATACCGGCGATTATGTAATCGTTGTTAACGCTGAGAAGATTTCCGTTACAGGTAAGAAGATGGAGCAGAAGACATACTTCCGTCACTCCGATTATGTAGGTGGCGTACGTACCATGCCTTTATCAGAGAAGCTCGCTACCAAGCCTGAAGAAGTTATCGAAATCGCAGTTAAGGGTATGCTTCCCAAGGGACCTCTTGGACGTCAGATGGGCAAGAAGCTTTTTGTTTACGCAGGACCCGATCACAAGCACGAAGCTCAGAAACCTGAAGTATTAACATTCTAAGAGGAACTGAAAGGAGATTACCAAAATGGCTAAGAAAGCTACTAAAGCAGCTAAATTCTACGGAACAGGCAGAAGAAAGTCTTCCGTTGCAAGAGTATATTTAGTACCCGGTAAGGGCACAATCACTATCAACAAGAGAGACATCGATGAGTACTTCGGTCTTGAGACCCTCAAGGTTATCGTTCGTCAGCCCCTTGTTGCTACAGAGAACGTTGATAAGTACGATGTAATCGTTACCGTTAAGGGTGGCGGATTCACCGGCCAGGCAGGCGCTATCAGACATGGTATCGCTCGTGCATTACTTACTGTTGATGCAGACTTCAGACCTGTACTTAAGAAAGCAGGCTTCTTAACAAGAGACCCTCGTATGAAGGAAAGAAAGAAGTACGGCTTAAAGGCAGCTCGTCGTGCTCCGCAGTTCTCGAAGCGTTAAGCGAGAGAACAAGGGAACCCCAGCATGTGCTTGCACATGCGACGCCACGACAGCACTTGCGAGCAAGTGCGAGAGTGGGCAGTTCTCGAAGCGTTAATCGTATCATTTTTCAAAAGAACTTACAAACCCCGGAAACTCATTGTTCCCGGGGTTTTTCTCGTAGTGCCGGGTGGTCCCTTGGGGACGGGGTATGGGTGGTCCCTTGGGGACGGGGGTTGGTGGACCATTGGGTTTCATGGTCCACAACCCCCGTCCCCAAGGGACCACAACCCAAGTAAAAGTTCTTTACACATAAGAATTGAAATCGCTATAATAAAAAAGGACAGTTGCGAATTCGTATCAGGGAAAGGGAGACGCACATGAAATACTACTTCATTGTCAACCCCGGTTCGCGGACCGGAAAAGGTAAAGAACTCTGGGATGAGATGCAGAGACGTCTTGACAGATCCGGTAAGGAGTATGAAGTCATCATGACGCATGGGAAAGACGACGCACGGAGGGCGGCGGCTTCTGTCTGTGCGCGCGATCCCGAGATGAAGAGGATCGTTGTGGCGGGTGGAGACGGAACATTAAACGAAGTAGTGAGCGGTATCCCCTCGGGTGCGCGCGTGATGCTCGGCGTCATCCCGACCGGATCGAGCAATGATTTCGCCCGCGGCCTCGGGATAAGCCAGGATCCCATTAAGGCATTTGAACGTGTTCTTAATCCCCGCTATTTTGAAAAGATAGACGTGGGACTCACAAGGTTCCCCGGTACTTCGGATTCACAGGCACGGTTCGCCGTAAGCAGCAGTATCGGTTACGATGCCCAGATCTGTCACAAAGCACTCGTTTCGCGTCTTAAGAAGTTCCTGAACTCTATCGGGAAAGGCAGACTGGTCTATTACATCACCGGGATCTTCCTGATATTCAAATGCCCCCATACAAAAGCCGAGATCATAATCGACGGCAGAAGAAAGCTTTCATATAAGAAGCTTGTCTTTGCATCGGCTATGAACACAAAGTACGAAGGCGGTGGCATGCCCATGGGACCTGCGGCCGATCCCACCGATGGCAAGGTGACCATGTGCATAGTTCACGATATTTCCAGAATAAAACATCTTCTCTATATGCCTTCCGTTATCAAGGCGGATCATGTGAATAAGCGCGGCGTTGAGCAGATCACATGCAGAACCTGTGAGATCAGAACGGAGAGACCTCTCTGTGTCCACACGGACGGTGAGCCCGCAGGAGTGAGAGATCACGTGATCTTCTCGTGTACGGGTGACAAGCTTAGGATCATGAGGTAAACAGATCCTGTTATTCTTTTAAGAAGCGCCGGTTGGGCGCTTCTTTTGTGCAGATCGAATGGGAACCGGCCTGTAATGACATAAAATAACTCGTATTTGTGTAGAAAAATTTCTTGATTTTATCTTTTCGGAAATATATAATTAGTCAATACTTTGCCAAAAAAGGGGTTTAACGACGCTGCCCGTGCTTTGGCAAAGCCCACTGCGTCTTCACCGGGAACATTGTCCGAAGCACGAGGCGCAGAATATACATAAGAAAGGATGAGTGTCGTGAAGATCAGTTTTTCAACAATAGCATGTCCCGACTTCGATTGGTCCGATATCTATTCCATGGCAAAAGACCTTGGATTCGACGGTATCGAGATCAGAGGCATCGGTGACGAGATTTCAGCCGTAAAAGCACAGCCCTTCAAAGAGGATAAGTTAGCAGCAACCCTTAAGAAACTGGCAGAGCTACGACTAGAGATCCCCTGTCTGGACACAGGATGCTTTTTGAAGATTGAATCGGAGCATGACAATGTCATCCGTGAAGTAACAGATTATATCAAGCTTGCGTCGAAGCTTTCGACCCCTTATGTCAGGATTCTTGCCGACGAGGGTCCGGAGCCCGTGAGCGATGTAGATGATGATTATGTTGTGGGCGTTCTTAAAGAGCTCGCAGCCGTAGCAGAAGAATATGAAACCGTTACACTCCTTGTCGAGACCAACGGTGTTTACTCCGATACAATGCGCCTTAAGAGACTGCTTGACAAGACGGGCAGCCCGAAAGTCGCAGCACTCTGGGATATCCATCACCCTTACAGGTATATGGGTGAGAGTCCCGAAGAGACGATCAGGAATATCGGCTCTTACATCCGTCATGTCCATGTAAAAGATTCAGTCATGGTAAACGGCGAGCCTCAGTATAAGATCATGGGTGAAGGAGACATGCCTCTGACTGCAGTCTTCGAAGCACTCAAGGAACTTGGCTACAGCGGTTACATCTCTCTCGAGTGGGTTAAGAGATGGGCACGCAATCTTCAGGATGCGGGCATCGTTTTCCCTCAGTTCGCTCACTACATGGAGAAGTACCGCGAGGAGCGTCAGGACAAGCTTCAGGACAATAAGGCACACACAGGCAAGTACGTGTGGCCCAAGGAGCATTTCATCGATGAGACGTTCCCTGACGTCCTTGACCGTATGTGCAAGGAATTCCCTGAGCAGTACGCTTTCAGGTACACCGAGCTTGATTACACAAGAACATATATCGAATTCCGTAACGATGTCGATACCTTTGCACGCAGCCTTATCGCTATGGGTGTCAGAAAGGGCGACCACGTTGCGATCTGGGCTACCAACGTTCCCCAGTGGTACATAACCTTCTGGGCAACCACAAAGATCGGCGCCGTACTTGTCACCGTCAACACGGCGTACAGAGTGCACGAGATCGAGTATCTGCTCCGTCAGTCCGACACCCAGACACTTGTCATGATCGAGAACTTTAAGGACATCAACTATGTAGAGATCATGAAAGAACTCTGCCCCGAACTTGACGAATGCGAGCCGGGCGCGCTTCACAGCGAGAAGCTTCCGTTCCTGCGTAACATCGTTATCGCAGGTGCCAAGCAGCACGGTTGCTACACATGGGATGAGGCGATCGGCCTTGCGGACACCGTTTCTCAGAAGGAAGTTGAATTCCGCAGACGTTTCGTCACAAAGAACGATGTCTGCAACATGCAGTACACATCGGGTACAACAGGCTTCCCCAAGGGAGTCATGCTCACCCATTACAACGTAGTCAACAACGGCAAGGCGATCGGTGATTGCATGGATCTTTCGACAGCCGACCGCATGATGATCCAGGTGCCCATGTTCCACTGCTTCGGCATGGTTCTTGCCATGACCGCATCGATGACCCACGGCACCACGATGTCACCCATCACGGCATTCTCGCCGAGAAAGGGACTTGACTGCATCAACCGTGAGAAGATCACAGCTTTCCACGGTGTGCCCACAATGTTTATAGCCATGCTCGGACACGAGAACTTCGACAAGACGGACTTCTCACATATGCGTACGGGCATTATGGCAGGAAGCCCTTGCCCGATCAAGGCCATGCGTGATGTTATCGAGAAGATGAACATGACCGAGATCTGTATCACATACGGTCAGACCGAGGCGTCGCCGGCATGTACGATGAGCAAGACGACCGATTCGATCGAGGCTCGTGTCAACACGGTTGGCGGACCTATCTTCGGTGTTGAGTGCAAGATCGTCGATCCCGAGACCGGTGCAGACCTCCCCGACAATGTGGATGGAGAGTTCGTGGCTCGTGGCTACAACATCATGAAGGGCTATTACAAGATGCCCGAAGCTACCGCAGCAGCCATCGATGAGAACGGCTGGCTTCACACGGGAGACCTTGCAAGGAGAACTTCGGAAGGATATTATAAGATTACAGGCCGTATCAAGGATATGATCATCCGCGGCGGCGAGAACATCTACCCCAAGGAGATCGAGGAGTTCATCTACACTCATCCGAAGGTTGAGGATGTGCAGGTTATCGGTGTTCCGGACCGCGACTACGGTGAGGAGATCATGGCATGCGTCATCCTTAAGGAAGGCGAGACCATGACGGAAGATGAGCTTAAGGACTTTGTTCGCAAGAACATGGCTAAGCATAAGATCCCCAGGTATGTTGATTTTGTTGACTCGTTCCCTATGAACGCAGCCGGCAAGATCCTCAAGTACAAGATGAGAGAGGCAGCAGTCGAGAAGTTTGGACTTCAGGCAGCGAACTCTATTGTTACCGCATAACTATCTCGTTATTCAATGCGGGTTGAATAACGATAGCCGTCAGCAAGGTGGTTTCGAGCTGACATGACATTGTTTACTATGCATGAGGAGGGTTATTAATATGAAGGTTATTAAGGCGGCAAACTACGACGAACTCAGCAGAAAAGCAGCGCAGATCATAGCATCTGTTGTCTGGAACAACCCGAGAAGCGTCCTAGGACTTGCGACAGGATCAACCCCGATCGGCACCTATAAGGAGCTTGTCAGGATGAACAAAGAGGGAGATCTTGATTTCTCTCAGGTTACCACAGTCAACCTTGATGAGTACGCCGGACTTGATCCCGCTAACGATCAGAGCTACCGTTACTTCATGAATGATAACCTTTTTAATCACATAAACATTGACAAGAACAATACCCACGTTCCCAACGGACTTGCTGCAGACCTTGCGGCAGAGGGTGCTCGTTACGATGCGTTCATCGACAGCCTCGGCGGAACGGACATCCAGCTCCTCGGTATCGGTCATGACGGGCATATCGGATTTAACGAGCCGGATGACGTATTCTACAAAGCAACACACGAGGTAAAGCTTGATGCGATGACCATCAAGGCAAACGCCAGATTCTTCGCAAGCGAAGAACAGGTTCCCCGCAGAGCCATCACGATGGGTATGTGGGCGATCATGCAGTCGAAGAAGATCCTCCTTATCGCTTCCGGTGATGACAAAAGGGACATCGTCGAGAGATCGATCAACGGACCTGTCACCCCGAAGGTTCCCGCGTCGATACTTCAGTGCCACAGAGATGTTACGGTGATCTACACGTATTGATAATTGCAAAAGAGATACAAAATGAGCCGAAGGACAGATGATCCCGAGGCTCATTCTTTTAATGATAAACAAAAGCCTGCCAGACCCCGGCCGATATCTGATCTTTTTGGAGACGATCGGGAGAGAACGGATGTACATGCGTTCGTACACTTGCTGAAAAAGGGTGAACAAATCCACAAATAACAAAATCGATTACAACACTTGACAAAAACAAAAGTTTAATCTATAATCTAATCTGCAGTACATTCCGAAGAAGGAGAAGAATATGAGTCTTATTAATATCGACGAAGAAAAATGTGTAGGTTGTAATTCTTGTATCCGTGTTTGCCCCTCGCCCTTGGCAAATAAGGCTTATATGGACAGCAAGGGCAAGCTTGTCATCAGCATTGATGACAAGATGTGTATCAAATGCGGCTCATGTATCGCGGCATGTAATCATAAGGCGCGTTACTACGTTGATGATACCGAAGAATTCTTTGACCGTCTCGATAAAGGGGAGAACCTTTCGATCATCGTTGCTCCCGCGATCATGGTCGCTTACCCCGACAGCTGGTTCAAAATCCTTACCTGGCTTAGGAACAAGGGAGTCAAGTTTATTTATGATGTCAGCTTCGGAGCGGACATCTGCACATGGGGACATGTCAGATATGTTCAGCAGAATCCCGGGAAGAAGCTTGTGTCTCAACCTTGTGCAGCCATCGTTAATTATATGCTTCGTTATCGCAAGGACATCCTGTCATCGCTTTCGACTATCGTAAGCCCGATGATGTGCACTGCGGTATATATGAGAAAATACGCCGGCATTACAGGGACTATCGCCGCTATTTCTCCCTGCGTTGCAAAGAAGGATGAGTTTACAAGAAGCAACGGGATGATAAACCTGAACGTTACGGTCAACAATCTCGTTCAAACAATGAAGGATCGACATGTGGTCCTTCCGGCGAACGGAGCTGCAAGTGATTTCTCGTTTGACAGTCCGACGGGTTTTGTGGGAGCCATTTATCCCATGCCCGGCGGCTTAAAAGAGAACTTGAGACTTCATGTTCCGGATCTCTCCTGCATTAACTCGGAAGGAACCGAGAGGGTTTATCATGAGCTTGATTATTACGCATCTGTCCGCGATACTTACAAGCCCGTCGTATTTGATGTTCTTAACTGCGAATTCGGCTGTAACAGCGGCCCCGGGGTCGGAAAAGAATATGATGTTTTCAAAAGAACAAGCGTGCTCCATGACATAAAGACCAGGACCGGAACAGAGAGAAAAGCCGGACTTACCAAAAAAGGAGAGGATCCGCAGTTCCTCGAATTTGACAAGAAGCTCAACCTCATCGATTTCACAACGAGCTACGAGCCTGTGGGCGGTGAACTTGATGTTGTGAGTGAGGAGAAGATCGCGGAAGCATATAAGATCCTTCGCAAGACAAGTGAAGAGGATCGCAATTATGACTGTCATGCTTGCGGATACAAGAGTTGTCGAGAGATGGCGAAGGCGATCGCAAGAGGTATAAACGTTCCCGAGAACTGCCGCCGCTACATCCAGGAGAACATGAGGATAGAAGAGGAGAGAGTGTCTCACCTCAACACAGAACTTGAGAACACCACACAAGAACTTGCACAGATCATCGAGGATCTCGCACGCAGCATAGATGATGTCAATAAAGAAGTTAACCTCATTTCGACAA
>JAEEQC010000115.1 GCA_016285135.1 Lachnospiraceae bacterium
GACAGTAGAGGACGCGAGGTCAATCCGATAGAATCACAGATTGGAGTTAAATCGGATAAATGGGAGATTGCTAACGCGTTCCATTTGGATGGTGCTGCAGACGTGGAGATTAACGATAGCAGTTCGGTTTACTCTGACCTGAAGCTGACGCTAAATATTACTGATCTTGTGGTTCCTGACCTTGAGTATGAGCATAATGTTGTTCATGCGTCGAGCTCTTATCTCCTGTGTGGGTTAACGGTAAATCAGGACTTTGCTGATCACTCAGGTGATTATAGACCCTCACAGGTCAGAGTGGTTCCCGCGGAAGGGGAGGCGTTTAAATACTCCTGCTTCATAATCCGCGAGGGGATTCAGGGGCAAAGCAAACAAACATATATAACACGAGTTTTCAAATCATCGGATGTATTCACGCCGGTAAAGAGTGACTCTCGTTATAACAATAAGAGTGTAACGGGTATGCTTATGGATATTACGGGAGCAGACCGTTATTACATGGGTTACTACGGTGGCGTCATTGTTCCGGAACAGTTGGTTAATGAGAACGGAACGGTTGATTCTGCAACCCGTCAGTTACTCAAAAAAGAAATAACAAGAACAACGAGTGCAAGCAATATAAAGAGCTTCTTACTAGGCGAGTCATATCAAGGATACAGCGGTATGTTCGCATTTGCACCGTATACAAAGGTTACGATCGGTAACTGTGCTTATGCCCGCGTGTTTAACTATCGTGGATTGGTAGCTGATTCGGATTACCAGAAACTTCAGCCTCAGATTGGACAAAGCCAGAGTACGATAGGATCTGCATTTGACATACATGACGATACAAAAACATTTAATCTTACAACCGCTTCGCCCGACATAATATATGATATTCCGGATGGGTTTGTATGTTTTGATTACAACGGAAAGTATCTGGTTTATATTGGTGAAGAGGATTCGGTAACGGTTTATGATGGGGGAACCGGCTATGAAGTAGAGATAGATATATCGGATCAGCAAGCACGGCCTGCACAAGGAATACCGCTATTTAGTTAACACTTTGATATCAAACATAACGAAACACCCCTGCCACGGCAGGGGTGTTCTTTACTTCTCTAGAGCGGCGACTCGTTCCTTAAGTTCGCGGATTTTCTCTTTATCTTCTTTGCCTCGCTTCTCATATTCCTCAAGTTCGCGGCTTATCTTATAGATTTCGTCGATACGTTTCCTCTCCTCGTCAATTTGTTTCTTATGTTCCTCAAGCTCGCAGATTATCCTTTTGTTTTCCTCGGCTTCTTTTTTGTATTCCTCAAGTTTTTTTTCCATGCTGGCCCACATCTGCTTGCCTTCTTCGATATTGCGCATTCTTTCAAGCATAATCTCTTCGTCTGTCATTCGCCAGGGGGAAGAATAATCCTCTTTGGTTGTTTTGTTCTCTTCTTCAAGCATTTTGAAATCCTCCCATGTTTCAGCCATAAACAGCTTTGCCCAATTGACAAGTCCGAACCTGATGTCGTTTTCAGAAGCAAGATCGATCCTTGTCATGTCTATATTCGTCAAACTTATCTTGTCAGAATAAATATAGTGCGGATCGTCGGTGCTTGTCAACATATACGTTGAGCAAAAAGCCGGGTGTTCAGCAAAGAGAGTGTAGTCGCAAAATGTCACTTGGCGGAAGCCGGGATGTTCTTCATAAGAATCTCCGTGTTTCTGACTGTCGTACCCACGACAAGCGTAAAGAACACTTCTTTCTTTCCAGCCTGCACGGTTATAGGTCTGCATCTCAATGTTTATCGGATGCTGCTTGTTAAGAATGACATGAATGTCCATACGGATCTCTTTGTCATCAGCGCTTGCACCGAGTATTATCGGGTTGGTGATCTCTGCGCTTGTTATCTCGGATACATCGACGTACAGAAGCGATGCGATCAATGCTTTCAGACTTTCGTTGTCGCACTGTAAAAAAGCACGGAACAGATAGTCATTGCGCATCTTGAACCCGAGAGCGCCCTCTTTTTCTTTCCAATCATTTTTGAATGGTACTACAGTTAAGTTGTTCATGATGTTCCTCCTCCTTTTAGAAGCGTTGTAGAAACGATTCTGATGCTTCTTCCTACAATTCGACAGAAAAACAGTCTTTCTGTTTTTGATCTTTTTCAACAAGCAGGAACGGATCACAAGTAAAGACACATACTGCCACATCATGTAGGAAAGTCGAAGCAGCAGAACGTGATCAAAGATTTACAGATGCGAAGCCGGGAGGGCTTCGTAGAGAAAACAGATTGTCTTACCGCTTTCGTGTAGATAGAGTAACACGGAACAATAACGGCTTCAATTGGCGGACTGCACAAAAAGATAGGCTCAATTTTGTGCAGAATGACGACTATAAAACTATTGACATGTCAAAAATCCCAAATAAATGAGCATTTTTGAGATTTCAAGAGAATACACGAGCAAACGTGAGCAAATCCATATATTTACATGCCTCTATGTGTTGCATAAAAGACGTGAAGTGAATAAGATATGAGTTGTCGATTAGCACTCGAAAAGAATGAGTGCTAACAAATCAAAAAGATCAATGTTCAATAAGAAACAGGAGGATACATCATGAAACTCAGACCACTTGGAGACAAGGTTGTATTAAAGCAGCTTGAAGCAGATGAGACCACTAAGTCCGGTATCATCCTTGCAGCTAAGGCACAGGAGAAGCCCCAGCAGGCGGAAGTTATCGCAGTAGGCCCCGGCGGAGTGATCGACGGCAAGGAGATCACCATGCAGGTTAAGAAGGGCGAGAAGGTTATCTACCAGAAGTACGCAGGAACCGAAGTTAAGCTTGACGGCGAGGAGTACATCATCGTAAAGCAGTCCGATATCGTAGCTGTTGTAGAGAAGTAAGAAGCTATCATATAAACGTTTATGCTGATTCAAGGCAAATAAGGCATTTGAAACGGCAGAAGGAAAAATAGGAAATCAGAGCATATGCGTAAATTATATGGAGCATGTGCAATATAAAATTAAAAGGAGAATCATCATGGCAAAAGAGATCAAATACGCAGCTGACGCCAGAGCAGCTCTTTGCGCAGGCGTTAATAAGCTCGCAGATACAGTTAAAGTTACACTCGGACCTAAGGGCAGAAACGTTGTCCTTGACAAGTCTTACGGTGCACCCCTCATCACAAACGACGGTGTGACCATCGCTAAAGAGATCGAGCTCGAGGATTCGTTCGAGAACATGGGCGCTCAGATCGTTAAGGAAGTTGCCACCAAGACAAACGATGTTGCCGGTGACGGAACAACAACCGCTACAGTACTTGCTCAGGCAATGATCAATGAGGGTGCCAAGAACCTCGCAGCAGGCGCTAACCCCATGGATCTTCGTAAGGGTATGCAGAAGGCTACAGATGCAGCTGTTGCAGCAATCCTCAAGATGAGCGCAAAGGTTAACGGCAAGGATCAGATCGCCAAGGTTGCAGCTATCTCGGCAAGTGACGACCAGGTTGGCCAGATGATCGCAGACGCTATGGACAAGGTTTCGAAGGACGGCGTTATCACGATCGAAGAGTCAAAGACCATGCAGACAGAGCTTGACCTTGTTGAAGGTATGCAGTTCGATAAGGGCTATGTTTCCGCATATATGGCAACGGATATGGACAAGATGGAAGCAGTTCTCGATGATCCCATGATCCTCATCACAGACAAGAAGATCAGCAACATCCAGGACATCCTTCCTATCCTCGAAGAGATCATGAAGGGTGGCAGAAAGCTCCTCATCATCGCTGAGGATGTTGAGGGTGAGGCTCTTTCAACACTCGTTCTCAACAAGCTCCGTGGCGTATTCACAGTTGTCGCTGTTAAGGCTCCCGGCTACGGCGACAGACGTAAGGCTATGCTCCAGGATATCGCGATCCTCACAGGCGGTACCGTTATCTCTGACGAGCTCGGACTTGAGCTTAAGGATACAACCCTTGATCAGCTCGGCCGTGCTAAGTCGGTTAAGGTTCAGAAGGAGAACACAGTCATCGTTGACGGTGCCGGAGACAAGAAGGAGATCGAGGCACGTATCAACCAGATCCGTACACAGATCGAGGAGACAACCTCTGAGTTCGATAAAGAGAAGCTTCAGGAGCGTCTTGCAAAGCTCGCAGGCGGCGTAGCTGTCATCAGAGTCGGCGCTGCTACAGAGGCAGAGATGAAAGAGAAGAAGCTCCGTATGGAGGATGCTCTCAACGCTACACGTGCTGCAGTTGAGGAAGGTATCATCGCAGGCGGCGGATGCACATACATCCATGCAGCTAAGGAAGCAGCAAAGAAGGTCGCTAAGCTCGACGGCGATGAGAAGACCGGTGCAGCCATCGTTCTCAAGGCACTTGAGGCACCTCTTACCATCATCGCAAACAACGCAGGTCTTGAGGGCGCTGTCATCGTCAATAAGGTAAAAGAGAGCCGCGCAGGCATCGGCTTCAACGCAGTTACAGAGAAGTACGTTGACATGGTAAGAGCAGGTATCCTTGATCCTACAAAGGTTTCACGTTCCGCTCTTCAGAACGCAACAAGCGTTGCATCGACATTCCTCACAACAGAGGCTGCTGTGGCTACCATCAAGGAGCCCGCACCCGCAATGCCCGCAGGCAACCCCGGCATGGGCATGATGTAATCGGTGACGATAAAGATGCGTGATAACGCTTATTTGGTGAAATGATAAAACACGGCTTCGGACCGGGATACCGATCCGGAGCCGTTGTGCAATTTAACCGGAAAAGGAAGGCTTAAGATATGGACGGTCAATACTGCGAGACATATGTAAAGAGAGGTGTGCTAAAAAAGCACAAGGTTATCAAAGCGCTGATCTGGCTTGCCGCGCTCGTGGCATTTGTCGCCGGCTGGCTGCTTATAGGTCCTTACGGGTTTATCCCGTGCGTCGTGATCGTGCTGATCGGAGTCTTTGTCTCTCCCTCGTTCAACGTGGACTACGAGTACGTTTATGTGGACGGACAGATAGATTTCGACAAGATCACGGGCGGTGAGAAGCGCAAGACGATGCTCAGGGTCGACCTTGACGGAATCGAGATCATGGCACCTCTTTCGTCTCACAGGATGGACCAGTATAAGAACGCTCAGGGTCTCACGAAGCATGACTTCTCGTCGCAGAAGCCCGACGCCGTGCTTTACGGGATCGCCTATAACGAAGGCGACAAGAGAAACCTCGCGATATTCGAACCGAGCGAAGAGATGCTCGCACTCGCGTCACGTAAGGCGCCGAGGAAAGTATTTAAAGATTAAACTCACAGGGGTGGTCCCTGGGGGACGGGGGTTGTGGACCATGAATTCGATGGTCCACAACCCCCGTCCCCCAGGGACCACCCCTCTTTTATTTTCACAATTCGTTGCGCTTCAAATCATGTTGTGCTACAATATCTTGTGGATTTGTGTTTACAGCACATGATAAGAGGAGCCCGGTACATGGTCATGTGTTGGGCGAGGAAACAGCGGCGAAAAACGCCGCTAAAGAGGAGGTCTGTATGAAGTTGTTGAAGAAGATGGTCGCATTCGTGATCGTCATCGCGACTGTTCTGTCGTTCTTGGGGATCGCGCCTGAACAGGCAGAAGCTGCCGCAAAGCCCAAGATCAATGTTTCGAGCAAGATCATCTACGTTGGGGGAAGTTCGGTTCGCCCTTCGTACGGTGACACATATACATTCTATATCAAGAATCGCCCCAAGAAGTACTCTGTAACATGGAGCTCAAGCGATGAAAAAGTTGCCAAGATCGAGAAGCTCCAGTACAGCAAGGCTAAGGTGATGGCCGTTGCTGCCGGCAAGGCAACCATTACAGCTGACTTCATCGACAAGGTTTCGAGCACGAAGTACACGCTCACGACCACCGTCACGGTGAAGAAGAACGCGGCCGCTGTTTCGATCTCGCCTGCGACCGTTCCGAAGCTTGACAAAGGAGAGACCATCTCCTTGTCGGCAACCATGTACAACAAGGACGCTTCGGAGGCCAAGTCGGGTGAGGTTACCGACACAGTCAGATGGCTTTCTTCCGATACAAGCATCGCAACCGTTAATTCTTCGGGTCTTGTGACCGCTGTTGGGGCAGGTAAGGCAACTATCACCTGTTACACCGTCCAGAAGACGACAGGTACATACGCAAGGCTTGAGAAGGCAACCGCCAAGAAGACTATAGAGATCGAAGTCAACGATCCCGCCGTTGTCGGTATTGTCAGCGTTTCACAGACCTCGCTGACAGACATCAAGGTTACCTTCGGCGGTGATTACTCCAAGAACGTTTCCAAGGACAACTTTACCGTCACCAAGGACGGCATCCTCGCTCCCATTAAGGACATCAAGTTCTCACAGGACGGACTTGAGGCTGTCGTTACGATGTACTCCGCACTGACGGACGGATCACTTTACACACTCACATACAACAACTCACTTCTTACCGAGGGCAAGTCGGCAGGCTTCAAGGCTTCGATCGGCGATCCCGTGAGGATGGAGCTTTACACTGACGTCAATACTAACAGAGTCATCGCCGGCAAGTTCACTCCCATCAGGTTCAGACTCTTCAACGCAAGTAACGTGGACATCACACCTACCGATGTGAACTCGCAGGACTACCTCTCCGCAGCTGCAAGACTCACTCTCAAGCAGGCTGACACGAGCACGAATGCTTATTCCGTATGGAGCATCGACTACGCATCAAAGAGTGTCTTCGTTTTCGAGGCAGGCAAGACCATCACTCTTTCGGGTGAGTATACCTTCCTTTCAACGGACGGAACGACATACCAGGACAAGACTGTTACCGCAGTGATCCAGCTCACTTCCGTTACGGAAGCTTCCACCATGTCCTATGATTCGGCGGTCATCACGTCCTCGGGCAAGTCGGGCGAACTGCTTGACTGGAGCGATAATCCCGTACCCAGACTTTCGGTATCGGATGATAAGGGCTTCAAGCTCGTTGCCAGAGTAAAGAACGGCGAGGGCAAGTACATCTACTCAAACGATGACAACAGTCAGATCAAGTTCGGCTCGGCCACATCGACGGCATGCTTTGTCAGTGTAGACGGATCGATCGTGCCTTTCGCTACAGGCTCCGATACAGTTGTTGTTTACTACGGCGCCGACATCACAACGGGCACCCCGATCGGAACGATCACCGTCAATGTTGTCGGAAAGAGAGTTCCCTCTCGACTGATCATCGAGCAGAACGGCACCCAGATCTCGACCATCCAGACATCCGACGCGTACGGCGTTTCCGAGGACAGTGTGAACATCAAGATCCTCGACCAGTACGGTGACCGGATAGACATCACGAACAATGCGGTTTCGAGCACGATCCCGCTTTCGACCGTTATCGTATCAAGTGTTCAGGAGTACGGCCCTTCAGCCAATGCCTATGCCAACACAGACGGAACCGGAAGGATCGAGCTTAATTCTCTCGGCATCGGCGCCACTAGCGGCAAGAGCTACAGCATGAAGGTCAGCTACAGCGA
>JAEEQC010000116.1 GCA_016285135.1 Lachnospiraceae bacterium
AGCAAGAACTTCGTCGGCACCGTCGAACGCAACGGTCACCTTGCCGTCCTTCTGAAGCTCTGCATATGCGGCAGTTGCATCGGGAAGGTTGGCAAGCGTCTCTTTAAGTGCATTGATCCTGCTTCCGAAACGCTTCCCGAGTGTCTTAAAGTTCGGCTTAAATACGTAGCCCGCAAACGAGGAAGTATCATCCGTGAAGATGATCTCTTTTACATTGAGCTCGTCCTTGATGATATCCTGATAAAGCTCCGAAACGTGCTGAGCGCCCTTAACGTACATAACTCTGAGCGGCTGGCGCTGCTTGACAGCCGCATCGTTACGTCCGGCACGACCGAGCACAACGACCGCCTCAGCTGTTTCCATATCCTTCTCGAGCTTCTTGTCGATGAACGACTCGTCAGCCTCAGGGTATGCACAGAGATGGATACTCTCGGGAGCCGATGCGTCAACGCCGGCAACAAGGTTGCGGTAAATCTCCTCAGTCATGAAGGGGATCATGGGTGCTGCGGCTTTTGAGATCGTAACAAGCGCTGTGTACAGAGTCATGTAGGCAGCGATCTTGTCCTCCTCCATGCCCTTTGCCCAGAAACGCTCACGGCAGCGACGAACGTACCAGTTGCTCATCTCGTCGACGAACTGCAGGAGGCTCTTTGCTGCCTCGGGGATACGGTAGTTCGCAAGGTTCTCGTCGGTCTCTTTGACGGTGGAGTTGAGGCGTGAAAGCAGCCACTTGTCCATAACCGTTAAGGTTTCTTTATTTAACGCATATTTGGTCGGATCGAATCCGTCGATATTGGCGTACAGTACAAAGAACGCATATGTGTTCCAGAGTGTGCCCATGAACTTGCGCTGTCCCTCGACAACTGCCTTGTCGTGGAAGCGGTTGGGAAGCCAAGGCGCGCTGTTGATGTAGAAGTACCATCTGATCGCGTCCGCACCGAAGCGCTCGAGTGCATCGAAGGGATCGACTGCGTTGCCCTTGCTCTTACTCATCTTCTGACCGTTCTCGTCCTGAACGTGTCCGAGGACGATGACGTTGCGATAAGGTGCTTTGTCAAAGAGGATGGTCGACTCGGCCATGAGTGAGTGGAACCAGCCACGTGTCTGATCTACAGCCTCTGAGATGAAGTCCGCGGGGAACTGCTTCTCGAAGAGGTCCTTGTTCTCGAAAGGATAGTGGTGCTGTGCGAAAGGCATCGCGCCGCTGTCGAACCAGCAGTCGATAACCTCGGGAACACGGTGCATGTCCTTGCCGCAGTCCGGACACTTGATGGTCACGCCGTCGATGTAAGGACGGTGAAGCTCGATGTTTTCCGCGTCGGGTCTGCCCGACTTCTCGGCGAGCTCTTTGCGGCTGCCGATGCACTCCCTGTGACCGCACTCGCACTCCCAGATGTTGAGAGGGGTGCCCCAGTAACGGTTACGCGAGATAGCCCAGTCCTGGATATTCTCAAGCCAGTTGCCGAATCTGCCCTTGCCGATCGACTCGGGGATCCAGTTAACTGTGTTGTTGTTCTTGATAAGGTTGTCTCTGACTGCCGTCTCCTTGATGTACCAGGAATCGCGTGCGTAGTAGATAAGAGGTGTGTCGCAGCGCCAGCAATGAGGATATTCATGCTCGAACTTGGGAGCGGCGAAAAGCTTGCCCTCCTTGTCGAGATCTTTGAGTACTTCGGGGTCGGCCTTCTTGACAAAGAGTCCTGCGTAGGGTGTCTCCTTTGTCATCTCACCCTTGCCGTCCACGAGCTGGACGAAGGGCAGGTCGTAGGTACGGCCGACACGCGCATCGTCCTCACCGAAGGCGGGAGCGATGTGTACGATACCGGTACCGTCGGACATTGTAACATAACCGTCGCAGGTCACAAAGAAGCCCTTCTTGT
This sequence comes from Lachnospiraceae bacterium, assembly GCA_016285135.1. GTDB lineage: Bacteria > Bacillota > Clostridia > Lachnospirales > Lachnospiraceae > RUG11977. The sequence goes on from JAEEQC010000116.1 coordinate 1,881, forward strand.
TCTGCTTTTCAGCCACTTCAAACGAGCAGTTGAAGAGAGGCTCGTACTCTTTGTACTCAAGGTCCTTGCCGACGTAGGTCTCGAGGATCTCGTAGGTCTTGGCACCTGCCGGAAGTTCACTGCCGTCTGCGGGCTTGATGCCTGCAAGAACGGTGTCGGCGAGATCTTTCGCGAGGATGTATGTAAAGCCGTCAACAGCCTTAACCTTCACATAGGCGTCATCGGGGTTCACGCAGAGAGCGACGTTCGAAGGAAGAGTCCAGGGAGTCGTTGTCCAGACAAGGAAGAACACGTCCTCGCCCTTAACCTTGAAGCGTGCGATCGCAGAGCGCTCCTTGACTGTCTTGTAGCCCTGCGAAACCTCAGCCGATGAAAGAGGCGTTCCGCAGCGAGGGCAGTAAGGCACGATCTTGAAGCCCTTGTAGAGGAGACCCTTGTCCCAGATCTCTTTAAGGGCCCACCACTCGGACTCGATGAAGTTGTCATGATAAGTAACGTAGGGGTCGTTCATGTCTGCCCAGAATCCGACAGTACCCGAGAAGTCCTCCCACATTCCTTTATATTTCCAAACAGATTCCTTGCACTTCTTGATGAAGGGCTCCATACCGTAGGACTCGATCTGGTCCTTGCCGTTGATGCCGAGGAGCTTCTCAACTTCGAGCTCGACAGGAAGACCGTGAGTGTCCCATCCGGCCTTTCTGGGCACATAGTACCCCTTCATTGTTTTATAACGGGGGATCATGTCCTTGATGACACGTGTCAGGACATGCCCGATGTGAGGCTTGCCATTGGCGGTGGGAGGTCCGTCGTAGAATGTGTATGTGGGATGTCCCTCCGTGGCTTTCATGCTTTTTTCAAAAATGTCGCGCTCCTTCCAGAAAGAGAGCGTCTCTTTCTCACGTGCGACAAAATCCATGTTGGTGTCTACTTTCTTAAACATAAGCTTGTCCTCTTAAATCTCTGCATTTGAAGTTTATCTTAGAATATCAGGCGGTTCTTGTCAAGAATCCGAAGGATTTTGGGGTTGCTTTTATTATTTTGGCAAAGGTCGCCGGTTTGAGAAAAACCGGCGACCTTCTTTCTTTTTGTATATACGATTACAATTACCATACGGAGTTGTCTCTTGCTCTCGGTCCGTACGCGTACTCTTCGTACTCGTGCTCGGGAAGAGGCTCGGAGAAAGCGAATCCCTGGATCATGTCACAGCCCATCTCACGAAGGAGGATGGCCTGCTGCTTATTCTCAACACCCTCGGAAACAACGTCGATCTTGAGACGTTTTGCCATCTCGATAACGGACTGGATAACGTTCTGTCCACGGTCAGTCTTTTCGGCATTGAGGAGGAACTTACGGTCGATCTTAAGCTCGTCGACGGGCACGTTGTAAAGCGTGTTCATGGAGGTACTTCCTGTACCGAAGTTATCCATCGAAACGACGAATCCGTGATCCTTCATCTGCTCCATGATCTTGTTAAGGATGCTCATGTTGTCCGTAACCACCTTCTCCGACATCTCGAAGATGATGAGGTTCGGGGATACGCCGTACTTCTCGGTGATGGCGATAGCGTCGTTAACGAACTCGGGGTTCAAAAGGTTCTGCTGCGAGATGTTAAGCGACAGAGGCATGGGTCTGTAGCCCTTACCTGTCCAGACCTTGATACGGCGGCAAAGCTCTTCGAGCATGTACATATCGAGCCTTGTTACGAAACCGTTCTTCTCGAACGTCTCGATGAAACGTCCGGGATACATAAGACCCTTAACGGGATGCATCCATCTGATGAGTGCCTCGGCGCCGGCCTGAAGACCGGTGCTCAGGTTGAACTTAGGCTGCAGGTATACGAGGAATTCCTTGTTCTCGAGAGCGTCGTACATGTCGCGCTCGATCTCTTTCTCGTCCACGATACGGGACTGCATCTTCTCTGTGTAGAACTCTACCGCGCCTGCGCCCTTGCCCTTTGCTTCCATGTGAGCCATGTTCGCACGGGACATGAGTGTATCGAAATCGTGTGCGTCCTTTCCGCCGAAGGCAACGCCATACCGGAATGTGAGCGCGTACTTGTCGGAGCTTCCTTCGCTCTTGTTGACCGTCTCGAGAGAGCTCTCGAGGAACTTGAGTCTTGCCACAAGCTCATCCCTGTTGTGGTAGGAAAGGAGCAGATCGTACTCTTCACCGAAGTTGTGGCAGAAGTACTCATCGCGCTTGACGTTACTCTTAAGGATCGAGGAGATATCCCTCAGGATCCTGGAGATCTCGTCCTCACCGAAGAAGTCACGCAGGTACTCGTATTTCGCGATACCCATAAGCACGAATGCGTACTGTCCGGAATTACTCTTTGTAAGTGTCTGGTTGACTCCCTTGCGGAAGTAGTTGATGTTCATGGTTCCCGCGAACTCATCGTAGTAAGCGAGGTTGTACATCCTGTTACGTGACAGCGTCTCGAAGAAGCCGTAGACACCGAGTCCGAGCGCACCCACAAGGGCGATGATGAACAGGATGATCGCTGTGGAGCTGTTCGAGTCAACATTTTCATTGCCGTAGAACTCAAAGAGCTTGTCCTCGTTCATGACCATCATGACGCCCCACTCGCCGGTTCCCGAAACACCCTGGTAGGCCACGTAGTAAGGTCCGTCACCGAAAATATCAACCGTAAGGTTTTCATCAACCCTCAGGAACAGGCCTCTGCCCTGACGGATGACCGACTCAAACTGGGCACGACTGTCCGAGTTCTTCTCGAACATATCAAGGACCGTTCTGAGCTTCGAAACGTCCGTTCCGGCTGTAACGCTTATAATACCCCCGCTGCGGTCCAGCAGAAGGATCACTTCGCGTCCACGGTAGTTGCTGATGGTGAGGTTACCCTCAACAACATTGTCCGAAAGACGTGCCCTAAGGGCTCCAACGATACCCGAAGTGCCGATAACGGGCACTGTTGCCATATAGGCGTCATCATCCTCACTCTTAAAGCCCGAGCGTGTGATGGTGCTGTCACCGATCAGTGCTCGTGTGTAGTAAGGATCAAAGTTCACATCGTAGGTCGAGCCGTCCGCACCGGTTGCTTTACCTGTGCCGTCAGCGTAGGCGATGTCATCGTAGCCACCCTTTTCGATGAGCTGCGCGAGCGCCGCCTTAAGGCTCTCCTTGTCTGCCCCCACGTTGCCGGAGCTTATCGCACCGGCTGCACCCTCAAGGTTCTTTAAGACACCCTGGGTATACACCTGCATCTTGGAGGCGAGTGTCTGATCGAGGATCTCAAACTCTCTCCCCGCCTCCTCGACGCGCATAATGCTTTCGTTGCTGCTTAAGAAGGAATACCCTACGGCCAGACCGGCTACCATGAGCAAAGTTACCACCGCAAGGATCAGGTATCTCCTTTTCATCTGCTTCCTTCCTTTCTCTTTTTATAGATCAGGGCCCACGTAAGTCCTCCCGCAAGAACGATCGCTATAAGTACCGCGATGAATCCCCTATAGTCACGTGATGCCTTTGATTCTTCGGAACCGGATCTGAAGCTGTTGGCGGTGTTGATGAACTTACCGCTTTCCGCAAGTCTTTCTTCGATAGACTTGACTGCTTCGTCCTCGCCGGTCAGGAGCTCTTCGATCTCAAAGAGTTCGTACTCACCCGTTTCGGGGTTGAATACAGGAACAAAATTAAGTGTCGAAGGATCGATCTTACCCTTGCCCGAAAGCGAGTTTTTGATGATCTCCATGTCTCGTGCACGCGCCGCTTCCTTCTCTGTGAGGCCGAACGTTGCATGCTCGATCACGGGCTCCTCTATGTAATCCGCAGGATTAAGAACGATATCCTTGTATGCTGCCGCAATGGCGTCTCTTACTGAGAGACCGTCCTCATCCGCGATCTTGGCTGCTGCTCCGAAGAGCTTGATCCTTGCCTCGCTCTCAGATGTACCGAGTATCTCGGTGATGGTATCTATCGAAAGGCTTCCGTCATCGATAAGTGAGGTTGCCTCCGACTCAACCGAAGCGAGGAGTTCGGGATCCACAGATGTAGTCCCCGTCAGTGTCGCTTCCGATCCGAGAGCGCTGTTAGCACTGCCCGTCTGAGGCACTGAGACTACTCCGTCGGTGTTACGGTAATCACCGCTCACGGTGTTGGTTCCGTCTATAGTGTTTCCACCGGCGTTGCCTGCAGGTTCCTCACCGGTCTGAGGTACTTCTCCCTCTGTTCCGTCAGGTGTACCTGTCTCGACAGGGATAAGTGCTCTGCCCGAAGGCTCGTTGCCTACTTCTTCTGTGCCGCCCGCTCCGTTGTCCTCGGGCTGGGTGCCGGTTGTAAGCTCTTCCTTCTCGCCCTCGCCGCCACCGGCCGAGCGATCTTCCGATCCGACTACGTCCTCTGTATTAGGCTCGGGCTGACCGTCAACCGATTCTTCTCCAACTTCCGTGCCTGTTCCGTTCACGGCATCTCTCTCGCCGATTCCGGAATCGATTCCGTCAGTTGCATTGCCTGAGCCGTCAAGGTAAGGACCTTCGACAACATCGGTCGATGTGATCTCTTCACCGGATACAGGTGATCTGCGGACGATACCGTCAACATTCACCGCACCGCTCTTCAGAGCATCGGAAAGTTCCATTGCTCTGGAGAAGCTTACCGCACGACTTCCGCTCGATGCGTCTCCGCCACCCGATGCAACGCCTCTGCTTGCAGCCTGCTCGTAGAGGATCTCTCCAGTTACGAAGTTGAATGCGCAGAGTCCGCCGTTTGCATAGCGGATGATGCAGTAAGGAGCTCTCAGTTCACGCGAGCTGCTCATCTCGTAGATTCCTTCGGTACTGATACCTTCGGGAACTCTGAATGCTTCATCAAGGAGAACCTGAAGCTTTCTGTCCGAGCCGAGCGCTGCGAAATATGTGTTTTCAAGGTCGCTGTAGAGGATCACGCTGTCAGGTCTTACCTTCTGACTCGTGCGGATGCTCTGCAGACTCTTTCCGTCTGTGTAGAAGAGGAAGCCGTCTCTTACAGTGCTCTCTCCCGTACTCAGATCGGTTGTTACCGAGTAGGTTGCAAAGGTTTCGATCCTGTAACCACCGAACTCACCCTTTGCCAAAGGCTCAGGTGTACGCTCATCAAGCGTTACGGTTCCGCGGCTTGCCTTGTCGGTCACAACACCGGTCTCAAGATCGATGATGCTTCCGTCTCTCTCAAGTGCTCTGCCGTCGAAGAGGTTGACATAATCGCCGTACCTTGTGGGCAGTGTGCTCGATCCGGAACCTCTCATGATTCCTTCGGCCGTAAGGATGTTGTACGAACCGCCGGCTGCCGATACGTAGTGAGCAAGCTCAGCACCCGTGGAAGCAACAACCGTCTCGCCCTCTGCTCCGGAAACAACAACCGTCACATCGGATAAGAAGTCGTAGGTGAAGCTTACTGTCTTCCTGTCCACAACACCCGAAACAACCTGTCCGCCCATCGATACCGTCCATGTGTATGCAGGATCGATGCGACTGAAGTCGATCGAGATCGTGTCAACACCTGAGGTGTAAAGCGTAGCCTGCGGCATGCCGGAGAGGTCGA
>JAEEQC010000117.1 GCA_016285135.1 Lachnospiraceae bacterium
GGTCCACCCTTTCATTTCCACCTTGTGTACAGAAGAGTAAACGGAGCAAGGATATACCCGTCTTCATCGATGGGTTCTTTATATTCGTCCTCATAATACTCCGCATATATCCTGTCCCAATACGCCGTTCTCTCCTCCGAGGAGTTGAGCGACTCATTGGCAAGGACAACTTCGTAATCGTCATACCCTGCCGTTCTGAATTCGGACATAAACCTGAACTTGCTTATCTCGTAGCCCGGAGTGCCGAAATGATCGCGGTGGCTGTCATACACAACCCAATAATCCGCCCCGTCAAAATGAACGTACTTAAGGATCGGATCGCCTTCATCCGTGGGCGTCGCCACAACGACACAGGCCTCTTTGCCGCCTTTAACCTGCGCCAAAAACACTTCCCAAAGATATGAATTCCTGAATCCCAAAAACGAAGGACAAGCCGCCTTTCCTTCTTCGATAATTTCGGCGTATTCCTGCGGGAACGTCTCTAAAAATCTTTCCACTGCTTCCTCGTCTCTGCCGAGATTTTCCTGTGCATACTTTTCTTCGGTATCCGGCTCCGGGTCTCTCATTATCCCCATAAAGATGGGCACATTTGTCTCAAGATCGACAAGCATGTAAATGTACGGCCTGTTCAGGTTAACTTTTTTTACCAAAGACTCTTCGAAAGCTCCTCCGAGCTCAAGATTGAGCACGGTTGCGGCACCTGCCCTCGTTCCTTCCTCATTCACTTCGATGAATGTTTTATGAATAACCGCGCCAATGCTTATGTTACCTTTTTCGGATGTTCCGATCCCGTTTAGCTGCGCCTTTTCGGAGTCAAACGCGCGTGTCATCCCCATGGAACTGAGGATATCTTTCATATCAACCGAGTAATCTGTCTTTATCTTGGGCATGGAGGCCATCACGATATATTCGCCGGGATCTGCAAGGATGCCTCTGAGCTTCCCTCCGTTAAGACCGGCCAGATACTCGTCCACATCGATCCCTTCGTCGGGGAGAAGTGCGGCGAATCCGTACTTGAGGCCTTTATAGTATTTAATGAATCCCTTGGCTTTATCGTCCTCAAGATAAGCGCTCTCGGATCCATGCAAGAACGGAACTATCTTTTCTTCCCCTTCTGCGGTAGTAAACACTTCATCTTTTACGTTGAAATCGAAATATTTTTTATCCCATTCAGCATCGAACGCAAGCGCATTGATCAGGAGAAGCATTTCCTCCGGATTTATCTCATCTATGATACTCGGGATCATGCCGTTAGTTTTCTCATTTACCCACAGATTCACTTCATCTTTTGTCGAATCGTCAAACGGAGCGTCAAAAACCTCCGCATTGAAGTATTCGGTAGTATCCTCCAGAAATTCCCTGTTGATCTTGAAAGCGGGATCGTCTTTATACCAGACCGAATTCGCCACATCAAGCTTGCCGGAGGCTTCGGGCGTCCCTGCCAAGCTCTTTACGAACTCCTCCGAGTACTCACAGAATTCGGCAACCTTCATTCCCAGAACACCTTCCATTTCGGCAAGCGTTTCATCCGTTGCGCCACAGCCCGCCATGGAAAGTGCGGCGAACACAGAGAGCGGTGATATAAGCGTATTCTTGTTCTTCTCGTACGCCACACACTCCTTAAAGAGGTCCACGGCAAATCCCGTCAGTGCGCTGTTTGCAGCTGTTTCGGTTGCCACCGGAACTCCGTAAGGCTTTCTGACCTCATCTTCGCGTGCAGTTCTCTTTCCTTCCGTTTTGCCGTCTGAGATCCAGAATCCGTAGTATACTGTCCCTTCAGGCCATGTTGCGGTTACTTCAAAAACAAATCCGGCATTGGGCGATATACGTATGGTTTTCGTTTCTTTGTCATAATCCGGGGTGCTATAATACTTATCTGCGTAAGAAATATCCCCCGCATAGATTTCAAACCATTGTCTAATGAATACCTTATCGGGTTCGATCTCAAAATCCAGCTTTATTTCCGAAACTCCGTCTTTGATCTTGATCAAACCAAACCCATTTTTAAACTCCAGCGGATGCGCTCCGTCCACGCAGAATCCGCCTGAACCGTCCTCTCCGATGGCCGTCCAAGAAGCCGTCGTCGGCTCGGCCTTGTACGTTTCTCCGTCATAAATGACATTAAGCTTCGGCAGGCGGTCATAAACGCTTCCGGTTTTAACACCGGTTGACGTAGCACTGTCAACCGCCTTCGGAGCACCTTCTTCCGCAGGAAGAGTTTCCGTCCCCTCTCCATTCGGATCACGTAGTTCGACCTGATTGCTTTCACACCCAACCAAAGAAAGCACGAGCAGCAAAAGAACACACATCGCCAATGTCCTTTTAAAGATCGTGCCGGATTTAAAACTGGTATGATTATTCATAAAAGCCCCCTTTTCTTCCCTTTGCGGATCCGTATGACGGCTCACGCTTATGTTACAGTATCGCTCATTAGACGACATTCGATACCGTTCGGTTCCGTTTTTTCAAACTATTTATTCTCGGTATACCTGCAGGCCGGGTATCCCGTGCAGCCCCAAAATTCCCCGAACCGTCCGCTCCGAAGCTTAAGCTCGCTACCGCACTTGGGGCAGATCCTCTCTTCCTCGGGTGCCTGCGGAGAAGCCGACTCCTCCATCATAAGCTTTTCAAAAACCTGCTGGTTCATCCTGCAATCGTTTAATGCCCTGTGAGCACCGCGGGTACTGATCGAATAATACCCGGCCAGATCGGTGAGGGTGTGATGAGGAAGCGCCGGCAGGCACTTTCTTGCTATAAAGAGCGTGTCAATGTAGTTGTTCCCGACGGTCTGACCGAAAAACACCTCACTGTCCCGGCAGATGAACTTCATATCGAAGGAATGGATATTATGACCCACGAGGACCATATCTCCGGCGAAATCCATAAACGCCTTAAGCACCGGTTCAAACGAGGGCGCATCGGCTACCATGTCGTCTGTGATGCCGTTCACGGCGGATGCCTGTGCCGGGATGTGCATGCCGGGATTCACGAGAGACGTAAATTCGTCCGTCACTACACCTCCGACCACCTTGACTGCCGAAATCTCGACTACCCGGTCCTTGTACGGAGAGATCCCCGTGGTTTCGAGGTCGAATACCACATAGTCTCGTACATATTCCTTCAGTCTTTTTCCCATCTGTGTCGAAAACATATAACTCTGCCTTTCTGAGTGGTTGCATGGGTGGTCCCTTGGGGACGGGGGTTGGTGGACCATTGGGGTTCATGGTCCACAACCCCCGTCCCCAAGGGACCACCCGTGTATCCACCTTGTCAAAATATTGCGGTTCCGCGACCTGCGTTCTCGATCCCGAACTGCTTGAGAACAGTTGCGGCTACATCCGCAAATGTGCTTCGTGTGCCGAAATTCACACCTCCCGGGACGTTCCTGCCGTAGATCACAAGCGGGACATACTCGCGTGAGTGATCCGTCGAAGGTGTAACGGGATCGCAGCCGTGATCGGCAGTGATCATCAGGATGTCTTCGTCCCTGAGAAGCGGAAGCATCTCGGGAAGCTTGCTGTCGAAATAACTGAGTGCCTTCGCATAGCCCGGTGCATCGTTGCGGTGACCGTAAACCATGTCGAAATCAACGAGGTTTGTGAAAGAAAGTCCGTTAAAGTCTTTCTTCATGTTCTCTATCGTTCTCTCGATACCTTCCGCATTGTCTTTTGTACGGACGAAATCAGTGATGCCCTTGCCCGCAAAGATATCGATGATCTTTCCGACAGAAAGCACATCAAACCCGCGTTCCTTCAGCTCATCGAGCATCGTGTTCTTCGGGGGTACGAGCGAAAAGTCGTGTCTGCGCGATGTACGCTTATAAGGCCACTCACCTTCAAACGGACGGGCGATGACACGTCCGACCGCAAGGTCGCCCGTTAAGAGCTCCCGCGCAATCTCGCAATAGCGGTAAAGCTCCTCAACCGGAACTATATTCTCATGAGCGGCGATCTGGAAAACGCTGTCCGCTGAAGTATAAACGATCAGGCAGCCCGTCTCCTCGTGCTCTTTTCCGTAGTCGCGGATAACGTCCGTTCCCGAGTAAGGTTTATTGCAGACACAACGTCTGCCTGTTCTCTTCTCAAACTCCTTTATAAAGCTCTCGGGGAATCCGTCCGGGAAGGTGGGCATGGGCTGTTCGGAGACAATCCCGGCGATCTCCCAGTGACCCGTCGTGGTGTCCTTGCCCTTCGATGCCTCCGCCATCCTTCCGACCATCGCGGTAAAGTCCTTCGGGTTGTCATCGTACATGTCGTCGATGCCTTTTATGTTGAAGAATCCGAGCTTTTTCATGTTGGGCATGTCAAGAAGCCCGCTCGTGGCTGCCGCTTTGACGGTATTGCTGCCTTCGTCTCCGTACGCAGCGGCGTCCGGCATCTCACCGACTCCGACACTGTCTAAAACTATGAGGAAGATTCTCTTGTTCATATGTGCCTCCTTTTCTGCTGGGGGATTGTTGCCGGGTGTGGTCCCTTGGGGGTGGCCCTTTGGGGACGGGGGTTGGTGGACCATTGGGGTTCATGGTCCACAACCCCCGTCCCCAAGGGACCACACCATCTATTACTTTTAGTCAAGGTACGACAAGTACATGTTCCCTGCGCCTTCGAAGTTCTGGGCGGCGTCTTTGAGGCTGTACTTGTAGGTTCCGGCGCGGGCGGGGTCGTAGACCCACACCGATGTTGAATCATAAGCGTAAACAACCACCGCGTTACCGTCTGATTTAATGGCGATAACGGGCCGTCCTTTATAGACGTAATAGAGCATCTCGTCAAGGGTAATGCCGGTCAGGTCGACCGCCGTGGTCTTGAGGTTGCGCTGAAGCCACGAATACATGCTTTCCTTATCCCTGTTGTAGTCGGACGGATCGGCATCGACGCTTCTGTACTGAAGGAGCATCTTCATGGCTGCCTTTCGCGAGTCAAAGCCTTCCGAGGCCCTGACATGAGCCAGATCCTTGATCTCGGCACGCGTATTCTTGATACCGCGCTCCCAGACGACATGCCCGTTCCTGTCGATAACCGTTCCGACTCCTTCGTCCGCTGCCTTGATCGCTTTAGCTGCCGAGGACGAAGCCTCGATGATCGTTCCGAAGGAATATGCGTAGTAGCCGGCCCGGGCATCGTCCGCCTCCGCAACACGGGTGGTCGTGTCGTAATCGATCACGGTCGGCTGGGCCGTAAAGGACTTCGGGATCTCTGTCAGATCGATCCCTGAAGGAAGCGAAACATAATATTCTGTGAGGATCCTGTCGGTGACTCTTCGTGTGATGTTTACCGAACGTACTACAGTTGTAGGAAGGTTCACGATCGAGTCCGGATCTATGGGGTAATACGAGTTATCTGTCCCGAGATGCTTCATCAGCCTGTTGATCACAAGGATCCCGTCACCGGCCTCGACATCTTTGACGTAATAGTCGTTACCGGCGTACTCCTTGAGCACCGTGCCGTGTCCGTCGCTTATGCACAGCTTATAGGAAGGCAGCTCTATCGAGCCGTCGGCGTTTATGTACTTGTCCTCAAGCTTCTGGTAGCCGTAGATAAAGTTGTCATTGATCCTGCCGAGAAGCCGGATCGTCTCGCCCTTCGGGGCGGTAAGCTGCGTGATCTCATTCTTTTTAAGGTCGAACAGCTGAAGCCCGGTCGATTTGAGGATGTCCGAGTCGGTCTGCCATACGAGGTAGAGCTCGTCCTCAACGAACACCATATTTCCGTCGGGAACGTCTGCGGCGAGCTGACGGACCTGACGTGTAACGAGGCTGTACTCATAAACGCTGTCGTGCAGCGAGAAGTAAAATACGTCGAACTCGGAAAGGAAAGCGAAGTCCGTCATGTCTGAAAGCAGCAGGCTGTAGCTGGTGTTGACCGGCACGTAGAGCTGCTCCTCTATACGGTTATCGTCCACGATGAAGCGGTAGAGCGCGATCCCGACACGGCCCTCGTACTCGCCGCGGTTCATGTAGCCGTAAACGATAAAGTCGGTGTCGCCGTTGTCATGCATCCTGAGGATCCTGACGGAATGATCGTTGAAATAAGTGCGCTCGTAGTCCTCCCCGTCCTTGAAGGAAAACGCCTTGTAGAAGTTGTTCTCTTTCGTGTCGTACTCAAAGAGCTCGCTGTTGTGGACAAAGGTGATATACCTGCCCTCGGGGCCGTACATAGCCTGCGCGTGGATATCGTTGGTGATGCCGAGCTTGAACTCGTTCTTGGTGAGAGACGTGTTCGCCACATCCACGTGTGCCTCCATCACCCTGTCGTAGTTGTAGAGGTACGTCCTGATATCGGTGTACTGGAACCTGATATTCTCCGTGACGGTGTAAAGCTCGGGGCCCGAGCCCGTCTTGATGCGCACGATGAACCTGCGCTTCACGGAGGCAAAGTTGTTGTAGAACTCGGTGATCGCGGGAGCCTCCTCCCAAACGACCTCGGGGTTGAGCTTGCCCCACGAAACCATCTCAAAGCTCGAGTGGATCGTGACATGCGCGAAGGACGAGTTGTCATAATCCTTCTGGGGCTCAAGGTACTTCTTGAGCTGACCCTTCTCGGCCTCCTGTCCGTAGATGAGCGTGTCATGGAAGTAGTCGGCAAACCCGAGCTTTTCGGGTAATTTGCCGTCATCGTAGAGCTTGATCCTGGTGTAGTAGTAGATACGCTTACCCTCGTTCGTGATGAGGGTGAACTTTGCGATGTACTCTTTGCCTGTTTTGAAAGTCTCGGCAAAAGTGATCGGCACCTTCTTGGGGCCCTCCGCCACATCAAGTACGGTGAGCGACCCTTCCTCGAGCGTGCCTCCGTCCTCGCGGATGATCTCATACTTCATCTTGCGGACGTTGAGCTCGTTGTGATGTATGAGGAGCGTGAGTGTTTTGTCCGGGCCTATGGGCGTGATCGTCTCTCGCATGACCATCGGGTCAAGGTTGGCGGCGTAGCCGTGAAGCAGGTTGAACTCCTGCCCTCCGACGTCTATGGTGACTGTGGGAAGCGTGGCCGAAGACATGACCGTCGTGTCGGCAGCCGAAGAGAACATCGTCTCCGTGATGTCCGATCCGAAGAAGATCGCGGAGGCGATGAAGACGCCGAAGATAATGAGCACCTTGTACCTGAATTTCATGCTTATATGTACGCGCGCCGCTTCTGCCCATACAGGTATTATGACGCGATTCCTTTCAAGGGTTCTATGTTTATTATTTTACTTGTAATGCTTACATTGTCAATTTCAAAGATGAAGGTGGTCCCTTGGGGGTGGTCCCCTGGGGACGGGGGTTGGTGGACCATTGGGGTTCATGGTCCACAACCCCCGTCCCCAAGGGACC
>JAEEQC010000118.1 GCA_016285135.1 Lachnospiraceae bacterium
CCTTCGTTTCGCCCTGCTACTACGGCACGGACATCGATTCGAAGGAAAACCTGATCGCATGCAAATACACGATACCCGAGATCGCTGAGCTTATCGGGGCAGATTCGCTCGGATTCCTGCCACTCGAGGAGCTAAAGGGTCTCACGGGCAACACCGAGTTTTGCAGCTCGTGCTTTGACGGGGTTTATCCGACCAAGATCCCCGAGGGTGTACGTAAGAACCGCTTTGAACAGAAACTCTCGGAGAAGAATAAGACGGAGTGACAGAGTAACAATTAATTAAGCGTATCCCGACAGTGCGGAAGCAACCGGTAATGGCAGCGATGCGACGTCTTTTTAAAAAGAAAAAGGAATACCACGGGTGGATGTGGCATAAGCATTAAGAAAAGGATCATAACAGGTCTGCAATATAAGCGTTAAAAGCAATCCGAAACAACATTTCGGAAAAACAGGTAAGTCAAGGAAGAGAGGCTCAAAAATGTTTAGAGGATCAGAAGCCGGGATCATTACGGAAGAAGGCGAAGTTTTTACGGGACGTTTCTTCGGGGCGCGGACGGAGAAGGTGCTTGAGCTCGTGTTCAACACCTCGATGGTCGGCTACCAGGAGATCCTTTCGGACCCTTCTTATACGGATCAAGCGGTCGTCATGACATATCCGCTGATCGGCAACTACGGTATGGCGGATGACGATTATGAAACACGCCGGCCCTCACTCGGAGCCATGATCGTTCATGAATATAACGACGAACCCTCGAATTTCAGATCTGCAAGGACACTTGCGGATGTAATGAAGGAATACGATATAACAGGCGTTTGCGGGATTGACACGAGGAGGCTCAACCGCATGATCCGTGACAAAGGAAGCATGCGGGCGCTCATCACCGACAGGGACATTTCGGTCGCTGAGGCGCAGGAGATCATAAAGAACACCCCGGTGCCCACAGATGCGGTTTCCAGAGTGAGCTGCAGGGAGATAAGGGAATTCGTTCCGGCACGCAAGCGTTTCCACGTAGTAGCGATCGACTGCGGAATGAAGGAGAACATCCCGAGGTCGCTTGTGGAGCGTGACTGCCGCGTGAGTATCGTTCCGTGGAACACACCCGCCGAAAAGATCAGAAGCATGAGGCCCGACGGACTCTTTATCTCGAACGGTCCGGGCGACCCCAGAGACGTGACGCCCGTCATCGAGACGGTGAGGAGCATGCTCGGCGAGCTTCCGGTGTTTGGTATCTGCCTCGGTCATCAGATAATCTCGCTTGCCTACGGTGCGAAGATCTACAAGCTCAAGTTCGGTCACCGCGGCGGCAATCATCCCGTACAGGACGTAAAAACAGGAAAAATAGAGATCACATCGCAGAATCACTCATATGCGGTCGATCCGGAAAGCATCAAGGACACACCGCTCACAGTCACACGCATCAACATCCTCGACAACACAATCGAAGGTGTGGAGTGCGTGCGTGACCGCGTGATGAGCGTGCAGTACCATCCGGAGAGCGCCCCCGGCCCCCGCGACAGCGGATTCCTTTTCGATGAATTTATTAAACTCATGGAGAAACCGGGCGCTACGCGCTGAGAGGAAGATCCGAGAGAGAATAAAGCCCGACAAGCCGTCGAAACTCTTTGGAGTATGAGTCATTTAAAAGAGCAACAGATCAGGGAACAAGACGGGACATGTGATAGAGAGGTAAGGATATGCCGAAAAGAACGGACATAAAAAAGGTTTTGGTCATCGGTTCGGGTCCGATCGTCATCGGACAGGCCGCCGAATTTGATTATGCGGGAACGCAGGCCTGCCTGGCTCTTAAAGAAGAAGGCTACGAGGTAGTGCTCTGTAACTCGAACCCCGCGACCATCATGACCGACACGAAGATTGCGGATAAGGTTTATATGGAGCCGCTGACTCTTGAATATATAGCAAAGATCATCCGTCACGAGCGTCCCGATGCGATCCTTCCCGGGATCGGCGGACAGACCGGACTCAACCTCGCGATGCAGCTCGAGAAGAAGGGCATCCTTGCTGAGTGCCGTGTAGAGCTGCTTGGTACAAGAAGCGAGTCGATCGAAAAAGCCGAAGACCGCGAGATGTTCAAAGAGCTCTGTGAGTCGCTCGGTGAGCCCATACTCCCTTCTGACATCGCTCACAGCGAGGAGGAAGGTCTTAAGGTAGCTCACGAGATCGGATATCCCGTTGTACTCCGCCCCGCATTTACGCTCGGCGGTACGGGCGGCGGATTCGCATCCGATGACGAAGAGCTTCATACCGTTATCAAGAACGCACTTGAGCTTTCGCCCGTTCACGAGGTTCTTATCGAGAAGAGTGTGAAGGGCTACAAGGAGATAGAGTACGAGGTAATGCGCGATGCGAACGATACCGCGATCACCATCTGTAATATGGAAAACCTCGATCCCGTCGGTATCCACACGGGAGATTCGATAGTTGTCTGTCCTTCGCAGACGCTTACAAATAAAGAATACCAGATGCTCCGTGACAGCGCTTTGAGGATCATCCGTGCGCTGAAGATCGAGGGCGGCTGCAACGTTCAGTTCGCACTTGATCCGAACTCGATGTCTTACTTCCTTATCGAGGTAAACCCGAGAGTTTCGCGTTCCTCGGCACTCGCATCGAAAGCGAGCGGTTATCCGATCGCCAGAGTTTCGGCAAAGATCGGTATCGGCATGAGACTCGAAGAGATCATGCTCGCCAATACGCCCGCATCTTTCGAGCCCGCACTCGACTACGTGGTTTCGAAGTTGCCGCGCTTCCCGTTCGATAAATTCGCGGACGCGAACAATTCGCTCTCAACGCAGATGAAGGCAACCGGCGAAGTCATGAGTGTCGGCAGGACATTTGAAGAGAGCTTGCTCAAGGGCATCCGTTCTCTTGAGACCGGTGTTTTCCACCTTTACATGAAGAAGTTCGATACCTGGGACAGAGGAAAGCTCCTCGACTACGTCGCTATAGGTACCGATGACCGTATATATGCTATAGCTCAGATCCTCAGGATGAGCACCGACAAGGATAAAGCGATCGAAGAGATCTTTGAAAAAACAGCGATAGACCGCTTCTTCCTGAGAAAGCTCCGCAACATCGTGCTTGAGGAAAAGAAGCTTGAGGCTGCAAAGGGAGATGTAAAAGCCCTCTACGAAGCAAAAAGAATGGGCTTCTCGGACAAGGAAGCGGCGCTTCTCTGGGGCATGGACGAAAAAGACATCTTTGAGATCAGAAAGAAAGCAGGTCTCATGCCTGTTTACAAGATGATCGATACATGTGCGTCTGAGTTTGAAAGCTATGTTCCGTACTTCTATTCCACATACGAGAGCTTTGTGATCGGAAAGAAAGAGGACGGCGCATCGGAAGAAGCGACAGCTCTGTACGGCTCCGAAAACGAATCACGTGTTTCCGACAAGAGGAAGATCGTGGTTCTCGGCTCAGGCCCCATCAGGATCGGACAGGGTGTCGAGTTCGACTACTCGACCGTTCATGCAGTGCAGACCATCAGGGATGCCGGCTTTGAGGCCATAATCATTAACAACAACCCGGAAACGGTTTCAACTGATTACACCTGTTCCGACAAGCTCTATTTTGAGCCGCTCTGCACGGAGGATGTCATGAACATCCTTGAGCTTGAAAAGCCGGAGGGCGTTATCGCAACACTCGGCGGACAGACCGCCATCAACCTTGCGGAGCCGCTTGCAGACCGCGGTGTGAAGATCATCGGAACGGACTGTGAAGCGATAGATAAAGCGGAGAACAGGGATTCGTTTGAAAAGCTTCTCCTCGAGCTTAACATCCCGCAGCCCGAGGGTCGTGCGGTGACAAGTATCGAAGCAGGCGTAAGAGCAGCCCAGGAGATAGGCTATCCTGTACTTGTCCGCCCGAGTTTCGTACTCGGAGGACGTGCGATGCAGATCGTCGCAAAAGAAGAGTCGATGTGGGAATACCTGAAGAATGCGGTTGCAGTCGATGAGGATAAGCCGGTCCTCGTTGACCGTTACATCAGAGGCAAGGAAGTTGAGGTCGATGCAGTCTGTGACGGAGAGCAGGTGTTCGTGCCCGGTATTATGGAACTCGTCGAGAGGACGGGTGTACACTCGGGCGACTCTATAAGCGTTTATCCGCCCGTGAGCCTTTCGGATAAAGTCAGAGAGACGATCCTCGACTACACCGAGAAGCTCGGAAAAGGGATCGGCATCAGAGGACTCTTTAACATACAGTTTATTGTGGACAGGAACGACAAGGTTTATATCATCGAGGTTAACCCCCGTTCTTCAAGAACCGTTCCTTTCCTTTCAAAGGCGACAGGCTGGAGCCTTGCCGATATCGGAACACTCGTCATGCTCGGCAAGAGCCTCAAGGACCAGGGGATCACGGTTCGCTACCCGAAGGAGCGAAGCCGCTACTACGTTAAAGTTCCGGCATTCTCGTTCTCGAAGCTCGCCGGTATGGATGCGTACCTCTCTCCCGAGATGAAGTCGACCGGCGAAGCGATCGGTTATGACAAGAAGCTCCACCGTGCGGCATACAAGGCGCTCATCGCTTCGGGCCTTAAGCTCAAGAACTACGGAACGGTGCTTGTGAGCGTTGCCGATGAGGACAAGGAAGAAACAGTACCGATCGTAAAGCGCTTCTACAACATGGGCTTCAATATCGAGGCAACATCGCTCACAGGCGAGGTCCTCAGAAAGCATGGAATAAAGACCAGGATCCTCGGGAAACCGAGTGAAGGCAGCGGTGAGGTACTCGAATCGATCAAAGCCGGGTACGTCAGCTACGTAATTAACACGAGAGCGGTCCTTTCGGGCGTCCACTACGGCGACGGAGTTGCCATCAGACGCTGCGCGGCCGCCAACAACATAACGATGCTCACATCCCTCGACACGGCATCCATGGTGCTTGAAGTGCTTGAGGAGATGACACTCGGGGTTTCGACCATCGACGAAGTGGAGTGAGTTGACAGAGTCAGAAACTGTTTTTTGATCCGGATAAGGTCGAAAAACGTGTATACTTGGCAGAACGATGAGACTGCAGAAGAGGAGGAACATATGCATTTTACGAAGATGCACGGACTCGGAAACGATTATCTGTATGTGTTTGGGGAAGTACCCGGAAATATTGTCGAGCTTTCACAGAAGCTCTCCGACAGGCACTTCGGTGCGGGTTCGGACGGCATGATCTACATCAGCCCCTCGGAACTTGCCGATTTCAGGATGAGGATATTTAACGCTGACGGCAGCGAGGCGAAGATGTGCGGCAACGGCATCAGGTGTGTCGGCAAGTATGTCTATGATAAAGGATACACCGACAAGAGCCGTATCACTGTCGAGACGCTTTCGGGCATCAAGACGCTCGCACTCGAGACGGCGAACGGAAGAGTAAGGTCAGTCACGGTCGACATGGGCAGCGTGATCGTAGGCGAAGACGAGGAGATCGAAATCCTCGGCCAAAAGGTTAAGTACGTGCCTGTAAATGTGGGCAATCCGCATATCGTCATCTTTACGGATGATGCCGAGAACGCACCGCTCACCACACTCGGTGCGGCACTCGAGAAGGCCGACAGATTCCCCGGTGGAACGAACGTTGAGTTCGTGCAGAAGGTTGGAGAGGGCAGGATCCGTATGCGCGTCTGGGAACGCGGCAGCGGCATCACTATGGCCTGCGGAACCGGAGCATGCGCCAGCGCAGCGGCATCGGTGAGCAGAGGCCTCTGCAAGTTCTCGGAGCCCGTCGCTGTCGATCTTGACGGCGGAACCTTAAAGATCACGATCGAGCCCGATATGAGCACAAGGATGACAGGCCCCGCAGCGACAGTTTATGAGGCTGATGTGGCTATGTGAGAAGCAGAAAGAGTGATAAAAATGACAAAACCCAACATGCATTATGCAGATTTAAAGGATTCGTATCTGTTTTATAACATCTCCCAGAAGATCAAGGCGTATCTTGCCGAGCACGAAGGCACGCACCTCTACCGCATGGGTATCGGCGATGTGTCGCGTCCCCTCTGCGACGAGGTCATCAAGGCACTCCACGGAGCAGTTGACGACCAGGCGGGTGCGGACACCTTTCACGGTTATATGCCCGAGCCCGGCGCTCCTTTCCTGAGGGAGACTATCGCGAATTACTACCGCTCAAGAGGCATCAATCTTGCCGACGACGAAGTGTTCGTATCAAGCGGTGCGAGCGATGAGCTCGGAGACATCCTCGACCTCTTTGACAGGGAGAACAGCGCGCTCGTTATCGAGCCTGCGTATCCCGCATATGTGGATGCAAATATCATTGCCGGCAGGAAGATAGTTCACCTTCCTGCGGGACGTGAGAACGGATTCCTTCCCGATCCTTCGGAGGATGCGGTTGCGGACATCCTCTATATCTGCTCGCCCAACAACCCCACGGGTGCGGTTTTCAGCAAAGCACAGCTTAAGAATTGGGTTGATTTTGCGAACGCTCATGAGAGCGTGATCCTCTTTGATGCCGCATATGAGGCATTTATCGAGGACGACTCGCTTCCTC
The DNA here is from genome assembly GCA_016285135.1 of Lachnospiraceae bacterium. Lineage (GTDB taxonomy): Bacteria > Bacillota > Clostridia > Lachnospirales > Lachnospiraceae > RUG11977. Next base: position 6,511 of record JAEEQC010000118.1, read on the forward strand.
GCAGCATTTTTGAGATCGAGGGAGCAAAGACCTGTGCGATCGAGATCTGCTCGCTTTCAAAGACCGCGGGCTTCACGGGCACAAGACTCGGCTACACGGTGATCCCGAAGGACCTTGTTCGTAACGGCATGCGTTTCAATGACATGTGGGTACGTAACAGAACAACGAAGACAAACGGAGTTTCCTACATCATCCAGCGCGGCGGCGCGGCAGTCTTCACACCCGAGGGACGCCGTCAGATCATGGAGAACATCCGCTATTACAAGAATAACGCAAGGATCCTCACCGACACTCTCGACGAGCTCGGCATCTGGTACACGGGCGGCAAGAACGCACCTTACGTCTGGATGCAGTGCCCGAATGGCTTGAAGAGCTGGGAACTCTTCGATCTCCTGCTCAATAAGATTCAGGTTGTCGGAACGCCCGGCGAGGGCTTCGGTGCCTGCGGCGAGGGCTACTTCCGCTTCTCATCCTTCGGAAGTGTGGAGGACACAACCGAGGCAGCACGCAGGATCAAGGAACTGTTTAAATAAACATTTTGATGCATATAAGCGTGGGCGGATAAACGCTAACGATACTATCTTGAATTGACATAAATGTGTTATTCATATAAAATATAAGTGCTTATTTGGAGGATACTCGTATCCGACAGAATTAACCCGCCGGTGTGTTGGTAGCGCCCGGCGGGTTTTTGCGATCAGAAGAGCTTTACGAAGACCATATATCTTCAACTGTGTACGCAAAAAGAATCTTGGGTGTTGAATCAACCGCATAGAGAG
>JAEEQC010000119.1 GCA_016285135.1 Lachnospiraceae bacterium
TGACAAGATGGCTTTCTGCAAAATAAACGAACTGGATTTTGAAACAGAATGCAACCGGATTGTGAAAGAGTTCAACTTAACAAACAAGGAATGGGTAAACGTAAAAACCATCCTGAACGGCATGTTCGAATTTGCCAGAAGGATGAAATACCTGCCCGAAAATCCAATTAACAACATCCGTATCACGGTAAAGTTTCGTCAGATCATCAAGAAGACCGGTAAAACTCAGACCTATAACACAGAGGAGATATCGGCCATCAATGAGTATCTTGACAGTAAGTACGCCGAAACGGGTGATACGGCCTTTATGGCTGTGAGGGTGAACTTTCTTATGGGTTTGCGTGTCGGAGAGCTTGTAGCCCTCATGTGGGACGATATAGAAGGTATCCAGATCCATGTAACACGGGAAGAGGTCAGAGACCAACGGGACAACACAGTCCATATCGAAGAACATACAAAGACTCACACAGACAGGTTTGTTTATTTGATTCCCGAAGCACTAGAGATACTCGGAAAACTTCCCCGTGAAGGCGATTATATCTTCATGAGGAACGGAGAGCGTCTCACTTCAAGGCAGATCAATTATGTGCTGGAAAAGTATGCCGAACGGAATGGTCTTAAAACCAAGAGTTCTCATAAGCTTCGTAAGACTTATGCAAGTATTTGTAACGCCAATGGAGTACCTATCGATTTCATACGAGAGCAACTCGGGCACTCTTCTCTTTCTACCACTTACGGATATATATATAATCCGTTGACGGAAAAAGAGACGTACGATGTACTTACACAGGCGTTAAGTTCACATCATGGTTCAGAGGACACCGATCCGAACATTGCCGGAAACATTGTCAGGTTCGACGAAAAAAGGATTCTAAACGGCCTGTCCCCAAATTTTCACCATTTGTCCCCAAAATTTCGAGCAAAATGAAAGAACGGAAACATTGATTTTTCAACGTTTCCGCTCTTCTTAGGACGAGCGCGAGACGGGGATCGAACCCGCGATCTTCGCCTTGGCAAGGCGACGTACTACCACTGTACCACTCGCGCATTATTCAGCTCTGCATGTCTTTTGGAAAACTTTGTTTCCCTCAACACGCAAGTTCGATTATACAGTGCGACCCTCAGATTGTCAACTGTTTAAATTGTCTTTTTTGTTCCGAAATTTTCAGAAAATTAATCGATCGAAACGCCTGTCCTAAGACCCGCATTTCGACCGATCGATCAGCTGAACTCCTATTCTCTTTTCAAACTCTGACATCCACATTCCCTCCGACAGCCGGGTTGACCGACCTTTCCATAGAAGAACGCATCATGTCGATGAGCGCCTGTCCACCCTGTTCGGTAACATCAAGTGTCTTAGCCATCACAGACTCAGCGACCCGGTTCTGAACTTTGACTGTGCTCATCGCAACCGACAGATCCGGTATTGAATAGGGATCCATTGAACTTATATCAAGTCCTGCCATAAAAAGCCTCCTCGAGAATCCTTGGAAAGAATTCTCAAAACTGCATAGTGCCAATCTATATAAAGCGAACGGGCATCGGTCTCTTCTTTCCACCGATGCCCTCATCCTATATAGTTCATAATAGATTTAAGTCTCCTTTGGACCGTACCTCCTTCTGTAATTATAGTTCCGGATTTTGATCAACTACGATCATGCAAGCATTTCCTTGGGACCGTACCTCCTTGTTCAGATTTTCCGGGTCTCCCAGAGCTTTGACCCCCGGTCTTATGACCTTAACTTAAGTATCCTTTGGAATGTACCTCCTTCTGTAAGTATAGTTCCGAGGATTGGTCGACTACGACCTACTTATGTTTTTGTTGGACCGTACCTCCTAAAAAGATTTTGTCTACCTTTCTGATTGGTATACTCGAATTATACGCCCGTGTTTTTAAATTGTCAAGCATATTTTGAAAATATATTATAATTTATCATTATTTATTTCGAAATATCGCCTATTGTACATACAATTCACCAATCTTGTATTTTATATTCATACATTTCACATGCTGCAAACATCAGGAAAGCCGACGGATGTCGCCGGCTCTCTTCTGTCTTATTCCGTAATGATGTGCTGAATGAATATCTGGTCTTCGTGTACGATCCTCGACAAAAGATCCTTACACTTCTTTTCCGAACCGTCGCGTCTCTTAAAGACAACATCGGCTTCGTACTTCTCGATCTTTCCGGCGGTCAGATCATCTACCGCCTTAAAGAAAGCTTCGTTCTCATCCTCAACAAAAGATTTCTTCTTGCCGTTGATGTCTTTTTTGAACTCATCCATGTCGCTGTACCCAAAGAGGCTGAAAGCAGCATCATTGCAGTTGACAAGCAGATACGCATCATCTTTGTCGCTGTGATAGAACTGCATAACCGGGCAAGGGATATCCGAGAAAACGGAGTCCATAAGCGTTCGCTGCCTGTCGTAGCGCTTCTCCTGGATCGCGAGCCTTGTCTCGGTCGCAACCATATCTTCAACATCCTCAACAAGAGCGGTTACGTAAAGTCTTCCACTGATAACATGCGTAACTGCAAACTGAGCTTCGATCCACCTGTAAGAGCCGTCGGCAGTCCGATGTCTGTACCTGACGGATGCCTTTCTGGGCTTCTCCTCGTTGGCGAGCTTGATGGCGCCCTGGATCACGCTCCAGTCATCGGGATGGATCGTCTTTGAAAGATCCGGCATAACAACCCTGTCGTACTCTTCTTGCGTATATCCGCAGACCTCGGGCATATAACTGTTATGATACAGGAGGTGAAGGTCATTCCCAACAACCTCCAGATCGACGATCCCCGCAGGAACCTTGTTCATGATATCAATAAGCTTGTTGGTAAGACGCGTATTGTTTTTGACGAGCTGAACTCTCTCGGTGATATTGTCTACCATGGTATAGAACAAATGTTTATCACCACTGGTCTCAAGACATCTCACACGGAAGCAGACATAGACCTCTTCGCCCTTTTCCCTGACGAACATGACTTCACAGCTCTTCTCTTCATTGTCTCTGGCTGCCGACTCGAATGTATCGATGAGCTTCATCTTGTTCTCATCGTCAAGTCCGTCGAGGATCCCGAACTTACCTTCATTAAACTTGTCACGGTCGGCTCCTATAGCATCGAAAAATCTCTCATTAACACGGAGCGCCTCTACTTCACCGTCGTCAAATCCTATGATCGCAGCACCGCCCACGAAACTGTTGAATATAAGCGTGCTCTGAACGGAAGCGTTGAGGAAGTCCACAGTTCCGTCCTCACTGTAAGGATCGATGCCGGTGATCGGTAGCTCATGCTCCCGGCCGGTGAGGATCTTCTCGAAGTCGCCCACGGGCATGGGACGTGCAAAGTAGAAGCCCTGCATGTAGATACATCCGACACTCTTCAGATATTCGGCCTGTTCCTTGGTTTCAACTCCCTCTGCGAGCACAGCAAGGTTAAGCCTGTTGGTCATCCTGATAACTGAGCTTAAGATACTTCCGCCTCTTTCGGCATTCTTACCGCCCTCGATGAATTTCATGTCGAGCTTGAGCATGTCAACGGTAACATCCTTAAGTGTGTTAAGGGACGAGTAACCGCTTCCGAAGTCGTCCATCTCAACGCTGAAGCCTGCCTCACGAAGCCTGCTGACCGTCTCGATCATCTGAGAAGGGTTGTCCATGTACGCGGACTCCGTGATCTCGATCCTGAGCAGTTCTGTCGGAAGATCGTACTTGCCGACCAGCTTCACAAAATGGTCCACAAGCCTCAGGCTGGCGATATCGGTTCTCGAAACGTTCACCGACACAGGCACAACCTCACGGTCCTCATCGAGCCACTTGCGCTGAAGCTTGCACACTTCTTCCCAGACGAACTGATCGAGGTGCGTGATAAAGCCGTTCTTTTCAAATATGGGTACAAACTTGCCCGGCATGATTATGCCCTTTGAGGGATGCTTCCATCTCACAAGAGCCTCACCGCCGTGAAGTCTGTTGGTTGTGTAGTTAAACTGGGGCTGTATGTAGATGATGAACTGACCCTCGTCAAGGGCTGTGTTCATCTCGTTGACTATCTGCTGGCTCTCGATGAGCTCCTGACGCATGTCCTCGCTGTAGTAGGCTACGCGGCTCTCATACTTGCCCTTGATGCTCTTGAGAGCAAGAAGCGCTCTGTCGCACATAAGACTGATATCAAGATCCCTGTTTTCGACGGTGTAGACTCCCATACGCCTTGTAACATCGAATTCGAATTTCGAGTCATTAATTGGGCTTGTAAGGGTGTTGGCCACGTTATGCCTGTTAAAATCCTCCATGGGCATACATCCGACGTAATGATCGGCTTCCCAGCGACCGAAAACCGTCTGATCGGAGTCAAATCCCTTGAACATCCTCGCCATCTCGGAAAGGCAACGATCACCCTCAGTAATGCCGTACACGTCGTTTATGACTTTGAAGCCGTCAATGTCTATCCTGAAGATGACGAACTTCGTCTTCGGGTTGTTGTCGATGACTTCTCTTGTTTTCTTGCAGAATGAATTGCGGTTAAAAAGACCCGTCTTGGAATCGTGAACCTGCTCGGAAAGAAATCTCCTGAAGACAGGGACTCTGTTGTCATCGGTAACGAGCTTCTGGGAGCTGCGGGCGATGATGTTACGGATCCTGTGCCTGATAAGCTGGATATTGAGGGGTTTGGTAAGAATATCGGCAGCGCCCAGATCGAACGCACGGACCTGGTTCTCGATCTCATCCGCCGAGGTAACAACCACAACGGGTATCTCACAAAGCTCCGAGTCCTCGATCATAGCCTGAAGTACCGAAAATCCGTCGATGATCGGCATGATAAGGTCAAGGAGCACGATAGCCATGTCCTTGTTCTTATGAAGCAGGTCAAGCGCCACTTCTCCGTTTTCAGCCATGAAGATCTCGAAATCATCATCAAACGCTTCACTCAGAAGGATTCTGTTCGTAAAAGCGTCATCGACAATGAGCATCTTGAGTTTTTGAGTCGTATTTGCCATTAAGCACCCCTTGTACTATAAAATCATAATTCAAATAACAGTATAATAGTTTTTGTCGTTTATTGCAACACATTTTATAGTTTTTGGATTTTTCCACAGTTTTCATTCGCTAAATTACTTTCAAATCGTTTATTTGTTATTTTTCTTGTTGTTGTTTGCTTTTTGTGAACGCGTAGTAAAAAAGAGGGACTCCCGGTTTATCCCGGGAATCCCTCTCTGTAATCCGATCATGTTTTGAATTTTGAGTTTAGACGTCTTCGACACTCAGATCATGCCCTTTATCCTGCTTAAAAACCGTAATCACTATCATCGTAATCGTAGTCATCGTAGTCATAATCGTCATAACCGTAATCGCCGTCACCGTAGTCACCGAACGATCCGTCGTCCGAGAAACTGATCTCACCGTTCTCATCAATATTGAAGATCACATAGTCGCTCGAGTAATAGTCGCCATATGCATCATCAACAAAGAACGAGTAATAATAATCACCCTCGGGGAGACTTGCTCTTATGATCTCATCTCCGTCGCTCCATTCGTACTCATCGCCCTCAAACTCCGAGTCATCTTCGAGATAATAGATGGGAACGATAATGTCTCCGTCTTTGAGCTTCTTGATCTCTCTGGCAGCCATACCGTTATCATCGATACCGTCCCATGTTCCTTCGATCTCAATGTTGCCGCTTGCGTCAACACAGAATCTGAGGTTGGTACTCTCTCCGTTTACAATGACGGGAGATGTATAGATTGCTCTTTCTCCGTCATCACTGTATGCAACAAGGTAAGCAGAGAGCAGATTTCCGTCGGGAAGCGAGTACCAGTAACCGTCAAATCCGTCGTAGAAGTCACCGGTTTCCCAGTCTCCGTTAACATCTGCAGTCTCACCGAGAAGCACAAACGTTTCTCCGTCGATATCGAGTGCGATCATAGCGCTTACGCTTACAGCCCATTCAAGACCGTTCTCGTCAAGCTTGAAGCAGTACATTCCGTCTTCGTCCACATAAGGAGCCTGTTCAAATGTGATAAGCGTGCTCTCTTCGTCGCTCTCTTCGTCTGCGTAATCGAAATAATCATCGTCAAAGTAATCGTTTCCGCAGTCGTAGTTGCTCCAGTCGCCGTCATCCGTAAAGAAGACTTCGTTGCTGTAGCCGTTGTCGGTGTAGCCGTTTGCGACCATGTCCGCGATCGAGATGTAGTACGGGCTGATCGCTATTCCCGAGAACACTTTAAGCTCGTTCGAACCCTGAACCTGAAGAGGGTAATAAACCGAAAGGCCCGAAGCATTCCTGTGGTTCGCTCCGTTCTTATTGTATGAGATACATCCCTTAAGCGCACTGAGCACGTTTCCGGGTTCCGCATAGTCGGTGCAGGCTTCTACGATACCGCCGATATCGACCATGTTCGTGTAACCCTCGCTCTTGTTATTACCGCCGAAGTTCTCAGCCTTGTTGATACATCTTACGATAGCGCCGAGAGCATCACTGTTCTGACATGCCTCATAAAGACGTGAAGCATAATCGTTAAATTCAACAAGGAAATTATCAAACTTCGAAAGATCGACGATCGTGAGTGTGCACTCGTTCTCCTGGTCGCACTCCTTGCACTCGTCGTAGAAACTGTCCGCAACTACCTTTCCGAGCTCGGCACCGTTTGCCGAAGGATTCGAAACAAGATAATCGCTGATCGCTGTATAGTTCCAGCCCGAACCGGGCTCGGTCTCCTGTGAGCCGTACATGTATCTCGCATATGTTGTAAGAATGTTTGCCGTCTCGGCAGTACCCATCAGACAGCAGTCAAATCCGATGAACTCGAACTTGTCGGTCATCTCCGAGAATACCGATGAAAGAGCCGAGTTGATCTCGCTCAGGTAAAGAGTATCGCAGTTGAAAAGTTCATCCACGCACACACCGGTGATACTTCCTCCGCCGTGATCCCAGAATACGAGACCCATCTTCTCGGAAGCGTAATTCGAAACACCCCACTTAAGGAACGAAGCAAGTGTATCGGCATCACCCATGTTTGTCAGTTCAACGGAATCAACAAGGTTGATGTCGCCGTTCTGAACAACGTAACGCTCAGCCTTTCCGACGGTGAACATCTCGTTCTCCCATTCACTGGTTCCGCCGGTCTGGATAACAAATCTCACATTGTCGCTGCCCTCGGATTCGAGCATCTGAGCAACGTCACTCGTAGCCGAGCCCTGTCCGCTGCTTTCAAGGTCTGTTCCGCACAGATAAACGAATATGGTCCAAACACCGTTGTCTCC
>JAEEQC010000120.1 GCA_016285135.1 Lachnospiraceae bacterium
AAACGTTACGAGCAGTCGGATCTATGACAAGGGAACGCCTTACATGGAACCGGAAAAATCCTGAAAAGACGGATGAAAAAGAGCAGCACGCCGGGTGGCGTACTGCTCATGTTCTCAATAAAATGCGTTCCTGTGCGCTAAAAGCTCATCAAACGATGTAGGGCTTAAGAGCAGCGAGGATGTCGTCGATGTTATCGGATGCATGGATGTTAAGGTCGATCGGCTTTGAAAGATCAAGGCTGAAGATACCCATGATTGATTTAGCGTCGATAACATATCTGCCTGAAACCAGGTCAAAGTCTGAATCAAATTTCGTAACGGCATTAACAAATGACTTTACCGCATCGATTGAGTTGAGATTAATCTTTACTGTCTTCATAAAATCACACTCCTTTACATCAAGTATTGGTATTTATGAGTACAGTATAAAGGTTACTGGTTTTTTGTCAAGAGTAAACAGTCCCGAAAACAGACTGTTTTGATGGCAAAAGATTGTCAGAAATGCACTATTAACTTTTTTGAAATACGAGAAATGTGAGGAAAAAGAGATGAATGACACGCCCGGTGTACTTTACGGGAAGAGAGCGGCGTTATGCTCGCTCGGGTGCAAGGTCAATGCCTATGAAACCCAGGCGATCAGAAAAATGCTTGAAGAAAAAGGTGCGGTCATCGTGGATGACAACGAGCGTGCCGATATTTACGTTATCAATACCTGTTCCGTGACGGGTATCGCCGACAAAAAATCGAGACAGTCGGTGCACCGCGCCATGAAGCTTGATGCGGAAGCTCTTGTCGTTGTTACGGGCTGCTACGCGCAGGCAGCCGGAAGCTCGGTGTTTGACGGGGAAGACCGTGTGATCGTGATCGGCAGCAACCGTAAGGACGAGATCATAGGATCTATAGAAGCGTGGTTTGCCGGTCGTGAAAGATCGGTGGAACTTGTTTCGGATCTTAAAACAGACAAAAAGTACATGGACCTCAGGATCGACGGTTTCAGCGACAAAACCAGGGCATTCATAAAGGTCGAGGACGGGTGTAATCAGTTCTGTACTTATTGCATCATCCCTTATGTGAGGGGAAGAGTACGCTCAAGGAGCATCGAGGACACAATAGAAGAGATCACGGCTCTTGCTGCAGCAGGCTACCAAGAGGTCGTGCTGACCGGTATCCATCTTTCTTCATACGGACAGGCTGACTACGAGAAGAGCAAGGGCTTTGAGCACGGGCCGCTTCTTGAACTTGTGAGGGCCGCCTCCCGAGTTCCGGGGATCGAAAGAATAAGGCTCGGAAGCCTTGAACCGAGGATCATCACGGCTGAGTTTGCACAGGAACTTGCCGGAATAAAGGAGTTCTGCCCGCAGTTCCATCTTTCTCTCCAGAACGGGTGCAACAGCGTCCTCAAGAGGATGAACAGGCACTACACGATCGAAGAGTATGCACAGAGGGTAGAGATACTCAGGGATGTCTTTGACAGACCCGCGATCACAACGGACATAATAGCCGGATTCCCCGGTGAGACCGACGAGGAATTCGAGGACTCGATCAACAACCTTGAAGTGATCGGCTTCGCCAAGATGCATGTCTTCAGATATTCAAAGAGGAAGGGAACTCCCGCGGCGACCATGAAGGATCAGGTGCCTGCCGAGGTGAGTGCCGCGCGGAGCGACAGGCTCATAGATCTCGACACGTTTATGCACACAAGGTATCTCAAATCCTTTCTGGGAGAAGAGCAGGATGTTCTGGTGGAGCGTGTTGTTGAGCGCGACGGAAAGTATTATGCGCGTGGGCTTACGACGCGCTACTGCGAGGTTGAGGCATACTCGGGCAGGTTCGCTCTGACCCCGAATACCATCACAAAAGTACGCTTTGATGAGGTCGCCGATTGTGTATTGAACGGGAATGCACTTGTAAATCCCTGAGGTTCGGGGTATAATAAGATGATATTGTATTGGCGTTTCGCCGGAAATGAGGAAAGTCATGCAGAACGGAGTTAGTACGGATACTCAGTATTTCAAGCCTGCAAAAGAGCAGGACAAGGTCGTTAAGAGCACGATCGACAGTGTTTATATCGCACTTACGGAGAAGGGCTATAATCCCGTCAGCCAGATCGTCGGTTATATCATGTCGGGAGATCCCACCTACATCACAAGCCATAACGGTGCGAGAAGCCAGATCATGCGCGTTGAGCGTGACGAGATCATCGAGGAACTCCTCAGGGAGTACATCAAGAACAATTTCGGTAACTGAGAACTGTTCGAAAGACATGTTTGATGAAACCGCCGATTAGGAGTTCGGAGTCTGTAAAATGAGAATTATGGGACTTGATTTTGGCGGCATGACCTGTGGTGTCGCAATAAGTGACGAGCTTTTGATAACAGCGCAGCCCGTCACCACCATAAGACGCAAGCATGAGAACAAGCTTCGTCAGACATTTGCTGCGATCGAAGAGCTTTGCATGCAGTACGAGGTTGAGAAGATCGTGGTCGGTCTTCCCAAGAAGCTTGACGATACCGAAAGCGAAAGGACCGTGGCCTGCCGTGAGTTCGCCGAAAGCGTGAGTCGGCGCACAGGCAAGGAAACGATACTCTGGGACGAGCGTCTCACTACGGTTCAGGCAACCCGTATCCTTGATGAGGCGGGTCTTAATTACGAAGAAAAAGGGAAAGTGGTCGACAAGATCGCAGCGGCGATCATACTTCAGAGCTATCTTGACACACAGGCCCTTTTACGTGGTTGATTTTGACAGAGAAATGAAAGAGAGTAGGAGTCATCCTGCTCATTTTCGCATGTAATACGAAAGGAATCATGAGAAAAAATGGACAATACTATCATGTTTACAACAGATGACGGTGAGAACGTGGAATTCACCGTTATCGAAGAAGCGCGGCTTTCGGGAGAAACATATCTTCTTGTTACGGCCGACGAAAAGGATGAGGACGAAGTGGCTTACGTCCTCAGAGAAGTTAAATCAGAAGACAAAACAGAAGCATCCTACGAAATGGTTGAGGATGATGACGAGCTCGCAGCCGTTACGGGACTTTTTAACGAGGTCCTTGACGGTGAGATGGATATCGTCGTTGATAAGTTAGAGGAGTAAAAGTGGAAGAAAAGAATAAAGTCAAAGTCATCCCGCTCGGCGGACTTGAGCAGATCGGGATGAACATTACGGCCATCGAGTACGAGGATACTATCGTGGTCGTTGATTGCGGAATAGCATTCCCTGAGGATGACATGCTCGGTATCGACCTTGTAGTGCCCGATGTCACATACCTCACGGACAATATCGAAAAAGTAAAGGGTTTTGTGATCACGCACGGACATGAGGATCATATAGGGGCACTTCCCTACATCCTCCCCAAGCTGCCTGTGCCCGTTTATGCCACAAGACTTACGATCGGCCTCATAGAGAACAAATTCAAGGAATTCGAGATCCCCAAGAAGGTCAAGCTCAAGACTGTTGTCTACGGGCAGAGCGTTGTTCTCGGAAAGATCAGGGTCGAGTTCATCAGGACAAATCACAGCATTGCCGATGCGGCCGCGCTTGCAATACATACACCCGCCGGCGTGATCGTCCATACCGGTGACTTTAAGATCGATTACACACCGGTCTATGGTGATACGATCGATCTGGCGAGACTGGCCGAACTCGGAAAGAAGGGTGTGCTTGCACTCATCTGTGATTCGACGAACGTTATGAGGACAGGATTCACGATGTCCGAGAAGACTGTCGGCAAGACATTCGACAGTGTTTTTGCGGAGCATACATCGCGCAGGATCATCGTTGCGACATTCTCATCGAATGTCGACAGAGTCCAGCAGATCATCAACAGCGCCGAGAAGTTCGGCAGGAAGGTCGTTATCGAAGGCCGAAGCATGGTCAACGTCATCAAGACGGCTTCGGAACTCGGGTACCTCAAGTACAACGAGGACACGATCATTCCGATCGAGAATATAAAGAGCTACCCTGAGGAGAAGACAGTCATCATCACCACGGGCAGCCAGGGTGAGTCTATGGCGGCTCTTTCGAGGATCGCCGGCAACATCCATAAGAAGATCACTCTGCAACCGGGTGATGTCGTTATCTTCAGCTCGTCACCGATCCCCGGCAACGAGAAGAGCATTTCGAAGGTTATCAACGAGCTCTCGATGAAGGGAGCCAAGGTCATATATCAGGACGCTCACGTTTCGGGGCATGCGTGTCAGGAAGAGATAAAGCTCATCTACACGCTCACAAAACCGCGTTATGCCATCCCGGTCCACGGAGAGTACAGGCACCTGCAGGCTCACAGCGAGCTCTGTCAGTCACTTGGTATCCCCAAGGAAAATGTCTTTATCCTGCGTTCGGGTGACTGCCTCGAGATGAACAGTGAGAGTGCGGCCGTCAAAGGAAGCGTACCCGCCGGGAGCCTGTATGTTGACGGACTCGGCGTTGGTGATGTCGGTAATGTGGTCCTTCGCGACAGACACATGCTTTCCGAGAACGGTCTGATCGTTGTTGCGATGTCGATCGAAAGCGAGACGGGACTCGTGGTTTCGGGCCCCGATATCATCACACGCGGATTCGTATATGTGCGTGAGTCCGAGGAACTGCTTGCGGAACTTACCGAAGTCTGCAACAACACGCTTGATTACTGTATCGAAAACCAGCTTGCCGACTGGAGCAAGATAAAGAACAGATTTAAGGATGATCTGAGTGACTATCTTTGGAAGAAGATGAGACGCAGTCCCATGATACTGCCGATCATCATGGAGGTTTGATTTGAAAAAGAGTAAGAGTTCCTTTATCATGAAGCTTCTCACGCGTTTTTCGCTGACGATCCTGATCGTGGGCATAAACGTTATATTCTACGTGTTTGTCTTCAACAAGATCACCGAATTCGCGGAGAAGAGCTACGATGTCACCTACAGAGTGTTCGGTAACGAGCCGATGGACGAGTTCGGCGGACGTGACGTGAGGGTTACAATCCTTAAGGGCGAGTCGACCATGAACATCGCCAGCAAGCTTGAGGATGCCAAGCTCATCCCCGACAAGTACTCGTTCTACCTGAAGCTTAAGCTCAAGGAGTACGAGATCATGCCCGGAACCTTCGTGCTTAACACATCCATGTCCTACAACGACATACTTAAGGTCATCTCGACATACTCCAACTCGGTCGATGAGGAAAAGACTGTTGAAGAGGTTGATTCACAGATTTAAGGGGACAATTAATGATCGTAAACGAATCAGTCACGGGATACCTCGCCTCACTGGCGCATGACATCCCGCCCGCGCTTGAAAAACTGAGAGTAAAGGCGCGACAGGAGCATGTTCCGATCATCAGGGACGACATGCTCGAATTCATCAGATTTGTACTTTTGAAAGAGAAGCCGAAAACCATCCTTGAAATCGGGACGGCTGTCGGCTTCTCGGCTTTGTTTATGCATTCCGTTGTGCCGGAAGCGCAGATAACCACTGTCGAGAAGGTTGAGATGAGGCTCAAAGAGGCCCGCAAGAACCTTGACGGAAGCGGGATCACGCTCATTGAGGGCGATGCGCTTGAGGTGCTTGGGGGACTTAAAGGACCCTACGACTTTATCTTCCTTGATGCGGCGAAGGGACAGTACAGCAGCTTCTTCTCGGACTGCAGGAGGCTGCTCGCACCCGGGGGACTGATCCTGACGGACAATGTCCTCCTCGAAGGCACGATCGCGGAGTCGCGCTTCGGGATCGAGAGGCGGGACAGAACCATCCACGAGAGGATGAGGGAGTTCCTTCACGAACTGACGCACACGGAAGGACTGGTGACTGTGATCGTTCCGGTCGGGGACGGCGCGGCACTCACTTACAAACAATAACAGGAGATCGATGGAAAGATGAAAGAACAGCAAAAGACCGGATCGAATCTGCAGGGACGTCAAAAACCTGAGCTTCTTATGCCCGCAGGCAGTCTGCCTGTTCTTAAAACCGCTGTCGATTTCGGAGCAGATGCCGTTTATATAGGCGGAGACATATTCAGTCTTCGTGCCAAGGCGGTCAACTTTTCGCGCGACGATATGATCGAAGGCATCGCGTACGCCCACGAAAGGGGCAGAAAGGTCTACGTGACGGTCAATATCACCGCCCATAACGGTGATCTCGAAGAGATGAAAAAGTATCTTGCTGAGCTCGAACGGATCGCTCCCGACGGACTCATCATCTCCGATCCCGGAGTCTTCTCGCTTGCACGTGAGTACGCTCCTTCGCTTGAGCGTCATATCAGCACCCAGGCCAACAACACCAATTATCTCACGTACCGTTTCTGGTACGAGCAGGGAGCAAAGAGGGTCGTTTCGGCAAGAGAGCTTTCTCTTGAGGAGATCAGGGAACTAAGGGACAACATCCCCGAGGACATGGAGATCGAGAGCTTTGTTCACGGAGCAATGTGTATCTCTTATTCGGGCAGATGTCTGCTCAGCAATTACCTTACCGGCAGGGACGCCAACCTCGGTGAGTGCACTCACCCCTGCAGGTGGAGATATCACCTCGTCGAGGAGACAAGACCCGGTGAATACATGCCGGTCGAAGAGAACGACCGCGGAACATTTATCTTTAACTCCAAGGATCTGTGCATGGTAGATCATATCGATGACCTTGTGAATGCGGGGATCACGTCCTACAAGTGCGAAGGCAGGATGAAGAGTGCGCTTTATGTGGCTACTGTGACGAGAGCCTACAGGAACGCGATAGATGACTATTTTACCGACCCCGCTCTCTACGACAGGAACAGAAAGACCTACCTCGAGGAGGTAGGCAAGTGCACCAACAGGAGGTTCTACACGGGATTCTACTACGGAAAGCCTCCGGCACAGGCGATGGTCTATGAGGACAGCACGTATGTAAAAGAGTACGTTTACTACGGAACTGTAGAAAGAAACGGCGAGACGGATCATACGGGTGTTATCACCCAGAAGAACAAATTCTGCGTGGGCGACACGCTTGAAGTGCTTGAACCCGGACCGGTCAGGGAAAGGTTCGTCAAAGTGCTTTCGATCACCGCGGAGGACGGTACCGCGATGGAGAGCTGTCCGCATGCAGGGCAGATCATCACGGTGGCTTTTGACGGGCCGGTTTCGGTCGGGTGTCTTCTCAGGGGAAAGGCGTGAAATCATGATACAGCTCAACAGACAGATCATAAGGGCGCTCGCATCGAGTGAACTTACCTATTCGCGGGGCATCAGATGCTTCAGGAACGGTAATGTGCGACGG
>JAEEQC010000121.1 GCA_016285135.1 Lachnospiraceae bacterium
AGGACCGACGGGGTACGTCACCCCTTTCGAGTCCTTTCTGTTTTATTACTTTATTCTTTTGCCGCCAAACAGTCAACCCACAGTGTAAATTACACTTGACTCCCACTGCGTAAATTGTGCTTGATAAGCAAGATCAAAGAACGAGGTCTGTGAAAAAACCATTTACCCGCCAAAAAACAAAGAACGAAGTCTGTGCTACACTCGCCCGACAAGAACAAAAACAAGATCCTGCGAAAAACTTCTCAGAAAAAGACTGCAAAAGTCTAAAGTCATCCCCGAAATGTCCGATATATTAAGTATAAGATTTGAAAAACTGTCATCAGCGATTTGTTAAGGGGATATGAAATGATGAAGAGAACAGTTAAGAACGATAAGAACAGAATCACTCGCAGCCTGCGGTTCCTTGGTGTACTGCCGGCTGTTTTTGTTGCCGTACTGATCATGGTCGGAGCCGTAAAGGCTCAGGCAGCCGGATCTGTAAGTGTCAAGGAAGTTGATTACTCTTCGAGCACGATCACAGTACAGCTCTCGGCAAGCGACAACCTGCTCCTTATCTCGGATGCCAAGGCAAAGAAGTGGGAAGCCATCCCGCTTGAGAAGGCATACGACAACACCGTTACGATGGACATTTCGTGGATCAGCACCGCGAAGGATTACACCCTTTCTCTTAAGGGTGATGTTTCGAGTGAGCCGGTCAGCATCATTATCCCCAGACAGACGGCAGGCCTGCGAGCTTCCTACAACACATCGACCGGACGCGTTGATTTCACAGGCGAGACCGGAACGGTTGAGTGGAGAAAGAGAGACGGTATCGAGTGGACAACAGTTCCGAGCGACGATGCTTTCAAGGCACAGCTTGATACGATGTGCGCATACGGCGCTACAGTGATCTTCAGGATCAAGGGCGAGAACGGAACCGGCGTGAATAACCCCGGCAGACGTCCCGGCAAGGAAGTGTCGGTCAATATCCCCAAGAAGATCGCAGCTCCCAACATAAAGATCGATGATTCAAATCTTACGATCTCCGTAAACAACGACATGCAGTACAGGATGGCGGACGAGAAGGGCAACCCCCTTGATTCGGAGTGGATCAGCATCACCAGGGAAGAGAACATGCCTCTTTCACAGCTTGCTTCGATCTCTATGGTCAACGCACAGGGCGGCCCCACAGAGGTTTCCTACATCCAGTTCAGAACAAAGGCAACAGCCTCCAAGCAGGTTTCGAACATCACAACGATCGAGATCCCCGCTCAGACGGATCTTACCGATTCACAGAAGGCAAACATCACGATCGCATACACAAGCTCGACCACATTTGAGATCAGAGTTCCCTTCGCAAGTTCGCAGAGCCCTTACGAGTACTGCATCATAAACACGAGCGACCAGGAAGACGGCATCACGATCGATTCCACGGAAGAGCTCGTTTGGAAGACCATCAACTCGACAACACCCGTTCCGATCAGCCGTGACAAGAACGATGTTCCGGAGGGCAGCAACGTTTATGTGAGAAGAAAGGCTAACCTTTCTCTCGGCCAGACAGGCTACGCACTCGCATCACCCGCGTACTTCGTAGGCACCGTGAACTATCCCGGCGAGGTTTCGACGGCAGCGGGATCGCTCACCTGGCTCACAACAGTCGCAGGCAAGTGCAACGGCAACAACCCCGACGGATTCCTGAGCTTTGAGCTTTATTCTCCTACAGAGAGCATCGTTTCCGAGATCCGTTTCGTTGATTACGTTTCGATCGGAACAACCAGAGATACATTAAAGCGCAGCAGCGACGAGATCAGAAGCACAGTCAGAACAAACACGGCACAGGATGCCACAGACGATACAAGATACATCATCACTACCACCATCACATCGACCGCAAAGCTTGACGGATTCGCAAATGATGCAAGGACAAGAAAGATGCTCGCATACATCACTCTTGAAGACAGCACCGAAGCTTTCGAGAGCACTGATGAAAAGGGCGTTGGCCTCTACATCCTTCCCGCATCGAAGGTTGCAAATCCTTCGGGCAGCACAAAGCGCGGCGACATGATCGAGATCGCTCAGAAGCTCGGATGGCAGAACTACAATCCCGATACGGACGAGATCGAGTACACAACCTCGTTCGAGAGGATCGCAGGTTCCACAAGAGATTCGTCTTACTTCAGGATCAAGCTTGACCTCGGAACAAGATACATCGCTTCGGGTGTCTGCGGAGAGTTCACAGGCGAGGCCGTTACGGTCACAAAGATCACAGCGGACGGACTTGACTTCACCGCAGGTGACGGCTTCACAGCAGAATATGCAAACACATTTAATACCTATAACGAAGAGACGGCCATGGCAGTCATCAAGGTTGATGCAGCAGCCATGGAGACAAGGATCGATGACAGGAACACACCCGTTAACCTCTCGATCGTGCTCAGCAACGGTGAGATCTTAAAGGATGCCGCAACGATCACTTTCAGGGAGACAGCAAACGTGGTCGGAGGACCTTACTCCTGGACGATCACAGAGGGCACGCTTACATTAACAGACACAGTCACAACAACTCAGGACGGTGTTACAACCACCTCGACAGTAGATCATGTTGATAAGACTATCGCACTGAAGATCTTTAAGAGCGACTACGACGTTTCCCTCATAAGCGTTACATGGAACGGAAGAAGCGTTTGTACCAACATCAACAAGGTCGGCGCCGATGTTACACTTGATCTTTCGAACAGTGTTATCAATCAGATAAAAGTTGATACAACCACAACAGCTAACCTTACATTCACTTTTGACAACGGATTCGTACTTAACACAGGCTTCAGCCTCACAATCAATCCGGCTGCATAAAAGCAAAAGACCTCCGAAAGGAAGATTGCCCCGGTGACAAGTGAGACGGAGAAACGGAAGCGGTTAGAAAGCCGCATCCCAAGAGGAGAATCGGCATGAAGAAAAAAACATTTATGATCAGAATATTGGCAGGTGCGATATTATCGTGCCTGCTCGGCATTGCTCTCTTTTCGGTCAGCGCGAAGGCCGCTGAGGCGTCCGCTGTAGTGATCGGCGTTACCGACTACGAGGCGCTGACGATGGAGATCATCAGAAACGGCAACACGATCATCTACTCGTCTCTTGATAACAAGAAGACCTGGAACGAAGTGGAAGGAACCGTTTCGGAAGACAAGCTGATCATGGATATCCAGTTCGCCGACGCGACAAAGAACGTGGATATCTGGCTCAAGGGCGACAAGGAAACGAAGGTTGTCAAGGTTACCATCCCCAAGCAGTCCGTGGCTTTCAAGGCCAAGTACGACAGGGCAACGGGCCGGTTTGAGATGAGCGGCTACGATGACAAGACCCAGTTCAGGTGGCGCAAGAGCAGCGACTATAATTATAAGACAGTGGACATCAACCCCAACAGTTCATCGAACATCGCTTTCTGCAAGGAAGTGGATGCACTCGGGATCAAGGGCGCGAAAATCTATATAGGCCTTACGGGCAAGAACGGAACCGGTATCGACGATATGGGCGCAAGACCCTGCAAAGAGGTCCTCATCACTATCCCCAAGAAGGCTTCGGCTCCCAATGTGAAGATCAACATCTCAAAGCTCACCTTCAACACACGTGAGACGATGGAATACCAGGTTGTCGGCTCGGGTTCGACATGGAAGGCCTGCAAAAAGAACATGACACTTGCGGAGATCGCTCCCGCTGCGCTCGTTGAGAACGGTGCCAAGAACGTGGCGATCAAGTTCAGAAATGCCGCAACATCCTCAAAGCCCGCCTCACTTGAGTGTTTTGTGACGGTGAAGGCACAGAGGACCGGTCCGAGCATCGGAGAGAGCGGAGATGTCACCGTTAAGCAGGAAACTGTAAAGGACAAAAAAGGGAACGAAAAGACCAATACAACAGTAACATTTGTAAATGCGTCCAAGGAGCTTCCTTTCGAATACAAGATCGTTAAGCCCGGCGAGAGCGTAGACATCAGCAAGGGCTGGAAGCTCATAAAGCAGGCAGGGAAAGCGGTTAAGTTCAATGAGAAAAAGCTCCCCAAGGGAAGTAAGATACTTGTTCGTTATAAGGGCATTAACGCCAATGCGAACAAGGGCATCGAAGCAGAGCTGCCCTCGGCTTATGCAACATATACGGTAGGCTAAAAACAGGCATTTACATTTTTTCATGAAATCTGTATAATGGACTGTACAAAGAGCAAAGAGATCTTTGATCCCAAAAGGCTCGTTTAACCCGAAAGGAGTACGCCATGAAGAAGTTTTTTAAATTCCTTGCCGGAACGGCACTTGTTGCAGCTATCGGTGCAGGAGCATATTACGCATACAAGAAGTTCATCGCTTGCGACGGATGCGACGATGACGATTCAGACGAGGACCTTGACGATTTCGAGATGGAAGATGACGAGGACGACGCTCCTCTCAAGACACCCGAGTACGTTTCGGTTACTCCCGCAGCAGCGGATGAAAGCAAAGACGAGCAGTGATAAATCAGTGCTTGACTTTGGTTGATTCAGTGGTTATAATCCACGTCATAAAGTTTAAGGCGATGACGGAAAGAAGTAGTCAGGATGCTTTACCCACAGAGAGCGGACGGTTGGTGTGAGTCCGCGGAAAGCGCCGGATGAATACATTCCCGAGCTGCCGGCCCCAAAAGCATTTGCTCGGTAGGGACGGACGGGTGAGCCCGATACAGCGAACTGCGTGTGATGGCACGCAACGAGGGATCTGTCGTGAGGCAGGTCTGAACAAGAGGTGGTACCGCGAGAAATTCGCCCTCTGTTTCTAAGCAGTTAGGAACAGAGGGTTATTTTATGTTTTTCTGTTCCTAAAAAGAACCCGGAACAGAGTCATTTCTGTTCCCTCACAGTGATCGGGAAGACTTTACATCTCGCCCGGTCGTATGATCGGGAGCGGTAAAAACGGCTCCCAAGAAGAGGAGGATAACATGCAGATCTACGAAGAACTTGTTGAGCGCGGACTTATCGCGCAGGTAACGGATGAGGACAAGATCAGGGAACTCATCAATAACGGAGGTGCGAGATTCTATATCGGCTTCGACCCGACGGCCGACTCACTCCATGTCGGTCACTTCATGGCGCTTTGCCTTATGAAGAGACTCCAGATGGCAGGCAACAAGCCTGTTGTGCTTATCGGAGGCGGGACAGGCTACATCGGCGATCCCACCGGTAAGAGCGAGATGAGAGCCATGATGACTCCCGAGACCATTAAGCACAACTGTGAGTGCTTCAAGAAGCAGATGGAGCGTTTTATCGAGTTCGGCGAGGACAAGGCCATCATGGTCAACAACGCGGACTGGCTCCTTGACCTCAAGTACATCGACCTCCTTCGTGACGTCGGAGCTTGCTTCTCGGTCAACACGATGCTCAGAGCCGAGTGCTACAAGCAGCGTATGGAGAAGGGACTTTCCTTCCTTGAGTTCAATTACATGATCATGCAGTCCTACGACTTCTTATACCTCCACGATCACTACGGCTGCAACATGCAGTTCGGCGGTGACGATCAGTGGTCGAACATGCTCGGCGGTACGGAGCTTATCCGTAAGAAGACCGGTAAAGACGCATATGCGATGACAGTTACACTCCTTCTCAACAGTGAAGGAAAGAAGATGGGCAAGACAGCCAAGGGTGCGGTTTGGCTTGATCCCGAGAAGACATCGCCTTTCGAGTTCTTCCAGTACTGGAGAAACATCGACGATGCAGATGTTGTTAAGTGCCTTAAGATGCTCACATTCCTTCCGCTTGAGCAGATCCATGAAATGGAGCAGTGGCCGGGCGAGAGGATCAACGAGATGAAGGAGATTTTCGCTCATGAGCTTACTGAGCTCGTGCACGGCAAGGAGGAGGCCGATAAGGCTCTTGCTGCGGCAAAAGCGCTCTTCGCAGGCGGCGGAGACGACAGCAACATGCCCACCACACAGATCCCCGCAGACAAGGCTGCAGAAGGCATGACGATCATGGAGCTGCTTGAGGCATGCTCGCTCATCCCTTCAAGAAGTGAAGGTCGTCGTCTTATCGAGCAGGGCGGTGTGAGCGTGGACGGCGAGAAGGTTACTTCCATTAACGACCGCATAAGCAAGGAGCAGCTTGAGGCGGGAGTTAAGATCAAAAAGGGAAAGAAGACTTTCCACAAAGCTATTATAGGATGATAAACCCGGTATAACGGATCTTAAATAACCGGACCGTTATACCGGTAAATGCATAGCACACTCGGAGGAAAAGCCTTCCGAAGAGAAAGCGCATCCGGAGAAAAGAGTATCCGGAAAGGGATCTTGAATGAAAATGACTTTAAAAAGGGTATTGTATATTGTTATGTGCAGCTCACTTGTCTTAGGACTTGTGGGCTGTGCTGCCGACGGAGGACTTTCAAAACGAAAGGACAACAGTTTCTCTGCCGTAAGTGAAGCTCTTCAGAGGGGAATAGAGGCTGAAAAACAGCAAGTCGCAGCAGAAATCAACCTCGATAAGGAGGATGCTTCGGTAAGCAGAGATGAAGCCGGGAAAGACCCGGAGGATTATTCCGGAGAAGAGATCTTCTATAAGGGAGACGAATGGCTTGACCCGTCCTTTGAAAACGGAGCGATCGGTTTGTCTTCGGATGATTTGAGGATGGAAGAGAAGGACGGGAACGGTCTTGATCTTTCGGAGTCTTCAGCATCGTCAGACGGCATAGACATTGATCTTACGCAGATGTCGGCAACGATGGTATATGCGGAAGTATACAATATCATGAGCTATCCCGACCGATATATCGGAAAGACCATAAAAGCGGACGGTGAGTTTGCAACATATCTGGATGAAACTACGGATAAAATGTATTACGCCTGCATTGTGAAGGATGCGACCGCATGTTGCGCGCAGGGGCTTGAATTCGCTCCGGCAGATGAAAAAAAGTATCCCGATGATTTTCCCGCAGAGGGTGACGAAGTGTGTGTGGTCGGAGTGTTCGACACGTACATGGAGGATAATGAAACATACGGTGTCCTGAAGGACGCAA
>JAEEQC010000122.1 GCA_016285135.1 Lachnospiraceae bacterium
TCGCCATGAAGGACCTCGAGATTCGAGGCGCCGGCAACCTGCTCGGGGCCGAGCAGAGCGGACACATGGAATCCGTCGGTTATGACCTCTACTGCAAGCTCCTTTCGGAGGCCGTCCGTAACCTGCAGGAGGGCGGCGACGCCGAGACGGACATCTTCGATACCTCGGTCGATATCGAGATCGATGCTTTTATTCCTTCGTCGTACATAAAGAACGAGATACAGAAGCTCGAAGCCTACAAGAAGATCGCTTCGGTCTGCTCGCAGAGTGACCGGGCCGACATGGAGGACGAGCTCACGGACCGCTACGGGGATCCGCCAAGGTCGGTCGAAAACCTCCTCGATATCGCGCTCATCAAGAGCATGGCACATGAGGTTTATATCACCTCGATCTCGCAGAAAAAGGGGGTATTGCGGATCGACTTCTACCCGAAGGCAAAACTGAAGGTCGAGTGTTTCCCGCAGCTTCTTGATGCCTTTAAGAACAGGCTTGTCCTGAGGACGGGCAAGGTTCCGTACCTCGAGTTCACCCCGGGGAAGGCCGGCACACAGAAACCTCTGAGCGGAAGCGCCGCAAGGAAGATCGGAATTCAGACTACAGGCGTAGAACAAAAGCCGAAGAAAGCGGGCATAGTCGGGGAGCTTCTTGAGTTCCTGCCGGTAATGAAGGAAATAATGTTGGAGAAAGAAACACCTGAGAAAGAAATACCCGATCAAGACGAATAGGGAGTTTTCGTCCATGGAAACATGATTGAAAATGACTGCAAGAGAGGTTTATATGAGAAATAGAATTACCGCACTTCTGCTTGTGCTAGCGCTCCTGCTCACAGGATGCTCCGGCGCGCAGGAGGAGGAAAAGCCCAAAGAGATCCCGTTTGAGGCCGATACGGTCCTGATCGTCGGAGACAAGGTTGTGAACCTCGCGAAGTGGTACCTTTACGCGCTGCCCCAATACGAGGAGACCGACAGGCTCTACGGAAGCTCGATATGGGATTATGTGGTCGATGCCAGGGGCACGACCATGAAGAACGCTGTCAAGGGCGACATCCGCAGCCAGATTGTCTACACCGAGATCGTTTGCTCGAAGGCCGAAGAGCTCGGGATCGCACTCACCGAAGAAGACAACATGGACATCAACCTGATGACCGCCGACTACATGGACAAGCTCACACCCGCCATGAAGGCGAAGTACGGGGTTACTGAAGAGGATGTTCGTGCCATATATGCTGACAACAAGCTTGCGCTCAAGGTTTACGAGTACCTGACACTCAATGTGGACACGACCACCACGGAGAAGCAGGTCAGAAACATGGTCCTTGAGTATATCCCGATCCTCAAGTACTACGAGGGCGACGATGGCGAGCCGGTCATGTATGACGAGAGCGAGCTTAAAGAGCGCTCGACTCTGGCTCTTGATTATCTCGACAGGGTGAAGGCGGATCCTGATGTAACGGAGCTCAGTCAGGTGACGGACGAAACGTTCGTGCCTATAACCGTTACGGCTGATTACACTACACTGGTAGAAAAACTCTCGGAGAAGATCGCCGATATCGCCTTCTCTATGAAGAAGGGTGAGATCGAGGGGCTGTTTGATTCGCCCGATGCCTACTTCATCCTCGACTGCGTCGAGTCCGAGAACGAGGCTGCGACCAACGCGGCGCGCATCAGGATCATCGAAGAGCGCCAGAGAGAGTATTTCGCGCAGAAGTACGAGAAGTGGAGCGACGAGACTGTGGTGAGAGTAAATAATGAGGTCTGGGATACGCTTTGATACAAAAAAGAGGCAGGGGTCTGCCTCTTTTGCATATTATAAAATCTTGAAATGCTTGGATTTATAAGAAAATCAGGCCTCTTTAACTGTTATAAACTCGTACCCGGAATTCATGGCCTTCCAGACGGTATCGGAGCCCTTTACGAGAGTGAGCGAGCTGCCTTCTCTTATGATGATGACATCATCGGTGTCGAAAATGTCGTCGTCATCCCTGCGTACCGAGCCGTGATCGCTTCCGAGGAGTCTTGCGGGAGATATGAGGATCCTCGAAGGGATGGCAGCGGGATCTGTTCCGCCGGCAACTTTTTTCTCGTATGAAGCCTTCTCTTTTGCGATGATCCCTGCGAGAACTTCGGGTGAAGCGTAAGTTGAGTCGAGAACGAGGTTGTAGTTGTTCATGTCGAAATAATTGATGTCATAAAGTTCCTTATACCTCGAGTCCTCGGCTTCGGCACGTGCGATAAGGTTCGCCTTTGCTTCGTCCACGGACTTGTACTTCTCAACATCGCCGCGCTTGTCGTCGTTATAAACGCGTCTTGCCGCTTCGTCGATGTCAACGGAGAGGAAGATCTTGAAAGAGTTCACGGCGAAATGCCATGCGAGCCTTGAGTCGAAGAAAAGGTCTTCTGTATGTTCCTTCGAAAGCCTGGTGGTTGTTTCGTCGATTATATTGTCAAAAGAATGGTCGGTCTCCATGAGCTTGTTCATCTCAAGAACAGTGAGACCTCTCTCGGCTGCAAGGGTACGCTGGATCTTGCCTGTCGAGTAGATCTCGTAGCCCTGTTCGGAGAAGATCTTGCTGATGGTGGATTTACCGCTCCCGAGATTTCCTGTAAGTGTGATATGCATAATGTCAGTCCTTCTTTGTGAATTGTTATCAATGATACAAGTATTCTAGCGAGTTGAAAATCCATTGTCAATCAGATCAAAAAACGAACAGATCAATAAAATGCCCCCGGCATCAAAAAGAAGTCTGTCTCTTATAATGTGAAAAGTAACATCATTCTGTCAAAGATATATGGTATACTACCTCATATGTAAAACAATTCAGGAAGGATAGCCCGGCCTGTTCCTTCGGGACGGGACCGCTGGAATATAAATGAGAGCAGAAACATCACACAACTTAAAAGACTTCGCCGTAAAGAGCCTGAAGACTTTGTGTTTAACGCTTATGGTTCTCCTCGCTCTTTTTTCCGTGTGTTCGCCGGGAGTCTGCGCAAAAGCCAAGGAAACGGCCGAGGCATCGGAAGAGAAAACTCCCGAGCCGTCATTTGCGGAAAAAAAGGTGACCCTTTACACGGGTTACGAGGTCTACTACAGCGCGCTTGTCGATGTGGATGAGGAGGCAACCGTCAAGTACAAGAGTAGCCTTCGAAGAGTTGCCAAGGTCGATGCGGACGGGATCGTCACGCCGCTCTCGGCAGGAAAGACAGTCATCACAGCTACTGTAAAGACAGGAAACAAGACAGTTAAATGCGCCATGAACGTGGTCGTCAAGGACCCGTACTACGAGCTTGTGGAATTCCCGGAAGGTGTCTTTGCCGGGACCGACACCGTTTATTCGGTCAAGCGTTACGGCTACGATGAGCCCGTCACGTTCAGGCTCACGGGTTCGCAGTACGCTAGCATTGAGCCGCTTGACGGTACTTCGTGTGTATTGCATGCGACTGCGCCGGGTAATATAAGCGTTGAGGTCGAATCTCTCGGCAAGGTGAAGAAACAGGACGTCAGGATCTACGAGGGAACCGGCACGATCTTTGTTGTGCACCCCGATTCGAAGCCCTACCTGAACCGTTATATCACGCGCGGAGATTACAACCGCTATACGGCTTGCTATTTCCTGCTCCGTTCTTACCTCGAACGGCTTGACACCGTGGGCGGTGGGATGCTTGTCCTGAAAAAAGGTGAATATCCCGTGATCGCGACTCTTTGCGTGCCTTCGAACACAACGATCCTTTTTGAGGACGGGGCTGTCGTGAAGAAGATCGACAACACGGACACTAAGGCGCTTACCGCCACGACCTCGCTCTTCCAGTGCGTCGCGGCCACCCACACTTCGAAAAAGTTCAAGGGTTACGGCGGGGAGCACGACATCAGCTTTATCGGCGAGGGGATGAGCGGCATCGATCTGGCCGGAATCAAATGCACCGCGATCATGATGTGCCACAACAAGAACATAAAGATCTCGGGCCTCTATTTTAAGAACGTGAACGGGCTGCATTTCATAGAGATGGACGCGTCGCGCGATATCGATATCTCATACAACTGGTTTACGGGCTACACGGCCACATCGACGGGGCACAAGGAGGCCATAAACATTGACACTCCCGACCGCAACACCGGCGGCTTCGTGCAGGGTTGGACGAGCTATGACAGGACGCCGAACAAGAATGTCTATATCACGGACAACGTTTTTAAGGACCTTGAGGTCGGAGTCGGAACCCACCGCTACAGCCAGGCGGAGAAGACAGAGAGTGCCGATATGGGAAGCACTGCCTCCGACAAGGGAACAAATGTTGAAGGCTCCGACGAAAAGGCAGGCGTTGACGGCGCGGCTGAGGAAGAAGAACCCGCTCCTCAGATGTACCACGCCGGCATAAACGTCCTGCGCAACAGCTTCTTTAATATCACAACGTACGGTGTGCGTCTCATGAACTGGAAGAACGCTGTCATTCGCGACAACAGCTTCGAGGAGACTGCGGGCTTTATCACGGGCGCTACCGTTTATGACGAGGAGGGTAATGCGACCGTTCCGAAGCTGATCGGAATCTATATCAACGGCGCGGTGAACCCCATCGTGACAGGCAATTATTTCTCGGGCTTCGATACCGTGATCAGCGCCTGCCCCTGGAAAAACAGCAAGATCAAGTCGAACCCCGCGATAGACGGCGGAAGCTCGTACGACATAACTTATAACGACTTCTCGGAGAAGACCTTGGAGTACTTTAAGAAGAACAAGGCGGTGGAGTGCACCAATCAGATTCTTATTTACGAGACCTATGGAAAAGCCGGAACCGTGATACCGGTTGTGTATGAGTTGAAATAGAACGTGGACCCTGGGGGACGGGGGTTGTGGTGACCCACTGGGGGACGGGGGTTGTGGACCATCGTTTCCCAGGTCTTGTCACTTGGCGCTGTCCGAAACGATGGTCCATAACCCCCGTCCCCTGTGGGTCACCACAACCCCCGTCCCCCAGGGTCCACACTTATTTCAGCCATCCCCTATTGACAGCATTATCCAGGTTTTTCTCTATCCAGGTATATACTTCGGGCATGAATTCTTTGATTATGTGCATGCGCTTCTCGACCTTCGCACGGTTGGTGCCGCTCTCGACCCAGGTGAAGCCTTCCGTCAGAGTGTTGTGAAGGAAGGGCTGCAGGCGGTCTAGGCATGCGGCGTATTTTGAATCCGTAGTTTCCATGGCATCAAACTCTTCCCAGAGGGAGCGGATCTCCTGCCCCTGTTCGGGCGGGATCTGAGAAAACAGCTTGTCTGCGGCAGCTGCTTCCCGAGCTTCTTTGTCTTCGTTGCCTTTGTCATCATAAGCGAAGGTATCGCCTGCGTAGATCTCGACGAGATCGTGAACCACGAGCATTTTTATGGCGCGCTCAACACTCGGTTCCTCCACGCAGTACTCTTTAAAAAGAAGAGCCATAACGGCGATGTGCCACGAGTGCTCTGCGTCGTTCTCGCGTCTTTCTTTGGAAAGAAGCATTGTGCGGCGGTAAATGCCGGTCATCTTGTCTATTTCTGCGGTGAATCTGAGTTGCCGGTCGAGACGGATGTTCCCCGAATCTAAAAAATCACTGAGAGCCATAAACACCTCACAAACTTGATGAACGATGGGGGTGGACCCTGGGGGACGGGGGTTGTGGGTCATTGAACTGCGCATGACCCACAACCCCCGTCCCCCAGGGTCCACCCCGTGTTTTACCTCACTGTAAACTCATGAGCGGGTTCAAATATTTCTCCTCATACTGTGCATACAGCCTTGCGTAATCAAGCGATTCGTTGTGAAGGAAGCTTGCGTAGCTGTGCATATCGAAGCCGTCGCCTGCGGTGTGCTTCTCGATTACGTGGAGAGCGATGTTTGAGCAGTAAGCTGCGATACGCTCGAGACTCGTTAAGCACTCAGTGAGGGAGATACCGCTCTGTACGGTACAGTTGCCGGACTGAAGACGCTTGATGTGACGCTGCTTGATGATCTCGGCGAGAGACTTTGTGAGCTCCTCGAGAGGCTCCACGTTGTGCGCAAGTTCCTTATCGTCGAGAGTAAAGGCATCAACCGTGTTCTTGATGATCTCGCTCACGGCGTCAAATATGATCTTGAGCTCGCTCTTTGCGCTCTGGGAAAATTCGATCTTTTCGTTTCTGTTATAAGTTGCGACTTCGCTGACTTTGATGCAGTGGTCGCCGATCCTTTCGAAGTCCATGATACTGTGCATGATCTCGGAGGCAAGCTTTTGCTCGTCCTCGCGGAGGCGGCATGCCGTGATCTTGACCATATAGTCGGAAAGGTATGTTTCGGATTTATCAAGGAACAGCTCGTTTTCTTCAAGGATGGCGGGCGGTTCGAAGTCGGGCTCTTCATGCAGTCTGATCGCAAGGCCGAGGTTTTCGACTACCGCGCTGCCCATGCTGTTGATGACTTTCCTTGCCTGTTCAAGCGCAACCGCGGGAGTATTGAGAAGGCGGTCGTCAAGCGCTGCAAGCTCCTGGTCGATCTTCGAAGGCGGATCGCTGTGACGGAGCTTTTCCACAACCTTTGCGACAACTCCGCAAAGAGGGAAGAAGAGAAGGCTCACGATGATATTGAAGATCGTGTTGAGATCGGCGATCGAACCTCTCGTCATAACCGTATCCCATGAGATGAGGCCGAGCGGCGAAAGTATCAGGTAGACGACACCCATTCCGGCCACCGCTCCGGAGCTGCTGACGAGGAGCTGTGCGATCGTAACCTGCTGAGCGACACGCTTTGTTCCGATACTTGAAAGGATTACAGGGAAGAGCTTTCCGACGCTTATACCCATGACCATGGGGATCGCCACAGCATATGTGATGCTTCCGGTCGCTGCCGCAACGGCCTGGATAACGCCGACTGCCGCAGACGAGCTCTGAAGGATCATCGCGAGCAGGATACCGAGACCGAAGCCTACAATGGGATTGTCGAATGTGGTAAATGCTTCTCTGAATGCTTCGGATGACTTGAGGGGTTCGAGAGCGAGCTCCA
>JAEEQC010000123.1 GCA_016285135.1 Lachnospiraceae bacterium
CGTCTCACGGGTCGCCGAGAAAACGTCCTCGAACCCCTCAAGGAAGGATCGGCAGTCCTCCATAAGACCCTCGTCATCCGTCCCGTAAAGGCTGATGCTCACAACCGTATCAAACATAAAGAAAGTCCTTGAAACGGACTTTCTCTCAACAGTCGTACAGCCCGCCAGGAGCGGTACGAGCATTATCAAAGTGCAAAGGATCGCTGTGATTCTTTTTAGCATCTGAGCCCTCCGCAGCACATGTTTAAACCGATATTGCATATGATCATCTTGCAGCATGTATCGCTGACCGAATTGGAGTGATCGTAGCCGTCGTACCTCGCCTGATAGCGGTTTGCCGAAGCCTCCATCCTGTCAAGCAGATCCTTGTAATTGTAGTTCGAGGGATCCATGGAATAGGCACGTCTCGCATGGTCGAGCGCCACACTGTTGTTGCCGAGATTGTACTCGCAAACAGCCGCAAGGTAGTACCAGTCACCGTTGCGGAGAGTGATCCCGTCAAGTACGTTCATCGCCTCCCCATATGCGCCGATCCTGACGAGCTCCACTGCACGGTTAAAGTCCGAGTTCGTATTGCTGCCCGCGTTCCTGCCCGCATTGAAGCCGAAGAACGACGAGTAATCAGACCCGCTGCCCGCGTCACGG
Organism: Lachnospiraceae bacterium; assembly: GCA_016285135.1. GTDB lineage: Bacteria > Bacillota > Clostridia > Lachnospirales > Lachnospiraceae > RUG11977. The sequence goes on from JAEEQC010000123.1 coordinate 646, forward strand.
TAGGCGGTGTAGCCGTTCTTACGCATCTCCATGATCTGCTCGTAAGCAGCCTGCACCGTTTTGAAACGCTCCTCGGCGTTTTTGTCACCGGGGTTGTTGTCGGGGTGATACTGCTTGCTTAAGTTTCTGTATGCTTTCTTTATGGTGTCTTCATCCGCATTCGGCGAGACCCCGAGTACCTGAAAAGGATCCATGTCTTAACCTTTCTCGCTTAACGCATATATGACAGGTCCGCACAAAGCAGGCATTCATCCGCAAATATGTCGGTGTTGCTCCGGATCAACTGTCATCCGCGCTTTTGTCTGTTTATACGCTTATCCTGCTTAGCCTTAATATCCGGCGCTTCCTTAGCATAGAGGAATATCCCGGAATAAAGGATGTTGTCTATGATCGCTTTGTTCTTTACTATCGGCAGCATCTCGTACGCATCGGCGGCCTCACCTGCCATCATCCTGAGGAGACCGTCTTTTTCTTCCTCTGTAAGCTTGCTCCCGATAAAAGGATTATAGCTGCCCTTCTTCCTGTCCTCCTCAAGGTCGCATAGCGCATCCGCAATGTAGATGAACTTGCCGAGGAAGAATCCGAGCTTATAAAGGTACTTCTCCCACTCGTCATGCCTGAACACGAACATCTCAGCCGTGAGTCTGCCGAAGCATCCGGACACTTCGTCGATGTTTGTGCAGCCGCTCTTCTCGAGTTCAGCGAGTTTCTTAAGCTCCTTGACGATCTCCCTTCGCTGACGCGGGTAAGCCTTGCCGGCCGTAACCGCACCCTTGTGAAGAAGTCTGGCGAGTACAGCCGCCTTTTTGCTGCCGTCGTCTCTTACGTCGTCAAGGCATTTGTAGAACGAAAGGAGTACGTTCATATATGCGCCGTAGCGTGTGAAAGCGTTAGTGAGCGAAACATGACGCTGCAGAGGGTGCACGGGGCACCTTCCCTCGTGTCGTTCATCCTCGGGCTCATAGAGCCCCGTCAGGAGAACCGAGAGAAATACAAGGTCGTACCCAAGCGTGATCTGTCCTCTGATACCGAAGGCTTCCTTAAGCTCGCGACATATCCCGCAGTAATAGGCGTTATATGTATCATAATCTCTGACCTTCAGTTCGTTCCTGTCGATCCTGACGTAACCGAACATTCTGTGTCCTCCGCTTTAAATAAACAAAAGAAGCGCGATATTCCTCAAAAGTCCCGACTTAAAGAATCTGTACCTGAGGATCAGGTATCTCTTCATGAGGAACGACTTTTGTCCGAGCCCGGCGAACTCGTTCACCACCTTGGCGTTTCTGTAGCTGAGGCGCCCTTTGTAGCATTCGTAGAAGGCGCTCGCCTGCGCTATCGTGTCACTCAGCCTGTTCTCGATATCCTTCTTGTCGGACGCACGCCCGCGCACATATGCGGTAAAGCCGTTCTGACCCACCTGATTGCCGGAATGCTGGCGGTAAAGCAGTGTCGGCACGCGCAAGAACCTGATGCCGCCGAAAGCCGAAGCGATGAGCGCAACCCACCAGTCGTGGTATCGAACTTTGTCATAGTTGTAACCGACCATATCGACAAGAGCCCTGTTCATCATGACCGTGCATCCGATAGCCCTGTTTTCGATAAGGAGCCTCGATATCGAAAGGTTGCGGACGCTCCTGTGTCCCGCCTTGTAGAAGGAATTGTCGATATATGAGAGATCCGCGCCCGCAAGCACGGCATCCGTAAAAATGAGCGAAGGCTTGACGGTGCCGATCTTGCGCTCAAGTCTCTTCATCGCTTTCAAAGTGACGTAGAGCTTGTCCTTGAGCCAGACGTCGTCCTGGTCGCAGAACATGTAATACGTTGAGTCTCCGTCGGCGCAAGTCTCTTCTGCCGCACGTTTGAGCGCGGTAAGGAAGTTGGCCGTCGAGCCCATGTTTGAATCGTTTATATGAAGCGAGATCTTACCCGAGTACTTGGCAACGTACTCACGAAGGATATCGCATGTCGAATCGGTCGAGCAGTCGTCGCTGACGCTTATGTGCCAATTCTTGAAAGAGCTCCTGATTATCGAATCAAGCTGCTCCCTGATGTATTTTTCTCCGTTGTAGGTGGATAATATTATCTCAATCCTGTTCATTCCCAATCTTCCCCGCTAAAAAGCCAAGATACTTGACCGCACTCGTCGCGATCAGGCCGAAGGCTGCCTTAAAGTTACATCTGTAGATAAAATACCTCATCCCCTTCATGAGATACTTTATACCTTCCGACTCCGACTTTACTCCCCTGAATTCTTCCCTATGTTGACGCTGCGACCGTGAAACATGTCTGTACCTGCGGAACTGCTCCTTTAAGGTGAAGTCATGCGAGTGGTAGACATGTGCGTCCGATACGTACTCCACACTGCAGCCGCAGTTTATTGCCTTGCATGCGTAAAGCATGTCCTCGTTAAAATCCGCCGTTACATCAAATCCGCCGAGCTCGTTATGGATGGCGACATTGTACATCGCGCAGGAATCGCTGCAAAAATACGTCTTAATGCCCATATTCGGCAGGTCAGCCTTAGTCTTCGACATGCTGTACGACGGATAGTTATACCTTCTTGAATACTTCTCTATGTCGGATGAGCTGTTGTACGGTATCTGACGTGCATAAGCGACAGCCGCATCCTTCTTGGCGAGCGCACCGCAGAGGTTACGAACGAGGTAGCGGTCTGCGGGGATCGCATCCTGCGTCATAAAAAGAATATATGCGGCCTCACTGGAGTCGACCGCATACTGTCTTGTCCCGCCGTGAGAAAAATACTTTTTTTCGATCTCTTCGACAACAGTCCCTTCGGGAAGGCGCGCAAGGAGCTCGTCCTTCTCTCCCTCCCGGGTCTTTGTCAAAATGATACGAACCCGATCCGGCTTCATGGTCTGAGCCTCTAACGCCCTGACAGCCTTAACAAGCTTGTCATCGGGCTTATAAGCCGGAATTATCACTTCAACCTTCATTTATTTCTCCGGTAGTTCTTTTAAATTATTTGAAATCTGCTTCCGTAAAGTCAAACTCTTCTCCGCGGTCACCGCTTCCGGGTACCTTGTTGATGGGATTGAGTTCTTTGACAAGCTCTTCCTTGTTCTCCTTGAGAACAGAAAGATTCTTGCCGAGCGTGGAAACAAGGCCCTCCGAAAGGGTCTTCGACTCGTTATGAGCACGCTCCATGACCTCTACGACCTGAGCGAGGATATCGTTGGCATACGCAAGCACACCCGTCCTGATGGTCTCGGCAGTATCGGAAGCCTGCTTTAATGTGCTCTCGGCAGAAGCCTTGGCAGTCTGGATCGTGTCGTTCGCCTGAGCGTAGGCCTTCTGCATGATCTCGGTCTCGTCAACAAGCATCTGTGCACGCTCCATGGCCTCCTGCTCGATCTGCTCTGCCTTCTCGCGGGCCTGAGCGATGATGTCCTCTCTGTTGGCGATGATCTTCTGGTATCTCTTGATCTCGTCGGGCGTGTGAGCCTTAAGATCGTCAAGGAGTGCCATAAGCTCGTTCCTGGGCACGCTTATGTACCCCGGTGAAAGCCTCTGAGGCTTGCAATTATCAACAAAATCGTAAATCGAATTGATGATCGTCTCTATCCTTGTTACTGCCATGGTGTTTTCCTCCTCTTATACCTCTGATCTGCTCTTTTATCCGGCTCTTTTATCCGGCTCTCTTTCAGAACCTTTCAGCCCTTCGACGCGTTCTTTCCGCATTTATCACGAACCCTTGGATCCTTGTACACGATCTTTCTGTACTTTTCATGGGTCCTATCAGCCCTTAGACGCGATCTGTCTGCACTTTTCTTTAAGATCGCCCATGATCTCAGCGGGGACCAGACCGCTTATGTCTCCTCCGTACTTTGCAACTTCTTTGGCGATGCTTGAGCTCACGTACGAATATTCAACACTGGTCGTAAAGAACACGGTATCTATGTTCGGGTTGAGCCTGTGGTTGATCTGCGCGATCTGCAGTTCGTACTCGAAATCGGTAACGGCTCTGAGTCCGCGGACGATCACGCTCGCTCCTATCTTGGCTCCGAAATCAACCGTGAGTCCGTCGAACGAATCTACCACAACTCCGGGGATGTCCTTCGTGACCTTTCGGAGCAGTTCCATGCGCTCCTCTACGGAGAACCAGGGATTCTTGGCCGAATTGTTCAGGACCCCGATAACGAGCTTATCCACAAGGCTTGACGCCCTGATGATGACATCCCTGTGGCCGAGCGTCACGGGATCGAATGTTCCGGGATAAAGTCCGATCTTCATGCTCTCTTTAACCCTTCCTCTCAATGAATATATGCTTATTGGATCCGTACTCCTTGACCCTCACAGCCGTGAGCCCGAGTTCTTCGAGATACCCAAAGTCTGTATCTGCCTCGGCCTCGACGATGATCAGACCGTCTTCGGCGAGCAGGTCGTCCTTCATAGCACAGAGGACTTCTTTTTCGAGTTCCCTGCCGTAAGGCGGATCCATAAAAATGATATCAAATTTCCTGCCCTGTGCCTTCAGACCGCTCACTGCTCTCGTCGCATCCGAGAACACGGTCTGCGCTCTGTCGGCCAGCCTGCACGATTCGAGATTCTCCTTAATGCACCGCATCGAATCACGGTCGTTATCAACAAACACGCAGCTCGCCGCACCACGGCTCAAAGCCTCTATCCCGATCCCTCCGCTGCCCGCGAACAGATCGAGCATCCTGATGTCCGCGATACGGGGTGCAAGGATGTTAAAAAGTGTCTCCTTGATCCTGTCTGTGGTAGGACGGACCTTCAGTCCTTTCGGGGTGACGAGGCGGTGGCGATTCGCACTGCCGGATATTACTCTCATAAATGTGCCTTTCTGTAATGCATCTAATAAATTATAACTATCTGGGTATTTAATGTCAAATGAAGTAAATTATATGTTACTTTAAAAGCGTGACAGTCTATATAATTTCGAAACGCTCCGGATTCCGTCGCCGACGGTTCATGCGAAGCAGCATATAAATCCATAACGGCTTTCGTACCGGTCGACATTCGGCCTCCATGCCTCAGTGTCTCCCTAGCTCGGCATCCATGCCTCGCTCACGATGGCGTATAGCCGCTTCGTGAACCGACACGGCGCCTACATAGTCGGTTTCGAATTTATATAGACCGCCACGCTTTGCTGAGTTCCATATTCACATATCAAAACACTTGAAACAAGCCGGTTATGTTATATATATACAACGATTCGTCAAGCAAAAGTCAGCAGTATTACAGAGTAACATCGCTGACAGAGCTCGTCGCATGCAGTTTTAATTTATTTTTAAAATTGTCACTGTATCATTTTGGAAGAATATTTCCCCCATTTCGTGGAGCAGATGCTCGTTCAGCTCACCCCCGAAGCGGCTACGCTCCTCTGTCCCGACAATGACATAAGAGATGTCATACTTATCAATTATCCTTTGCATCTCGGATCTGTCGGACGTCGTATAAAAGCTCCGAATATCATTCTTGCGCTCCGTCAGGACAGCGGGATACCCGGTGTCGCCCGAAGATCTCCACAGCCACTCGTGAGTGTTCCACCCGAGGACAGTCGGAAGTCCCGTCCATGCAGAGAAGCGGCAGGCGTTGGTGTAACTGTCTCCGTCGGCTTCCATGATGACCGGTCTGCCCTTCACGTTCTTGTCGAGATAAAGGATCGCTTCGTACTCTCCGTTCGTTTCGTCCTCAAGGAAATCGGTTGACGAAACAGTCGTAAACGTCCTGTCAGCGGTCAGATACCATGTGTCAACAGCGAGCTTTGTGTAGCCCGCGCACAGAAGCACCAGACAAAGGCTGATCGCACCGAAGACACGCGCCTTCTTCTTTCCGAAGATGAGCAGCCTTGCGATGATGTACCCGAGTGACACACCGAAAAGTATGTACGCCTGATACGTGAGCTTGAACATCGTGTTCGCTCTCTTGTAGTCGCCGGAGTAGATGTCCTTTACGTATATAAGCTCCGGAATAAAGCAGAGTCCCATCGCGCAGCACACAAGGATCACTACGAAGGCATCGCCCGGATCAACCCCATAGAGAAATCTTGTAAACCACGGTCTCTTCTTTTTCTCGCCGTTTCCTGCCGGGGTGCCTTCTGCCACACGTCCGGTCATGGCCGCATCAGGAGTGATGATGTCCGATACGGAGATGTCCTTTGCTTTGGGTGTTACCCCGCGCCGCTTCTTGTCCTCTGCGAGGAAGTTTCTTACCACCATAACGATAAAGACTATCGCGACAAGGAACGGGAAGCCCCACAGCACAAGGAACTGGTAAAGAGGAGTCCTCTGTGTAACGGCCGCTATGTCAG
>JAEEQC010000006.1 GCA_016285135.1 Lachnospiraceae bacterium
GTTTCGCGGGGCCTTTTTTTGTGTTGTCGCAGGGGGTGGTCCATGGGGGACGGGGGTTGTGGACCATGAACCCCAATGGTCCACCAACCCCCGTCCCCCATGGACCACCCCCTTGTCCCCCCCGTAACCACTTGTAATTGATGTGAAAATCTAATAGAATATACGAAATGGGTTGTATTCTATATATTTTTGGAGGTTTTATGCGGGAATCGGGCGAAATGTATCTTGAAACGATACTTGTGCTTTCAAAGGAGAAGGCGGTAGTCAGGTCTATCGACGTGGCTGAACACATGAATTTCTCAAAACCCTCAGTGAGCAGGGCTGTCAACAGACTCAAGGACGACGGCTACCTCAACATGTCACCGGAGGGATTTCTTACACTTACAGACAAAGGACTTGACGTTGCGCAGACTATTTACGAGCGTCATGTCGTTCTTACAAAGATCCTGGTTAAACTCGGAGTTGATGAGAAGATCGCTGCGGAAGACGCATGCAAGATCGAGCACGACATCAGCCACGAGACATTTGAGGCGCTCAAGAAGACAGCGGCCGGCTATATAGATTGATCCCGAAAGGAAGCTTGCTTTGAAGTCCATAGTTTTGAACGTATTTTGTTCGTGTTCTTCAGACGCGCAGCCCTCTGAGAGCTGCAGAGATCTTATCACGGCAGCCGGTCACACGCCGGTCGAGGGTGATGCACGCACATTGCTCGGCGCGGACGCTCTTTTTATCCGCATCTGCGGCAGAGAGAACAGGCGTGTTAAGGAAGATCTCAACCTCGCGCTCGACAAGGGCATCCCGGTCGCGTACATGCTCGAAGAAGGCTGCAGCCTTGACTCAGGGCTTGATATCCAGCTCGCGATCGCTGCGAAGGTAAGCCCGCTAAGTCCGGCGGATGATATAGGCGTTTGGCTCACGGGCGTGAGCGAGAGCGTGACAGTCCGTGAAAAGAAGAAAAAGATCAGAACAGCGGTGATCCTGACCATAGTACTTCTGCTTGTTGCAGGCGGTGTGACGGCGGCTCTGACGCTTATAAATCACGATCCGGGCAGCACGGCAGAAACGCAGATATCCGAAGCCGAAAGACTCGGGATTGATGTCGAAGCGCTGAAAGGCAAAGAAAAGATAGATCTCGCGGGGCTCGGACTCACCGACATCTCGTTCCTCAAAGACTGCACCTCGTGCAGAGATCTTGATATAAGCAACAATTCGGTAAGTGACATCAGTGTGCTGGCCGGACTTACGGAACTTAAGGTTTTAAAGGCGGATAACAACAAGATCGTTGATATAAGCGTTCTCAACAGTGCCTCGGGACTCCAGGTACTGAGCATCAGGGGCAACAAGGTGAAGGATATAAACGTCCTGCTTGCGCTCACTGAGCTTCGGGAAGCAGATATCCGCGACAATCAGATAGAGGATTATACGGCAGTGAATTTCCTGTCCGGAGTGAACATACAGAACTAATTTGAAGGAACAATAACAGGATGAACCGGAACCCGGTATTTTACTGACAATACTGTGATCAGAAAGGAATGGCCATGAGCGAAAGACCTACCGCGTACAAGGGAAGTGAAAAGTACATCTTTATCAGCTACGCGCACAAGGACAGCGCGGATGTGATGCCTCTTATCGAGGCTCTGCAGAGCGCATCGTACCGCGTGTGGTATGACGAAGGCATTGAGCCCGGCAACGACTGGGCAGGCGTGATCGGCAATAACCTTGAGAAGGCTGCTGTTGTACTTTTCTGTGCATCCAAGAATTCGGTCAAGCGTGACAACGTGCTCCGTGAGATCGCATTTGCGGGAGAACATGATGTGCCCGTTCTTACGGTGACGATCGGAAATGTTGCGTTCCCGGCCGAGCTTGAGAGGATGCTCATGGTCAATCAGACGGTCTCCCTGAGGAGTTTCAAGACTTACGGCGAGTTCGTGAACGCGATCTCGGGCGTCCTGAAGAAGTACGGAACTTGTGCTGATGCCGGCGTGGGCGGTGATGCTCTCTCGGACGGTGACGCGAAGACAGCGACAGCAGGCAGCAGCGCAGCACTTGACAAAAAGATCATGCTCGGCAGCAGGATGAAGCGTAACAAGCTCATCGTGAGACTCCTTATCGTGCTAGCGGTCCTTGCGGCACTTGCGGTTGCAACCTTCTTCGTGGCTTTCAAGGATGTACCCGACGTTATCGACATGGATACGGACGAGGCGCGCACACTCATAGAGGAAGCGGGCTTTGACTGTGATATAAGCAATGACTACTCGGACACATATCCGTTCGGAAAGATATTCGCGCAGAGCAGGAGTGGTATAAACTTCCGCTTTATGCCCGTCATCATCAGGCAGAGCCTCGGACCCGAGGAGAACCTGACTGATGTTCCGGACACCGTAACGCATCATATAAGCGAAGCGGCATCGATGCTGATCACCGCCGGCATGAAGAAGTTTGAGATCTCACCCGTGCTCGGTACGGGCAGAGAGAACGCGTATGTAGATGCCCAGAGTATCCCGGCGGGACTCAGGGTTTCAAGAAACAATATCATTGACCTTGATGTGGCAACCGACGGCGGCGAGATCATCTTCGAGATCGCGGGCAAGTACTACGTGATCCGCGGAACGCAGCCTGTTGTTGTCGATGCGGACGATACGAGCAATCTTGAGGAAGTAAAGCCCGCTGAGGAGCCGGTTCCTGTCAGGGGCACGGGTCCCGATGATACCACAGGCTCCGACACGGGCAGTGATGACACCGGGGACGTAGGGGATGAAGGAGCACTCGAAGAAGATACGGCCGATACGGGCGAAACAGCAGACGCAGGCGATGAGACCCTCGAGGGACAGGACGCTGCAGGCGTGACAGACGCTGAAGCGGAAGAACCTGAAGTCGAAGAAGTACCCGAGCCCACACCTGTTCCGGCACCTACGGCTACACCCGTACCCGAACCCACACCGGTGCCCACACCCACTCCGGCACCCACAGCGACTCCCGTTCCCACGGCGACGCCTGTTCCCACGGCAACACCTGTTCCCACGGCAACACCTGTTCCCACGGCAACACCTACACCCACACCGACTCCCAAGCCGACGGCAACACCGACTCCCACTCCTGTGGCAGCGAAGTACAACGACCTCGGCGGCAACAAGTGGGAGGTTTACAACCAGGAGGCAATGCAGGAGATCCATGACATGCCCTTGACTGCCGCACAGGCCAAAGAGTACGGTGACGAGTGGTTCGACGACGAACAAGAGGTGCGCGGTTCATCCTACAGCACAAAGCTCACAGTAAAGGACGACTTTAAGATCACAAAAGAGCTTGACGGACTCTGGGATGTCACCATTCCTTCAGGCAGGACTCTCACCATTGGTAAGGGCGGAAGGCTTCAGGCATGTGTGACGGTACAGAAGGGCGCCAAGATCGTGGTTGAATCGGGTGGCAAGCTCTGGTGTACGCAGGGCGGTGAAGAGTGCATCATGAACTACGGCACCATCGATGTCAAATCGGGCGGCCATATCCAGAGTATGTTCGGAGGAACCTTCAACAATCTTTCGGGCGCGACTCTCAACCTGAACGGAACCTTTAACTGCGGATCCGTTATGCATAACGTGACTCCCGACGGCTCGATGAACCGTGCTGTATGGTTCGTGAACAATGGAACCGTTAAGGGCAGTGGAAAAGCAACCATCTTCGGAGCTTTCCTCGGAAATTATACCGATGAGGAGATAGATGAATTCTTTAACTGGGGCGAAGGTGTCTTAAAAGACAGACTCGGAAACAGCAGTATTTCGGTATCGCAGAACAGAGGGTATGATCCGTAAAACGTTAAAGCGTAAATTTATAGATTTACAACAACCGCTTTTCCTGCCACGTATATTTTTCCTAAAACGCTGACGCCGAATTGTTTTAGGAAAAACATACGGGCGCGGAGAAGCTTGTGAACTATCGTGAAGCATATAGTATCCGTTATTTGGAAAGCGTAGGGTAACGGGGTTTCGATGAAGAGTTGGGGTCACAGATCCTAACAGGCTCGTAACAGTACCTGATATCCCATAAATATGAGAAGATCATGGCATGTAGAAAAGTAATGAATGAAAGCTTAATCCCTTTAGTACTCGGCGTAACAGGCCACCGGGATATCATCCCCGAGGATGCGAGGATAGCCCGTGATGTCGTGCGAAGCGAGATCAGGAGGCTAAAGGCGCTTGCTCCCCATACTCCGATAGAGCTGCTGTCGAGCCTTGCGGCAGGAGCGGACAGGATCGTTGCCGAGGTTGCTCTCGAAGAAGGGATTCCGCTCACGGTCATCCTTCCGATGAAGTCGGAGCTTTACGAGGAGGACTTTACATCCGAGGAAGTCGCCGGGTACAGGGAGCTTCTCAAACGTGCTTCAAATGTTTTTGTCGCACCTGAGATCGAGGATCACAAAGAGGGTCGCGACTATCTCTACCGTCAGGCCGGAATCTACGTGGCCGAACACTCACATGTACTTATAGCGCTCTGGGACGGGTCGGAACCGAAAAAGGGCGGATGCGGAACCGCCGAGATCGTGGATATCAAGCTTAAAGGGAGCCTGGAGCTTAGCAAAGCACCGTGTTTCTCTCCCGAGAAGGGCTTTGTGATACACGTCCCTGTGAGAAGAGCGGGAGTGGAGCCTTTCCCCGAAAGGACTGTTTTACCGAAGTACCTTGGCGATGAGAAAACTCTGAACAGAGTGATCGAACGAACCGAAGAGTTCAACAGGGATGCCCTGAAGCTTAACTTAAGTGAAACGGTCGGCCTGCGCGCCTTTGACCGCATGGCCCGCATCGGGCACACGGCAGACATCTGCAGTGTGAAGGGAGCCAAAAGGCACAGGATAACAGTCGGGCTGATCGCTGTGATGGCGACGCTTCTCACGATGTCATTCCTTCTCTACGATGAAGCAAACATGCATTACCTGATCGTCGGCTGTGGCGTGATGATCGTGGGTATATACGTTATCAACCATCTTGCGAAGAAACGTGACTTCCATCGCAAGTACCTTGAGTACAGAGTGCTTGCTGAGGCACTGCGCGTGCAGACCGCTCTTATAGAGGCAGGATACTATGCCGAGACCTACGAGATGCTATCGTGGGCGCAGAAGCTCGAGACCCCGTGGATTAGCCGCGCGCTGGCGGCTATATGCGTTTATGATCCAAATACTCTTAGCACCACAGGTTCGACGGATAGCTGGATCGACGGACAGCTCGCTTATCACAGGAGAGCAGTGGAACGTGCTAAGGCCAAGTCAAAGGCAAACGACCGTGTCGTGCGTGTGGCGATCGCTATTACTGTTGCGGTTTATACGGCAGCGCTTGTGTTCGAGATCTTCTGGGCCGGGACATTCGGCGGAAGTGCTTCTCTTGCTGAAGTTGATGCCGAATTTGTGAGGACGATCTTCAAGCTTGCGACCGGTTCGCTCTCGGCTATCTCGCTCTTCGCGGGAAGTTACTACGGCAAGCTCTCTCTTGATCAGTGGGCTCGCGATTCCGAGAGAATGGTCCTCCTTTATGAGGAGGCGAAGACGGCTCGGGAAAACTGCCGTGACCTCGGAGAGCTGTGCGTGAGCCTCGCGAGGGAGGAACTTGGGGAGAACATGCGCTGGTTCGCCTATCAGAGCGTGAACGGACCCGATACGCCCATAAGCTGATCCGGACTAAATGAACGGGATTTTGGATTGAAGAATAGGGTATTTACTGATAGAATTAATATGTTTACATCGGGGGACAAACTCCGGGAAAGGGTACAAGAATGAAGAGAATCATTTATTTAACGCTTATGCTGATCGGGCTCACGGCTGCATGCATCCTTACGGGGTGCTCGTCGGGACCCAAGCTTGAGAATGTGGAGCTTGGTAAAGACGACAAGTATAGCTGTACTTTTGAAGATGTAAAGCACGAATTCGTCATCAGTCTTCCTGAGGAGAGAAAGAATGCGCCCCTCATCGTGATGCTTCACGGAGCCGGGGATTCACCTGAAAATTTCCGTGAAACGAGTGAACTTGATAAAGAGGCGCTTCCGAAGGGCTACGCAGTTTGCTACGCTTCGGGAACGGTCAACGCGAAGGCCGGCAGAAACTCGAGGAGCTGGAACTACGGGAGGATTGAGCCTGATTATAACGATGTCGGGTTCATCAAGGCACTTGTTAACTATCTTGTTGATGAGTACTCGCTTGATGATGATAATGTGTTCTGTGCAGGCTTCTCGAACGGAGGTTTCATGAACTTCAGACTCGCGCTTGAGGCTCAGGATACATTTCAGGCTTGCGCAAGTGTAGGCGGAGATCTCTGCAAGACACTCTGGAACAAGCGTCCCGAAAAGAACGATGTGGGAATGCTCGCTGTCATCGGTGAGATCGATGAGTCAATTTCGAAGAACTTTGACGGATCATCCAAGACAGCGCTTGATCCTGCTATCGAGGACGTGGTTGATTACATGGCTTCTTCTAACGGACTCGTGCAGCAGTTCGAAGGCGAGATCGGAGATGGTTCTATTATCCGCAAGTATGGTGCTGACGGAGATAAGGACATCGTGTGGGGCGTCGTTGTGAAGGACGGAAAGCACGGATGGCCGACGGAGGAACTTAACAGTTTCAGTGTGAATAAGCTGATACTTGAGTTCTTTGAGAACTGGAGATGATCGGAAAACCTGATATAGGACCTACCTGCCACGGTAGGTCCTTTTGTTTAGCTTGTGGTTCTATATATTTTTACTTCATAAAGTCTTTTCAGTCATAAACATTAGATTTCCGAAGCTCCAGTAACCACATTTTTCGTTCGATTTATGTTAATTTTGACCAAAAAAAGTCGAGTTTGCGCAAATCTCTTGCTTTTTTTGTTATAAATGGAATATGGTATATTAATTAAGAACAAATGAATAGTGAGATTGATAGAAAGATTTTGTAAAAAATAGTTAGGTCAGGGAATCAAACATGAGAAAAAACGGAATAGTATTGGGAATAGTATGTCTCTTCGTTATCAGCATGGTAGTACTATTTTTCACTACAAGAACGAAAAAATATGGTCCGGAGCATTTGATAGAAAGAATTAGTGAATTTGGATCAATCAAGGAATTACGGCGAGTTGATGGCAATGAAAGAAATGTCCTTTCTGATGCTGCGATGATAGAAAAGGTGTTTTCTATTATCGAGAATAATACAGAGGAAGTGTATTATTATGATGATTACTTAAGTGCTCCGCCTCCCGGAGGAAGTGAGATTATTTTTGAAGATGGGACAGGAAAGCATACCATTTATCTGATATACGATCCCGAGTATCTACCGTGTGATCTGGCGTTCAGGATTGTCGGGAAAACAGATCATATAGAAGAGGTGCTGTGCTGTGATTTAAAAAATAGTATCAAATCACAAATAGAGAGTGTTTTCTTAATCGGAAAGAAGAATGCCTAAGCAGTTCTTCGGCATCTTCGATCAATTCGTAAGCACGCTCGATTCTAACTTTGGCAAGAGACTTTATGTCCTCATCATGCATAGGCACCTCCACTTCGTAGATCATAAAGAATTTTGCCTTCGTGTGCGATGTTCATAAAGAATGGATACCAGCTTTTCTTCTGCTCAAATTCTTTGAGAGGGAGGCAGATATAGTTCACAATCATCATAGTCTTGATCCCGATGTCAGATGAGATTTCATCAATACCGGGATTGAATTTCCGAACTGCCATTCGATCACTTTTGGTCAGAATTGCGATATCGACATCTGAATCCAGAGTATAGTCTCCACGCGCAAATGAGCCGTACAAAATGATCTTTTCACAGTCGTCCTTCATCAAGGCAGGAACCTCTCGCACAGTAGTTTCTTCAACTACTGACAGAGCATCCAGCAGAGCGGACAGGTTTTTCTTATCCTCGATAATCTTGGCCTCAATTGCCTTTTTGATGTAGGTTGCAACAGGCAGTCCGGAGCGCTTTATCACGGGAAGAATCTCAATTTCGAAATCCTCCTTAATATATGACAAGGCAATCTGTTTCTGCTTTTGACTTTTATATTTTTTGGAAGATGAGTTAGCGGCTTCGTTATAGCTCATGGGATCCTCCTTTCGTCATGAGTGATATAAGTGTATTGTACCATTTGTTGATAAAAATGTCTATGCATATGCATAATAATATACCCAAACCGGAACTATCTGCCTATATGTTTCCTGAAAAACACGTTAGCGCTTCCGCTTTTCCCGGAAACATACGGCGCGGTGGGTCCATATCATATGGGGGTTCCTCTTTTTATAATAAATTAAAAGTGGTGTTTGCAAGATTATCATGCAAAGTTGCAATTCTCTCGAAAGACGGGTAAAATTTATGGAAGTATGCGTTAGGAGGGTTTCTATGAAGAGGATTGTTTCCCGACTGATCGTAGTGCTTACGATCGTTGCGCTGGTCTTCGGAGTGCTTCCCGCTGATAGGGCGGAAGCTGCAAAGAAGAAGTCTAAGACCAGCATCACTGTGTCTACACAGGAAGAACTTGTCAAAGCTCTCAAGAGTGGTAAGTATAAGAAGATCACTATCAAGACGGATGCCAAGGTATCATTTACATTGGCAGCTAAGTACAGCAGCTCGGATCTTAAGATCGTTATTAATGCGAAGAACGCTACCTTCAACAGCAAGGGTACCGTCGGAAGCATCGTTGTCAACGAAGCAAAGACCGTTAAGGAGTATGCTTCCGGCAACTACATCACGGTCAACGATGAAATGCTCACTTTTAAGGCGATGGGAGGTGCTTCTGTTGAGAAGCTCAAGATCGCTTCGGAGACAGGTGAAGTCAGGGTCGTTAATAACGGCGATATCAGCCGTGTTGACGTAACCGGCAAGAGCAAGGTTGATGTTGAGCAGAACGGTAATGTCGGAAGACTCTATGTAGCTGCTGCAGCAGAGATCGGCGTAACAGGTACTTCCGAGGAAAAGCTCGCAGTTACGGTTAAGCCCGAAGCTGCAGGCGCTGCAGTGAAGTCAGAGCTCCCTGTTAAGGTTAATGCCTATGCTGACGTTGATCTTCAGCTCGAAAAAGGGGCAGAGAATTCGGCTGTAACGCTTAAGAACGAAGATGCAGGCGTTAAGCTCGAAAACAACACCGACAAGAAGGTCACTGTCACTGACAGCGACGGTGTGGAGCAGACAGTCAAGAAGGGCGAAGACCTCACTTCCGATAACTATGTCGGCAAGCCCGAAGAAACCGATGACGGCACAGAGGGCGAAATCTCCGGAACTCCTTCGGATGAAACTCGGGGTGACAAGAAGGAGGACGAAACAGCCACACCCGATCCCGGTCCGGTAAACGAAGGAACGACCACTCCGGATCCCGGTCAGGTAAATGAAGGAACGACCACTCCGGATCCCGGTCCCATAAACGAAGGAACGACCACTCCGGACACGGAGACCAAGCCGGTAGTGGATGAGCCCAAAGAAACAACCGCGGGTCTGAAAGAAATGCTGAGCACAGCAGGTCAAAAAGCGGGGCAGAGCACCGGTGGGAACGCAGAACCGGAGCTTGTAAAGTTGACTTCTGACCTCGACCTCGAGGACGACATCACCATCCCGACAGGCGTGACGCTACTGATCGGAGACAGTAACAAAAAAGTTGAGCTTGATGCGCGCTCTTTTTTGATCAATCTTTCAAAAGATTCGCAGATCATTGTTTCGGACGGAAGTAAGCTTAGAGTTGCTGCCAAGAATGTTAAGTTTCCATACGAAAAAAGTGATAAGCACGTGGAAGCTATGATCGGCATCAAGGCCGGTGCAAAGTTTGAGTACGGGAATTACGTGTTCACTGCAAAAGCGGACCGGGGTTATAACGATCCCGATGAGCCTCTGTGCTCCTTCATATGGTGGTGCGACAAGGATAAGCGATGGGATGAATTTAAAAAAAAGGACATTAAATTCTTTATAAAAGCTGTTTCGGTTCAGAATAACGGCGGTACCGTAACTGTTTCGAGTCAGGGATTAGGGTTTGATGAGATTCTCGGAGTCTTTGATGTGGGAAAGCGCTTCTCTGATATCAGGGGAATCGACCGATATTCCTATGAATTTGATCGTAATGCTTACGCGGAGGGTGTTGTTTTTTCCTTTGTCGATTTTACGCACAGAGATAACATCATCTGCGAAAAGTTCGTGACCGATTTTGAAAAAGACGGGGCTTCCACGCTCATTTCATTTTATCAGAACTCAGAAGTCGACTGGCTTAATGCGTACCTTGATCCCAAAAGAGCAGGTGAGATAACGGCTGCAATAAAAGCCGGCAGGAAGTCAAAGGTGAAAATTGATGAATCAAAGTACGCAAGTGATGGAACCGTAGAAATCCTTAATGCCGATAATAGGGAGTCTATACAGATAACAGGAGAACTGTGTATTCCTGCAGGCTCGAAGCTGGTAACTAATCTTCCTTTGGACATGAGCGAGTACGGATCACTAAAGATCATGGGTACGTTTGAATCGAAATATTGGGATACTCCCAATAGTGGGCTTGGCGTAAGTCTATCATACAATCAATCTGAAGGTGCCTCACATCAGATTGTAGAAATGTGCGGACCCGATGCAAGGCTTATCATGGGTAATAATAATAAGGATGAGTATTATTTCAAATTCTTCTCTGACGGTGAGCTTAATGAGGAAAGTATCAGGGAAAAGATCGACCCCGAGCAACAGATGCTTGTGATCGAGAGAACGACCGAAACAATTGATGGATCTCACTATTATCCTGTAATCTGGAAGTATTGTTATACCGGTAAGAATACAGAAGAGGGGACAACCCGGCTGAAGGTTTACAGGAAAACAAAGGAACAGAACGATTCGGATGGAGTTGAGGTTGTAGAGCATCCTTTTAATGATGGGCTTATCTCGCTTGAAGATCTAAAGACAGGAAATGTGGGAAAGATCACTACGAAACACCAGCTTGTAAGGTTCCTTGATTGGTCAAACAGTGATGCTATTGACGGGGTATGCATAAGATTTGAGACAGATACCGATAAGAATCTCTCTTTGCCCGGAAGGCAGTCGCAGGATGGGGAAATAATCCCCTGGGAATTGGGAGGAGTAACACTCGTAGTTAAGAATTACACCGCAAGAGACTGGGACTCACTGACCATCAGGAATGATGCGATCCTCAAGGTGAACAAGGGAGGAATGCTCGCTGTGGAGTCTGTAGAATCTATCGGAAGCGAAGCTACTGCGGGATACGAAAAAGCACTTGCACTTGAATATGCTCAACCCAGTGGCAACGGTGGCCGTGTAGATGTATGCTCGGGCGGAGCGCTCATGATCAGAGATATCAGGATCTCAGCCCCCGGAGATCCGGGAGAAGGCTCCGGGGACGATAAGGTCGTTATATCGCTTACTGCTGAGAAAACCAATCAAGGCCTCGATAGGTTAAAACTACAGGTTCCCTCAAATGCCGTGTATGTTCGTGTGGAAAATGGAAATGAAACGTCGCTTACGATTGGGCAAGTTCGCCAATCGTTTAATGATTTTGCAATAGACATTGTAGAAAAAGGACCCACGAGCGCTTCTTCGGGCGGCTGAGATCAGTGAAATAGTGACAGGATTCAAAGAAAGTGTTGTATTCTTCAAGATCTGAACAGAATAACAGACAGAGAAGGAACTCCGAAAGGGGTTCCTTCTCTTGTATAAATGAGCCCTTTGGAGAGATCGGTAATGGGTATTTGCAAAATGCAATGTTTTCGAATTGCAATTTTTTCAAATTCTTCTTTATTTAGCAAAGAATAAGTGCTATAATAGCAAACATCGGATACAATGTTGTGTTTTTGAAAAGTGAAAGAGGGTCGAATCATGAACAACACAACTACTATTGCAAAATCGCGAAGGTTTGCTAAGCTCATAGCGGTATACCTCGTCTGTATTCTTATAAACATTCTGTTCAGCAGGGTCTGCGGGTGGCTCGGAATACCGTTGTTCCTTGACTGTATCGGAACGCTTCTTGCTGCGATATGCGGAGGCTTCCTGCCCGGTATCATCGTCGGGTACGTGACAAATCTCATAAATTCCGTATTCAGTCCCGACACTGCATATTATGCCGTGATTAGCGTTCTTATCGCGCTGACGGCATCAGCACTTGCCTATAAAGGTTTCTATAAGAAGTTCTTAAAGTCGCTTGTTTCAATCCCTGTATTTGCTTTTATCGGCGGGCTTTTGGGGTCGCTTCTTACATACCTTCTTTACGGATTCGGTATGGGAGAGGGGATCTCGGCTCCTTTCGCAGTGAAGCTTCTTGAGAGCGGAACCCTGAGTGTCTTTTGGGCACAGCTCATCTCGGACGTTTCGATAGACCTGATCGACAAGACGGTTACAGTTCTTATCGTATTCGGACTTTTGAAGATCATACCCGGGAAGTTCTCCGGGTCGCTTAAGCTCACCTCATGGCAGCAGAGACCTCTCGGTAAGGACGAGATCAGGGCTTCCCACAACATGGATGTTGCGCGCAGGAAGCTCAGCAACAGGATCATCATGATCGTAGGTTCCGTTATGGCTTTTGTGGCAGTGACGACCTGCATCATAAGCTACGTGATTTACCGGCAGTTTGCGGAGAGTCATTTTGCTGTCATGGGCACTGTGGCTGATGTGTCGGCCGAGGCGGCTCCTCTCGACGGAGTGATGTTCATTACAAGGCTTGCTTCGCTGTTTATCGGCTTCTTTATAGTGATACTCGTGTTCTGCCTGTGGCACATGAAGTATCACATGACTTATCCGATCAATTCTATGACATACGCAGCAAGGCATTTCGCGTATAACAGCGAACAGGACCTTGAGGCGGATCTGGCGAAGCTTGCGGATCTTCGGATCTCGACGGGCGACGAGCTCGAGACTCTCTACGACGCGATCCTCAAAACCATGGGAGATACCGTCGGCTACATAGAGGATGTTCAGAAGAAGGGAGAGCAGATCTCGAAGATGCAGAACGGCCTGATCTACATCCTGGCAGATCTGGTTGAGAGCCGCGACAAGTGCACCGGAGATCATGTTAAAAAGACAGCCGCTTATGTGAGACTTATCCTTGAACTGCTGCGTGACAGCGGTGAGTATAACGGTGTGGTCACGGACAAGTATATTGAGGATGTCTGCAACTGTGCACCTCTTCATGATATAGGAAAGATCAAGGTTTCCGACCTCATCCTCAACAAGCCGGCAAGACTTTCGGATGAAGAATATGTCGAGATGAAGAAGCATACCACGGCAGGCAAGGCGATCATCGAGAGTGCCATGGAGCTCACGGGCGGTTCTTCCGGGTACCTTAAGGAGGCACTTAACCTTGCCACATATCACCACGAGAAGTGGGACGGCTCGGGTTATCCCGAGGGTCTGAAGGGCGAGGACATCCCCCTCTCAGCCAGGATCATGGCGGTCTCTGACGTTTATGATGCACTCCTTTCAGACCGAAGCTACAAGAAGGCTTTCTCGCATGAGGAAGCGATGAAGATCCTCATGGAAGGCTCGGGCAAGCACTTTGATCCCACCATCATCAGGCTTTTCTACGAGAATGAAGACAAGGTGAAGAAGGTTGAGGAAGAAAACAGGAAGATCATAGGCGGTGAGCAGGGAAACAAGGACTATATGAAGGCCGTATGAGCCGTGAAATAAGGACTATATGAAGGTAAAAATCTATGGATTCAAACAGGTTCCCACAGGAGCCTGTTTTGTGTTATAATTCCCCAAAAGTAATGTAACAGACAATGCTTAACACTACATGTGATGAGGAAAACAATATGACTTATAAAGAACTTGCGGATAAACTTGCTGCGGACAGGAACCTCACGGATGAGGAGTTCCTTGAGGTGTTACAGGCTCCCTTCGGTGAGCTTGATGAGCTGTTAGCTGAGCGCGCGCGTGAAGTCAGGGAGAAGTATTACGGCAAGGACGTGTACTTAAGAGGACTTGTTGAA
The DNA here is from genome assembly GCA_016285135.1 of Lachnospiraceae bacterium. GTDB lineage: Bacteria > Bacillota > Clostridia > Lachnospirales > Lachnospiraceae > RUG11977. The sequence continues at coordinate 13,906 of JAEEQC010000006.1, forward strand.
TTTACGAACATCTGCAGGAACAACTGCTACTACTGCGGGATCCGCCGCGATAACAAGAACTTTGACCGCTACAGGCTCACCAAGGAGCAGATCCTTTCATGCGCCGACACGGGCTACGAGCTCGGCTTCAGGACGATCGTCCTGCAGGGTGGTGAGGACAGGCACTTTACGGCGGAGATGATGGCCGATATCATAAGCGCTATCAAGGAAAGACACAGCGACTGCGCGGTGACCCTTTCTATCGGAGAGATGGAGAGGGATGAGTACGAGACCATGTTCAGGGCAGGTGCGGACAGGTACCTCCTGCGCCATGAGACAGCCGACAAGGAGCACTACGAGAAGCTGCATCCCGCCGGGATGTCGTTTGAACACAGGATGAACTGCCTCAAGGTTCTCAAGGAGATCGGTTATCAGGTCGGCTGCGGGATGATGGTCGGGTCTCCATATCAGGAGCCGCGCCACCTCGTGAAAGACCTTAGGTTCCTAAAGGAGTTTCAGCCCGAGATGGTCGGGATAGGACCGTTCATACCTCACCACGACACACAGTTCGCGTCCTTCGAGGCGGGAAGCGTACCCCTGACCCTCAGGCTCCTTTCTGTGATCAGGCTCATCCTTCCGGACGTGCTCCTGCCGGCAACGACAGCGCTCGGAACGGTAGACCCCAAGGGACGCGAGAAGGGCTTACTTGCCGGAGCCAACGTCATCATGCCGAACCTTTCGCCCACGGATGTGCGCGACAAGTACCTCCTCTATGACAACAAGATCTGCACGGGCGAAGAAGCTGCCGAGTGCATCAGATGCATGGAGCGCCGCGTCGAAAGCGTGGGATACAAGGTAGCGATGACACGTGGAGATCATGTCAGCTCTTGCTTGTATTATTAGATCTTTTCTTCTTGAGCTGCCTGAGCTTGAGATTAGTATTATAAAAGTCCTTAGTCGAGCATCCGGCACGTCCTCCGCCGGCGCAGGCACATGCACAGGCGCACGCACAGGAGTGAGCGCAGGCACATGAGCTGTGGGCGCATGAACTGTGAGCACAGGAGCTCCTCGGAGGAGGAGGGGCAGGGATGTGAGTCACATGTACTCTGATAAATGTGTTCGGACTCGAACCGTAGCGGTAAGTTCCTTCGTTTGAGTAGTTCTCGGGATTGGTGATCTCTTTCTCCTCAACGACTTCTTCACTCTCGATAAAGCTTCGGCCGCAGTACGCACACTTTTCGGCGTTTTCGGGCCTTGGAGCCGCACAGCCCGGGCATTCCGGATAGTACTTGATGAGCGTACGGGTGATCTTCTTTGTGGTCTTGGGCTGCGAGCTGAAGCCGGTTCCTTTAAAGTAGCTTTTTATCTTGGAGACGATCACGCTGATACCTATCCAGAAAAGGAACAGAGGTATCAATTCTATGAAAGCCACGCCCACGGAGAAATCGTCGTAATCATAGTAATCATCGAAGTCGTAGCTGTTATCATAGTTATTGTTATAATTCTTGTTGAAATCCTCTAGCGCTTGGTTCAGGTCAAATCCATTGCTGTTCTGGTAGCCGTTGCCGTTTGGATCATAGGCGTTGGCCGTCTTCGAAGTATCAAATGCGAAGGCATCGCTCGGATAAGTCACGCTCACCTCGTTAAACTTTGCGCCGGCAGAGAGGCTGCCCTTCCATGTCAGACGCCCGTCCTCGGCAGTTGCACCGTGACTCCATGACGTCGCTTTGTCGGCGTTCCAGTTGATCTCGATATTGTCCACCGCGATGTCCTTGAACCAGCCGGGAGTGAAGTAGAAGACCGTCTCGCCCTCCTTGAGGACATTCATCTCATACATGTAGTCCTGAACAACCATAAAATCGAAGTTGACGATATCGTCCTCGGAGTAGCTGTTCTTAAAGTAGATCTGCGCGAGCACTTCCGAACCGGAGCTTTTGACCTGGGTATTCTTGATGTTGTCACTAACCGCAGTGCAGGATCTGTAGTTCGCATTCGGGATGCCGATCTGAACCCAGTCAAGATCCCCGATGCTGTCGTCGAGGACCTTCCACTCGATGTGATAGAGCATGTTGAGGGTCGCGTCGTCGTTTACATCCACTGTGATCGTGTAGTTAAGGATCTCGTCTGTGGGCTTCGCCTTAACGCCAATGCCGGGAAGTGCGACTGCCGCAACAAGGACGAGGGAAGCTAAGACAGAAAGTATTTTTTTCATCTTGAGCCTCCTTCCTTTTCGGAAAGGTCATTCTTAGCCGAACGTATTGAGATTTCAGAGCTGTCGTCTGTATTATTGCTCTTGTCGCTGCTTATAATGCGATCTGTCTTTTCACCGGATCGTGAAGACGAATCGGAGGGTGAGTTTTTCCGCAGAGGGCACCTGCCAAGCATAAGCGCCGAGTACTCTCTGCGCTTTTTGCAGGTTTCACTGTTCCAGATATCTTCCCAGTTGTCCGTGAGGAAGTTGCCGAGGGGTTCTCCCGAGAGCCAGCTCTGGCAGGGAACAACGTTTCCGCCCGGAGTGATCGCCATGTTGGATAGGCAAGCACCGCAGTTCGGGGTTGAAAGAGCGTGCTCGGCGAAAAATTCGTCGTCTATCCAGCCCGGGGAGGTGAAGCTGATCTCCATACCGTTCGCATAGGCGTAATCGGCCGCAGCCGCGAGTATATCGCTGATCTCCTTGGGAGAGAGCTGCAGTGACTCCGAGGCGTTCTTTAGAGCGTTGCCTGTTGTGATGAGACCCGAGCAGGTCACGTACGAGACGCCCTTCTCCTTAAGGAAGCGGAGAGTCTCGACGTAGTCCTTGTTGAGAGTACACAGGGGCGTATTGACGCTCAGCGACAGGCCTGCCGCAAGGGCGTTCTCGATGCCGGCGACAGTTTCGTCGTAGTGGTTCGCTCCGACAAGCCGGTTGTGGATGTCCCTGTCACTCGAGTAGAAGGTGATCTGGACACTGTCGATCTCGTTCTCGCAAAGCTTGGCGCAGTACTCGGGAGTGAGCTTGATGCCGTTCGTGTTGAGACGCGATACGAACCACCTCGAGTATCCGATCAGCTCGAAAAGGTCGTCGCGCATGGTGGGCTCGCCGCCTGTAAAGGTGACCTGTGAAACGCCTATCTCGCGGAGTTTGTCGAGTACCTGCTTCCACTGTTCGGTGGTAAGCTCGGTCTCTGAGGAATCGGGCTGGCCTGCGGCATAACAATGAACGCAGCACTGGTTGCAGTTCCAGTGACCATGCTTCTCCATGGCGCTCACCATGATGTCCATACGGTGGGGCGCTGTCATGTAATCGGCATAATCACCGATGTTCACATAACCGATATCGGCAGTTACTTCCTCACCGTAAGCGACCTGCTTGAAAGTGTCCATGATGGTCCGCAGGTCCTCTCTGAGACGCTTTTTTGAGGTAAAGGGGAAGACTTTCTTTACAGCCTTAAAGGTGTTTGAAAGGATAGACTCAACGTCCTCGTCGCTCACCTCGCGTCCGTGGTACTTGTTTACTTCTTTGATGAATTCGTTCAGCAATATACTCCAAGCGTACCTGACGGGGATTATATCCTGACCGTTTATGATGGCGATGCTTGACGCAAGCTTGCCTTCCTGCTTGGGCGGGATAAGATGGATGCGCACTACGCCCGGTCCCTCGGGGTTGACGGTGGTGTGAGCGACCTCTTTAAAATTCTCCCGCATGTATTTCCTGGGGGTCATGTCGTTTCCTCCTATTTATGTCTTTACGACGTTGATTTCTTATAAAAACTTTAACGTACAGGACTTAAATGAAATGACGTCCGTTTTTTATTGTACCAAATGTTTAGGACAAAAAAAACAGATCTTAATAAGAAATAACGATCGCATAACTTGTTGTGATATCAACTTTAATGTGGTAAAATTGTTCACATGTATTCTATATGAGAGGGCAAGTTTTTATGGTTCACGCAGTACTTACGATAGACGATGTTTCGTCGGCCAATACGCCTGCGATCGTTGATTACCTCACGGAAAAAGGCATCACGGCTGTGATGTTTGCGGTAGGTAAGAATGTAGAGAAATTTTACGATAACGCGATTTATGCTTTACAGAAAGGCATGATCATCGGCAACCACAGTTACTCGCACCCGAACTTCTCCGAGATAACGGTAGAAGAGGGCATCGAGGAGATCGAACACAACGAGCGTGTCCTTGACAAGCTTTACAAGGATGCCGGTGTTGAGAGAAAGTACAGGCCTTTCAGATTTCCCTACGGCAACAAGGGCGACAAAAACAAGCCCGCACTTCAGAAGTACCTTCGCGATCACGGTTTCAGCAAGCTTAAGGACACACAGATACCTTTCGCTTTCTGGAAGGAGTTCGGTCTCGACAGGGAGATCGATACTCTTTGGACGTTTGATTTCTGTGAGTATCTTATCCGTCCTCAGTTCAAGTTCACCAAAGAGAGCGTTTTTAAGCGCATGGACGATATGCATCCCGAGTCTCTTAACCCGCTGTTTGAGGAGGGCGGCAGCCACATCCTTCTTATCCATGCTCACGACGAGACAGAGGAGTATGTACCCGGTTACTTCAGGCTGTTTATCGATCACCTTCTTGAAAAGGGTGTAGTAGTAGATAAGCCGGAGTTTATTTAAGAAAAGTATGAGTAAATACATTATGTCTTTTGATGCCGGTACGACATCTGAAAGAGCGATAATCTTCGACCATGAAGGTGCGATCGTTTCGGTTGCGCAGAAAGAGATCACGCAGTACTACCCGCAGGCCGGATGGGTGGAGCATGATCCGCTTGAGTTGTGGTCGGCCCAGCTTTCGGTGGCTGTTGAGGCGATGAGCAGGGCGGGGATCGAAGCGTCCGATATCGAGGCGATCGGGATCACGAACCAGCGTGAGACTACCATCGTGTGGGACAAGTCGACCGGAAAGCCTGTCTATAACGCCATCGTATGGCAGTGCAGACGCACGGCTGAAAAGTGCAGGGAGATCTCGGCCTACGCGGGAATGATCAGAGAGAAGACGGGACTCGTGCTCGATCCCTACTTCTCGGCGACAAAGCTTGCATGGATCCTTGACAATGTTGAAGGAGTGAGAGAGCGCGCCGAGCGCGGTGAACTGCTCTTCGGAACCGTTGAGACATGGCTCATTTGGAAGCTCACGAAGGGCAGGCGGCACATAACCGACTACAGCAACGCATCACGTACGATGCTTTTTAATATCCATACACTCATGTGGGATGAGCAGATATGTAAGCTGCTTGGCATCCCCATGAACATGCTCCCCGAGGCAGTCAGCAACAGCGAGATCTACGGAGAAGCATCACCCGACCTGCTCGGAGGTCCCATCAGGATCGCGGGAGCGGCGGGAGACCAGCAGGCTGCGCTTTTCGGGCAGCGGGCTTTTGGTGTCGGAGACATCAAGAACACATACGGAACAGGATGCTTCCTGCTTATGAACACAGGCCGGGCTTCCGTTATGTCCGAACACGGACTTGTGACTACGATCGCGTGGGGTATCGACGGGACTGTCACATATGCATTGGAGGGATCGGTGTTTATCGGAGGCGCTGTTGTGCAGTGGCTGCGCGATGAACTGGGACTCATTTCGAATGCGGCCGAGACCGAGGAGCTTGCTCGCAAGGTGCCCGACACGAACGGATGCTACGTGGTACCTGCCTTCACGGGACTGGGCGCACCGTACTGGAAGCCCGAAGCCAAAGGGCTGATCACGGGACTCACGCGTGGCGTCGGGAAGTGCCATATCGTACGTGCAGCGCTCGATTCGATCGTTTACCAGGTCAATGATATCGTGTCCGCGATGAGGGCAGATATTGAGAAGGATATAAAAACAGTCCGGGACGGACAACCGGCTTCGGAATGTGGGATGAACGCGAGAAGTACCCTACGTGTTGACGGCGGTGCCTCAGTCAACAATTACCTTGTACAGACACAGGCCGACATCAGCAACATTCGCGTCGTGAGACCCGCATGTGTCGAGACAACGGCGCTCGGTGCCGCGTACCTGGCCGGCCTCGCAACAGGTTTCTGGTCGCGCAGGGAGCTTGAGTCCGAAAACTCCGGTGAGACCGTGTTTGAGCCCGCAATGAGCGCCGAAGAACGTGAAAACCGGATAAAGGGCTGGAACGAAGCAGTAAAGATACTTCTGTAACTCCGGCAAGACCGTAAACCGAGTGATAATTTGGATCCAATATAATAAAATGAGGAAGTGTCCCGGAGGCACTTCCTCGTTTTTATCATGTGCGGCCAGAGGTGCACGTTTTGTATGAGGACAGACAGAATGTCCGCTTCTCATGAGATCATTTGTCGGATCTATTTGATATCGAAGTATACAGCCTTGCTCTCTGCTCCGTAAACCTTCTCGCCGTTTACGGTCTTGTAAGGCACTACCGTAGCGTAGTAGGAGCCTGACTTTAACTTCTTGACGCTCAGAGTTCTCTTGGCCGAACCCGATTTCTTGATAGTCTTCTCGGTGAGAGGATTGCTGTCGTCGTACTTTCTGATGATCTTGATCTCATAACCCTCAGCACCCTTGGTCTTCTTGACGGTGAACTTGGCTGTTGATCCGGAAGCCTTGACCGAAACCTTGGGTGCGGCAATGGCTGCCTTAACCGAAGGGCTTACTTCAAATTGTCCGTTTAAACCGTAATAAAAGTTTGTGAGACCGGAATCTTTAACACGATATCCTGCCTTCATAACATCGTTGAAGGACAGTTCGTCCGCGATAACATTTCCTTCTTCATCTGCGATCGTGTAGATCGTCTTGTCATCAGGTGCCTTAAGAACGTAGACTCTGTAAAGCGCACCATCCTTTTCAAATATCTGGTAAATGTTATAGTCGTCGTCGTATTCGGCGTAAATGGTAGCCTGTGATTTTTCGGAATAGAGTGTGTTAAGCTTCTTGGCAACATTTATACCGCTCTTGCCCGTGGAAGCTGTGATCGCAACCGGAGCCAAACCGGCGTTCGTAACTTTGACAGTAACCGATTCGGTGAAGTAGAAAGCGCTGTCGCTGAATTCGGCAGAGATAAAAAGGGGCGTGCCATCTCCTGTGAGAGTAAGACTTCCTTTACCTGTGAAGGTAACGTTTCCGCCGTAGTAATAACCCCATGACCTGAAGCTGTTAAGCGTGTTGTCGCCGACGAGCTTAACCTTGAAGTCGTCACCCATTACATTTACGTCGATGTGATAAAGGTTAGCGTCTTTAAGAGTCAGGGTGTTGGTCTTAAGATCATACTTTGCTCCGTCGACCGTGCCTTCGGTTGCTCCCATTGACTGCATGAACTCGCCTGCATACAGGAATACCTGTTCATTGGCAGAGGGATAAACCATGACATATGCATTATCCTCATACACTGTACTCGGGCCGTTCGCAGCCGAAGTCTTGTTTGAAGGTGCCAACACAAATGCCGCAAGGGCAAAGAGTGCCAGAATTACTGAATATCTGATCGCTTTTCTCATGTGATCCTCCTTTTCGGGCGGTCCGATGGGCCGCGTATGAATCGTTGCTTGCGTGTCCTTAACGCTTATGTATGATTATATCGCATTTTCCTTCAAGAAGAAATGCAAACAACGAAAAAAACACTTGCCAAATGAGTGAATCATGATATTATATATGTAAGGTTAACCTTACATAAAAATGAGAAAAGAGATGGTCTCTTGAAAAACAAAGTACGCGAATTGCGGGAAAAGATGGGGCTTACACAGGGCGAACTTGGGCAGGCGGTACATGTATCACGACAGGCGATAATTGCAGTCGAACAAGGGAAATATGATCCATCTATTTGGTTGGCATATGATCTGTCTGTGTTTTTTGGTATAGAGATTACCGAACTTTTTGACTTTGAAGGGAGTGAAAGGAAATGAACAGAAAGCTTGCAATTTATAATACTCTTTTCTTCTCGCTGTATTCGGTGTGTATGGCTGTCGTTATTTTGCTCATGTGGAAAGACTATTCTGATATATCATGGGTGATCTTTGAGGGATGCAGAGCATTATTTGTTGTAGTATCATGCGTTGCAGTTGCTGTTTCCGGACTGCTCGGATTCTGTTATGTAAAAGGGCAGAGCTTCCTTGATGACTATCAGTATGAAAAGGTGTGCTTTTACCGAAGGCTCTTCAGAGCGGTTGTGATAATCCTCTTTGTTGCCACATTTGCAGTGGCTGTTCTTTCAAAGAATTTCTATGATACAACTACGGGGGGCTTACTTGCAGGCTGGATCTGCCTTTTTGTTGAAACAATAATGGAATTGGTCTTAACGAAGAAGAAGTAGTGTTTGTATTGCAAATATTATAAGAACAGGAGATGATCTGATGACTTTTAAAGGTAGAACAGGTGTGATCATTTGGATTGTTGGGCTTATTTTGCTGGCATGTGAATTGTTTTTTATCTTCTTTAAGGACGATTTTGAGAATCAAGTTATCTTTTGGATATTGGTAATCGTTTTTGGTTTGATCTTGATCATTACGCTCATGTTCGAATTCAGGAACAAGATTGTCGTGACGAAGGACCTTGTTAAAATATGCTTTGGTATTACAACAACCAATATAAGCGTTAGCACGATTAGATCGCTTAAGAAGACGATCAGTGCAATAGCTTCCGATTCGGCATCCCTTAGAAGGATAGAGATAGGATATGTTAACGGCATAGGAATATGTAAGGTTTATTGCTCGCCTCGAAAAGAGGATGAGTTTATCAAACTTGTGACGGAGTACAATCCCGGAGTTAAGGTTTTGGGATAACGACGAATGACCGCTTGTGATAACTTTCATTGTCTTGCATTTATCCGCCCCAAACAATATAATCTACCTGATAGCAAGAAATAACTGTAAAGGGGGATAAATATATGCCGTTCATCGGATCAAAAGTCAGCGTTAAGACCACAGACACACAGAAGGAAGAACTCAAGAAGCGCCTCGGACAGGCGATCGCGATCCTTCCCGGCAAGAGCGAGAGATGGCTCATGGTCGAGCTTGAAGACGAAAAGAAGCTGTATTTCGGCGGTGATGACAGTGCGCCCAGCGCGTACATCACTGTCAGCATACTCGGTACTCCCGACTCCGCTTCCTTTGCAAAGATGACGGGCGAGATCTGCAATATCTACAGCGAGATCCTCGGTATCAAACCGGACAGGACCTATGTTAAGTACGACACGACCAAGGACTGGGGATGGAACGGGAGTAACTTCTGATGAAACGACGCAACATCGAACGAACCACTGATTTCTCTATGCAGATCAGCCGCGAATGCGGATTCTGCGGGATTCAGGGGCTGTGCAGGAACAAGCAGGGTGAATACACGATCGCGGTCGAAGCGGTTGACATGGAAGACGACCCGGTCGAGGCTTTTTCGAGCGTGATCGGTGAGGAAGATGTCCGAACAGACATTTCTCGAGTGGTGGAAGGAAAGAAAGTACGGCAGGCAGATAAACTCGTACAGGGACGATCTCAATATCGGTACAGGCGAGAAGTATTTCGACAATCTGCTTGACAGCAACGGCACCTCATGGCCGTCGGGGATAGACGGATTTATCGCAGCGAAAGACGAAGCCGGGCATCCGACCGTCAGCGCTATGATCAAAAACAGGATCGCCGATAAGTGCAAGGTAAAATCCTACGACCCCAATCGTTACTTCGGTAAGGATTACAAGACTTGGGTTGCTTCCATAAAGCTTGCCGAGGCTATAGATGCACCCCTCTTTTTGTGTACATATTCGAGAAAGAGCGGCCAGGAGCAGTACATGGGGATCGGCAGGATCATAAGCGTTAATGAGGAGGGGCTCGTTTTTAAGAATGGAACGAGACCCGATAAGAACGTGAAAAAAAGTGTTGAAGAAGTTAAGGACTACCTCGACAGGGAGATACTCGAGTTCAGATGATCACGGACTGACACTTGTATAACAGTCATGTGATCCGTTATCCCGGGATATAAAGACATGATCATAAAGGACACAGCGAACAACAGAACCGGTTTTTTTATGAGAAGGGCGGTTACAACTGTCGTTCTCTGTGTTTTTTTACTCTGTTCTTTTGCACCGGCCGGATCGCGCGCGGCCTTTCGGAAAGCGGCAAAGACAAAAGCAACGCTTATGTTCACGGGCGATCTTATGTGCCTCAAAGGACAGCAGTACGATGCTTTAACAAAGGATGGGTTCGATTTTTATCCGTGTTACCGATATGTTGCCCAGATCTTTAAGGAAGCGGACATGGTCTGCGGTAATCTCGAGTCTCTTATCTCAGAGTCAAATCCATTAACAAAAGATCAGGTCTATGAGAACGATCAACCACAGTGCAACGGCCCGGTGGCTTATCTTGATGCCCTTAAGAAAGCAAGCTTTGATGTTCTTGTGACAGCCAATAACCATACCTGCGACTGGGGGCCGGTGGGGATCACAGAGACCAAGAAGCACCTTGATGAGTACGGTTTTTTAAATGTCGGCACTCATTACGAGGAGAGCTCTGCCTCCAAGAGTATAAAGGAATCGGCAGATATTGATAAGAACAGCACGACCACAGCACTGAAAAGGGAAGACAGATTTGTTATATATGACGCAAAAGGGATCAAAGTCGCAGTCCTGTCATATACGCATTTGATAAATCAAAGATATAAGATGACCCGCGAGCAGCTTGATACGATGGTGCATCGATACGATCCCGAAGCGGTGAAGCAGGATATCGCGGATGCAAAGGCGGCGGGAGCACAGTTTGTTGTGGTCTACCTTCACAACGGAACAGAGAATACCGAAGACCTCACCCGTAGTCAGATCGACGATTCGAAGTTTGTGGCGGAAGCGGGAGCGGATTTGATCATCGGCTCGCATCCTCACTGTCTTCAGCAGTGCACCTTCATCAAAACCTCGGACGGACGCGAAGTCCTCTGCATGTATTCGATGGGCAATTTCGTTTCGAGCATGACGCGCGACATCAACAACGACACGCTTATACTCAAAGTCACGCTCACGTGCACCCGGTCCGACGAAGGATCGGACGTGAAGATGACGGACGCGTCTTATATCCCGTGTAGGGTCGCACCCAAGGCGGGGCATTCTTTTACGGTCATCCCGATTTTGAGGTACAAGGATGGCAGCTGTGCCTCAAGATCTCTTAAAGAAGCATCTGACAGGATAGCCGGTATCATCGACGGCGTGATCCCCGAAAGAGGCAAAAAGTACTGAAAATCCGCAAAATAACAACAAATAAGACCGGCCCCGGACACAATTCACAAAGTTTTCACAAAATATTAGCACTCACCTCTTGACAGTGCTAACAAATGGTGGTATAGTGTGATCAGAAACAAGGAAAAGAGCAGATCTTCAAAAAGATTCCGAATGCGCTTCCCTTGCTCACGAAACATAAATTTTATTTTTCTTGAGAAGGAGGAATGACCTATGTTGTTACCTAGCATTTTTGGAGAAAACTTACTTGATGATTGGATGGATTTCCCGAAGTTCGAATTCCCGGACATCGACCGCAAGCTCTATGGAAAGCACGCATCACATGTTATGAAGACCGATGTGCAGGAAGTTGAGGACGGATACGAGGTTGATATCGATCTGCCCGGCTTTAAGAAGGATGAGATCAAGTTGTCACTTGACAACGGCTACCTGTCAGTCAGCGCTTCCAAGTCCCTCGACAATGACAAGAAGGACAGGAAGGGTAAACTCATCCGTCAGGAGCGTTACGCCGGTTCTATGGCACGAAGCTTCTTCGTCGGAGAGAATGTTACAGAAGAGAACATCAAGGCAAAGTTCGAGGACGGAGTGCTCAAACTCCATGTGCCTAAGGAGGAGCCCGCGAAAGTGCCTGAGAAGAAGTTCATCGCCATTGAAGGCTGATATTCCAGCTTTCATCTGAACTGAGTAAGGTTTTAAGCCCGGAGCTTTAAATGCCCCGGGCTTTTCTTTGTGCGATAAACGAAGGCCGTCTGTTGCAAGCTTGTTTGTGAACAGACGGCTGAGTGAACGGACATCGAGCGGACTTGTACGCGAGATGTCCCGTCGCATCGAGTAGGAGTCAGCCTACTCGATTGTTTACTTAAAGCATTGGATCCCGGTTTGTTTGCATATGGATGTCCGTGCGTATAAGGCAGGAGACGATCTGCTCAAAAAAATACTATGCTTTATGAAAAAGATTGTGATAAAATCTATGTATGTGAATAGAAGAACGGGATGGAGACTCGGGTCTTTTCACATAAGCGTTATAGGCTCCCTTGGTTTAGGGAACGGGAAGGAATCAAATGGTAAAACACGTTATCTTATGGACTTTAAAGGAAGAGTATTCGGGTGCGGAAATGGACGTGATCAGGGACGGCATCAAAGCCGGTCTCGAAGGACTCAGAGGACAGATCCCCGGACTTGTGGACATCAAGGTCAACATCAAGCCACTCGGATCTTCGAACTGTGACCTTATGCTTGATTCGACATTTAAGGATGAAGCATCACTCAAGGCGTACTCAGTTCACCCCGCTCATGTGGAGGTTGCCAACACCAAGGTGAGACCTTTCACGGCCAGCCGCGTTTGTATCGATTATGAAATCTGATACGTATGTTATTGTGATTTGTTATGTGTGGTCAAAACTGACATATAAAAGACTTCCGTGTTGTGCGGAAGTCTTTTTGTGCGATAAACGAAAGCCGTCTGTTACAAGCTTGTTTGTGAACAGACGGCTGAGTGAACGGTCATCGAGCGGACTTGTACGCGAGATGTCCCGTCGCATCGAGTAGGAGTCAGCCTACTCGATCTGTTATTTGTCTATAGAGGAATAGTAGGCCTCGAGGTGAGGTCTGGCGGCTTCGTAGCAGCTGCGCAGCTTCGGGTCGAAGTGCTTGCCCATGCCTTCCATGATGATCTTGTCGGCGGATTCGAATGACATGCTTTCTTTGTAGACACGCTTGCTGACGAGGGCGTCGTAGACATCCGCGATGGCCATGATACGGGCCTCGAGCGGGATGTCATCACCCGAAAGCCCTTCGGGATAGCCTGTTCCGTCGTAACGCTCATGATGATAATGTGCCACGTTCTCGGCTACCTTCTTGAAGCTTTCATTGTCGGTGACTTTAAGAATCTCGTGTACTATCTTCGCACCTTCTGCCGCGTGAGTCTTCATGATCGCGAATTCTTCATCGGTGAAGCGTCCGGGCTTACGGAGAACCGCATCGTCAACGGCAATCTTGCCGAGATCGTGCATGGGCGCCGCTTTGACAACATCCGAACAGAATTCTTCCGAAAGATCAAAGGTCTTGTCTTTCTTCATTTCATCTATGAGCAGACGCACTCCCTCGCTTGTTCGCTTGATATGACCACCTGTTGAATTGTCACGGCTTTCAACCATGGTCGCCATCGAGAGGATCAGGTTGTCGTGCATCTCAACGATGTGATGTGTCTTTTGATTTACTTCACGCTTCAGGTCGTTGTTGTAGTTGCTGATAAGTGTGATGTACTTTGTGTTCTCGGTCTCGTCGACGATCGTGATCTGCCAGCCGTGCACGCGGACGTTTCCGCGCAGGTGTGAGATGTTTAGTTTGTAAAACTTCTTGTCATCGCCTTCACCGAGACTGCAGGAGAAGTCCGTGGTCCCGTTACGCTCAAATCCGTCGATCCAGGAATCTACAGTGTTTTTGAGTCTTTCGTCGGACAGGACGACATCAACTTCCTGTGAGGCCAGTGACGGGAAGAAGTCTTTTGCGGCCTGATTGCTGCCGAGGTACTCACGGTCATTGTCGATCAGGATGACACCGGTACCCGTTCCTTTGATGACGGAGCTTGCCGCCGTTTCCTCGACATCGTAGAGCCTGAGCCTGTCGGAAATAAGAAGGAATACTATGAGTGCAAGTGTATAACCGAAGTATAAGAGCTCAATCTCCATGCCGAATCTTTTGTTAAAGAGGTAGGTGATCAGACATATAAGCTGGGGGATATACAAGAGCCTGAGCATGTGGCTCGACACCTTTTTCTTCTTCATGCCTGTGTAGAGGATCGCCGCAAAGGATACGAGGGCGTAGCCGATGACGCTTATCACAAAGAAAGTGTGCATGGGACCGTAGACTTTTTCGAGTATGACCTTGCCGTTTATGACAGAGTAGGAAACATGTTCGTAAAAGAGGGAGCCTTCCCCGGCGGTGAAGGCAAATGTGTAAAGCAAAGTGCAGTGTGCAAAGATGCCACCACGGATCCACATGGAGATCTTGAGCTCGCAGACATCGAAGATGGTATTGATGATGAAGAAGCTCAAGAAACAGCCGCCGATATAAGAAATACGGTTGGCCATCATGGCGCCTTCGAACGTGGTGCACATCTCAGTCAGAACCGATCCGATGTTGGCGATCGGGATGAGGATAAAGATGATCGTGATATTAGTGTTATAGCTCTTGTTCCATCTGGATATATACAAAATGGTCAGTAATACTGAACAGATAAGATTTGCAACGTAGAATATCATTGTTTCGTCCTTTGTTTGCCCTGCCGCTGTGTTTACAGGGAGATTCTACATCATAAAGCCGTAGAATACAAGTTAAGGGAGCATTAACGTTAGATTAACAGATTTTATTCCGGTCTGCCCGATGAATGAATCCGATCACGGAGTACTGAAAAAAAGGTTGCAGAGGCAGAGAATTTCAGACATAATAAGGAAGAATATCGCACAGATCAATTATTTCGGAAAGGATATGAAAGCAGAGGCTTTCAGACAGAGAAATGAAGATATCCGAGCTTTACAACAGAAATAAACAAAGTCTTTCTTTTGAGATCTTTCCTCCCAAGAAGGACACCGAGCTTGAGAGCATTGATGAAACGCTCGAGGTGCTCTGTGAACTCGAACCTGACTTTATAAGCGTTACTTTCGGTGCGGGCGGCGGCAGCAACCGCAACCGTACCATTGAGATCGCAAAGAACATCAAGAACAGGTACGGTGTGGAGCCTGTGGTACATCTGACTTCGCTCCACTATGACAAATCGGAGATCGACGAGTTCGCGAGGGTTCTTGAGGCAGAGGGAATTGAGAACATTCTCGCACTCAGAGGAGACCGAACCCCGAAGATCGAGGAAAAAAGTGATTTTAAGCACGCTTCCGACCTCATCTCGTACCTTTCCGAGAAGCATGATTTCTGTTTCCTCGGTGCATGTTATCCCGAGTGTCACCCCGAGTCTGCAGACAAGGTGAATGATATCAAAGGTCTTCGATGTAAGGTCGATGCCGGTGCATCGGTACTTATCTCGCAGCTCTTCTTTGAGAACGAGAAGTTCTTCAGCTTTGTTGAGAACTGCAGGATCGCCGGGATTGAGGTGCCGATCATCCCCGGTATCATGCCGGTCATCAATGCAGCGCAGATCAGGCGTATGCTCACGATCTGTAACGCGACCTTCCCCGAGCGCTTTAACAGGATAGTGGCGAAGTTTGAGGATGACAAAGAGGCACTTTTCGATGCGGGCATGTCCTACGCACTCAGCCAGATCATCGACCTGCTCGCGAGCGACATCCCCGGCATACATCTTTACACAATGAACAACCCGCGTGTTGCCAGAAGAATCTGCGAAGGCATCCGCAACATCGTTAAAAAACAGAATTTAAAAACAGAGGATTAACACGTGAAAGAGATCGTTAAGCAGGAAGAGATTAAGAATATAGTGAAGGACATCATCGCCGACTATGGTAAGGGCAGAAACATCGACGAGATGAATCTTTTTAACAAACCCGACAAGTCTGAGGTTCAGGAGCTGGTGGAGAATCTTTTTAAGGTCGTTTACCCCGGCTATTTCAGGGACAGGACATATAAGATCTACACGCCCGAAAACAGCTTCGCGGTCATTATCGAGGATACTTTCTATCACCTCAACAAGCAGGTGATCCGTGCTCTTGATTACGGCAAGAAGAAGGGCACACTCACCGAGGAAGGCAGGAGAGAAGAGAGTTACCGCATTTGCAAGTCGTTCTTCGGTAAGATCCCCAAGATCCGCGAGTATATTGAGACAGACCTGCTCGCTACTCTTGACGGCGACCCTGCTGCGGGCAGCTACGATGAGATCATTCTGGCATATCCCGGACTTTTCGCCATAACCGTTTACAGGATCGCGCATGAGCTTTATGTTGAGGATGTGCCCGTGCTTCCGCGTCTTATGACGGAGTACGCTCATTCGCTCACAGGTATCGACATCCATCCGGGAGCGACCATCGACAAGTACTTCTTTATCGATCACGGAACAGGTATCGTTATCGGCGAGACTTCGATCATCGGCAAGAATGTCAGGATATATCAGGGTGTTACGATCGGCGCGCTCTCAACGAGAGGCGGTCAGAAGCTTTCGGGTAAGAAGAGACATCCCACTATCTGCGACAACGTTACGATCTACGCCAATGCATCGATCCTCGGCGGCGAGACAGTGATCGGAGAGAACGTTGTTATCGGAGGCAATACGTTTATCACATCATCGATCGCCCCCGATACCAAGGTCAGCATGAAGACCGTTTTATAAAGTATTGAAGTACGCAGCTACAAAGATCACCGGAGAGTTCCAGTAGATCGCGACTTCGTTTGTGTCGGCCGAAGGTGTTTCGTCAAGATAATACTTTGCGGCGGGTGTATCACCGAGATGTTCTTTGGTTTCGGGATATGTCCATTGCTTGTTCGGCCCGCCGACTATGAAGCCCGGCACGGGAGCGTCGATCCCATCGGCACCGGAAGGCCTGTGATGGGGATTTTGGACACTTCGATGCCCCAGACCCGTCACGAACGAAAGGTCGAGCGCATTGAGACCCAGCGAGTAATTAAGCTGGCAGAGAGCACCGTCACGCATGTCTTCATTGCCCGAGAGGAG
>JAEEQC010000124.1 GCA_016285135.1 Lachnospiraceae bacterium
TTAAAGCACTCCCACATCGACGGTGCGTTCACCCAGTCCTCGCTCATGCAGGCCGCGATGACGAAGGTATATCTGTCCTTGTCCATCGCCATGATGAGCAGGTTTTCCTGGTCGATCGGAATCTGCGACGGATCCTTATATGCGAGAAATCTGTCGTTGAACCAGCCCCTCTCCGCATCGGACTGCAGGCAGTCGAGCGGCTCGTTCTTTGTGTACGTGTATTCCTTCGGTCCCCCGATACTCGAAAAGTCGTAGGTCTTACCTTCAGAGAAGAAATTGTATAAAGCGAGTCCACCCGCTCCCGAGCAAGCCGGGATACTCATGCGGAAACGCCTGTCAAACGCCCCGCAGACCGCGGTGGCCTTCCCCCAGCGCGACACACCGGTAACCATCGCCGCATCAGGGTCGAGGTTAAATTCCTGAGCAAGACCTCCGCGCAGGTGGCATAAGCCTGTTTGAGGGCCGTTCTCATCCCGCATCCCATCTAAGCCGCTTTGAGGGCCTTTTTCGCCCAGCACCGCGTCGAGGATTTTAGAAGCTCCCCATGCCCACGCCATCAGGACGCCCGTTTGCTCCGCAGGATCGCTCGTATAGGGGTAAAGGTCGTAGAATGCTCCTTTTCTGTTTATGTCATCCGAGGCGATCTCCCGCGTGTCCATCACAAGGAGCGCGTAGCCCTTTGAGAGCGCATATTCGACAGGAAAGATGGGATGCATGCAGACTATGAAAGGAGAACCGTCCGGATACTTCGGCGGTGTTTCCGCGGTCACAGGCTCCGTACCCGGTTCTGCGCCCGACACGACAGGATCTGCCTTGTTTTCAGAATCCGGGGTAGAGGGAGCGGCCTTCTTTTCAGCGCCCGGAGCTTTAAAACCGGCCTTGTCTTTCGGCAGAAAAGCGTGGAAAACAAAAGAAGCCTTGCGTCCCTTTGCTTCCACATTGACCTTGACAAGCTCGCCTCCGCGTACCTCAAAAAAGAAGGGCGGCTTCTCCTCGTTCTCCGGAGCCTTGTCCGGTCCGAGAAGCTCATATGTCACCTTCTCACCTTCGCGCCATATCCCATATATATTCTCTTCGTAAAACTTTCTGAGTTCTTCTCTGTTCATACAACCCCTATATATTCCGATCATCATGCTTGCAACACATCTCCACACACGAAGTGTTTTCTGAGAGCGCTGTCGAACGTCGGTACATAAGTGCCCCGTACCTCAGGGCACTTATGTACCGCTACGTGAGACCGAGAACGGGAGTGACTCTCAGAAAATAGTTCGTGTGCGGAGGCTGTGTTGAATCATACGATCGCTACAACCTCTCCGATGTACATGTCATGAGGTGCGTCCTTCGAATAGAACGTATCCCTGATCTCTGCGGTCATGTTGGCGGGATCGAGGTTCTGCATGAAGAGTTTTTTGCATATAAGCGTTACTTCCGCTTCTTCAAATGTCACCGAATTCTCGACTGCCTTAGGTGTAAGACCCGACGCGTTCATCTTGTCCATGTCGCGTCCCGACTTTGATCCGAGCACGCCGAGCTCCTTCTTGTACTTCTCGGGGAAGAAGCTGACGGTGAAGTACTCCTCGCGGTCCATAAACTCGTGTGTGTAACGCGATGTTCTGACGTAAACGGTAGCAACCGGCCTGCTCCAAAGCGTTCCGAGCCCGCCCCAGCTCACCGTCATGGTGTTGAAACTGTCCTTGTTTCCTGCGGTGAGCAGCGCCCACTGCTTGTCAAATTTCGTAAAGATGTCTGCTGTAAAATTCATGATTTTCCTCCTTAACGGTTTTGCCTCTGTTTCCGCATCCGATACATCATCGGGCGCGCATTTTTCACTGATCATTCTCTCAATTCATGACCGTCTAGTATAACGGATCTTAAATAACTGGACCAAATGCTTGCCTGCTTATCCCGATAGCACATGCCTGAAAGCCTCAACGTAGCCCGCTACGCCTACGTTTTCAGGCAAGTACTCTCGGGCAAGCATTCGGCGCATTAGTCCAGTTATTTTACGACCGTTATACTAGTCTCCTATAATATCCGCAACCTCACACCTCGCCACCGAGATCAGGTCTTTGGGTGACAGTTCGATCTGAAAGCCGACTTTTCCGGCACTCACGAACATCTTCTCAAAAGTAGCGGCAGTCTCATGGATAAAGGTTCTGAACTGTTTTTTCATGCCGATCGGTGAGCAGCCTCCGTGCACATAACCGGTAAGGCCGAGAAGATCCTTCTGCTTGATCATCTCGATGGACTTCTCGCCGGAAGCTTTTGCCGCTTTTTTGAGATTGAGTTCACCGTTCACCGGAACCACGAACACGTAGTACGCGCCAGTTTTCCCCTGCGTCACGAGGGTTTTGAAGACCTTTTGTGCGTCCTCACCAAGTATCCCCGCAATCTGCTCACCTGTGAGGGTGGGATCCGCTTCATATGAGTGAGCCTCGTACGGAATCTTCTTCCCGTCGAGGACTCGCATAACATTTGTTTTCTCGTTCTGTTTCATTTTCTTTTCAGCCTTATTTCGTTATTTTACAGCGGGATTTGCATTTTTCTCTTTTCCGCCGCCTGAATTTGCCCATTTGCTTCTTTTCCTACAGCGGGATTCTCATTTTTCTCTTTTCCGCCGCCCGGAACGCTATTTCTTCGAAAGCAGCTCCTTCGTCACCTCGACCACACCCCTGTGCATGATCTTGCGCGGTTCGAAGTGGATGACCTTGTAAACGAGCTGCATCATAAGACCGGCTCCGAATACACTGATGATCGTTCCGATCCCGACGGGTCCGCCGAGCAACCAGCCGACAAGAAGCACGACCGCCCAGAGAATGATCTGGACGAATCCGATCGGGATGCGACCCATGCGTTTCCCGAGCCCGACAAGAAGAGCGTCACGAGGGCCGCAGCCCTGCTCGCTCTTCATGTAGACCGCCATACCAAGGGCCATAAACACGAAGCCACCGAGCATGATCGGTATCCCAAGCCACATATTTTCGTTGAGCGGCAATGGGTTTATGTCATTAAAAAACTGTACGAAATTTCCTGTAAGGAGCGCATCGATTATGGTCCCGTACCCGATCTTTTCTCTCATGATAAGATCGATCCCGAGAACTGCGAGCGCGATCACCATCATCGACATCCCGAAGTTAAGGGGAGTGTGGTAGGAAATGCCCATCCCGAGGCAGTCCCACGGCGCAAGCCCGATGTTCGCGAATATCGTAAGGTGCACACCGAATGAAAAAATAAATAAGCCGATGATTATCTTGAGCCATCCCAGTATAATACTGCGTTTCATTTTACGCCTCATCCGTTTCCATGATCATGTACCGAATAATCTAAATGGACCACAACCCCCGTCCCCCCGGGGTCAATGGTCCACAACCCCCGTCCCCCCGGGGTCATGTCATTTTAGCCTGTAAATTCTCAACCCATCAAAGAGTCGCAGCATAACGAGCATGCACTCCATGGGGTCGGTGTCCTTGTTCTGTGTTTCAGGGTCAAGGCCGTCATCATAGTGCTTGGCGGCCGCTTCGTAAGATACCTCAAATCCTGAAAAATCAGGCATCATGTCCTTATGCCTGCGCTCAAGCTCACGCCTGTCACTGTCGGGCGTTCCGTAGGTCCAGCCCATGTCCGCGTGCTCCTGAAGCCACCTGTGGTGCTCCAGCCTGCCGATAGTGAGGAGCTCTTCTTCAGTAAAGCTCTCGAGAAACTCATAATCCACATTCTTGTCCGTGTAGAAGCATCCGATCACATCGAGGTACTTCGAGAATGCCTTTGCCTGATTGATGTTTGAAAGCTTGTACTCAAGCGACAGCTGCTTGAACTGCTCCGCAAACTCGACTGCAAGCTTCGGATCCTTGAGGAAACTCTCCTCCCTGCCTGCTTTCCGGGCCTTAGCCCACTCATCAACATGTCCCCAGCGTCCGTTGAGGACGAGTGCGAAATTGTAGAGATTGATATAATTGCTGTCCGACAGGTACCTCTGATGGTTCGCCGTGTCACGCTCCGCGAAATCCGCCTCCACATCAAGCCTGATCTCGCTCAGATCGACAATACTCTCAATATCGAGCTGGAACGCGGTCTTCCCGTTCTTCCTCACATACATCTCCGAGTACGCCTTAAGCTTCGGGGGCTTCTTCCCGTCCGGATTTTCTTCCCAACGCTTATATGCATCGATGAAGTCTTCCACCTTACTCATCTGCTTCCTGTCGAAGAGATAGACAGCTTTTATCCTGTCTTTCGAAAGATCGAATCTGCATGCCATCGGGTGAAATTCTTTTTTCGAGTTACGGCCGTAGGCAACGCGGTCCCAGCATTGAAGCTCGTCGCATAACATAAGCATGAATGCGAGCGGATGAAGCTCTGCCCTGAACGGCTTGTTGCCGGCGCTCTTGTAATGCGCGATGCTGAACTTGTAGAGACTGTTGTGCATCAGGATCGCAGACAAAGAATCGAGGAATGTTTTGTTGATGTCCATCCGGAGTTCCTCGAAGAGCCTCTCAAAAAGAACCGTCGCGCTGAAATACGCGTGATCCATGAAATGACTGAATTTGTTCGGCTGCGTGGGCTTGTCGACAAGTACGTTGTACATCTGGATCGGTGTGAAGCTGTAGGCTTCGCCGAGCTTTTCGGCCAGGACGTGCGCGAAGAGCTCGTTGGTGTCGTCAAAATGCATTCCGTCATAGAGCTTCGCAAGCTTTTCTTTTGTTTCTTCGTTTATTTTCACATAAGGATCGAGTGCATGATAAGCAAGGAATGGTCTGTCCTTTCGCTCATCTCCTTCTACTTCAAAATACGAGCAGACCTGCTCAAACGGGAGCTCGAACGGGTAACCGATGTCGTGGAAAAGTGATGTCAGACCCCAGTACTTGAGGAAGTGAGCCGCTGCCTCCGTATCGTTTTTGATGCCATAATAATTCTTGTATATGTACTTGAAAATGCTGTTGCTCTCGTAAAGCGCAAGGCCGAGCGAGAATACATAAACGGAGTGGGAATAATGATCCCTGTGCTTCATGAGCAGGCCGCTGCCGGTCGCCTCGAACTCGGAAAGCAGCTCGATCATGCGTCTGTTCTTCTCGTAGTCACCGATGAACATCTCGAGGTAGCAGAAATAAACATCAAAAGCGTCGTCCTTCTTGCCTGAGCGCAGGAAACGGTCGATCGCATTTTCAAGGCAGAGCCTGTCGATATCCTTCTCCATGTTGAAAGGAATCTGCCCCGGCCTATTGCTCTTGCCGTCCGAGTCGAGCTCTCCGGTGCCTGCGGTCACCGCCTTGCTCCTGTCAAACCTCAGGCCCTCGCAGCTCGTCCGAACGAACGAGAGCGCAGCACCCTCAAGCGATCCCGGCGCATACCCGGCAGGCTTGATCCTCGAGTTATTAAGCATCGTATAGCTCATTTCGGCTCCTCTCCGAACACGGGCCCGACCGCCCATGTTTCCTATCCCTATGTTCATACCCTGTACTGATTCTCTGTTGGGTAATTATACACTATTTTGACGGGGCGTGAAACCAAAGAAAACTTTTTTCAAATGTCGGACCTGATACGAAAGAAGATGTGATAGAATTAATAGAAACATCTTCCGAAATGAAAGAGATTGTTGAGATGT
Source organism: Lachnospiraceae bacterium (assembly GCA_016285135.1). GTDB lineage: Bacteria > Bacillota > Clostridia > Lachnospirales > Lachnospiraceae > RUG11977. The sequence continues at coordinate 5,600 of JAEEQC010000124.1, forward strand.
GCGGGCATGCCATGTATGTTGGAGTGAAATAGAATCTGATATGTCCCAAATGCCCGATTTTACAGCAATGTTAAGTTTGGTTGACAAACTTCCAAGGGCATTTGGTAGAAAACTGCGACATGTTTTTCTACACTTTTGATATCAAAAAATATTCAGGAGGAATACAGATGGTATTCAGTGAACAACTTATTTGTTTAAGAAAACAAAAAGGGATGTCGCAGGAGCAGCTCGGAGAAAAGGTCGGTGTAACCAGACAGACTGTTTCCAAATGGGAGCTTGGAGAGACAACTCCCGATATGGACAAACTGATAGAGTTGGCCAAACTGTTTGACATAAGCATTGATGAGCTTGTGGGAAAAGAAGCGCCCACCGGGACCGGGACACTCTGCAGGATGTACGAGCGCCCTTATTACGAATATAAGAGCAAAAGAACATTTCACGGCCTCCCGCTCGTGCATGTCAAGCTCGGCCCGGGGATCACGAGGGCCAAGGGAGTCGTTGCTGTCGGAACTGTGGCGACCGGTATCGTTACGTTCGGTGCGCTTTCTTTCGGTGTCTTATCGTTTGGAGCTATAGCGTTCGGACTGATCGCGCTTGGAGCACTGGGGATCGGTGCGCTTCTGGCAGCAGGCTCGATAGCGATCGGACTTCTCGCGTTCGGAGGCATAGCGATCGGAGTCTTCGCAGCCGGCGGGCTGTCTCTCGGAGTGTACTCCCTGGGTGGATGCGCTATCGGAGACAAGATCGCGAAAGGCGGATACGCCTCGGCAAAGATCGCGATCGGTGATGAAACACGCGGCGATGCCGTGTTCGATATCCACCTCGACGGTCAGGCGGAGCAGATAAAAGCAGCGATATATAAATACTTCCCCGGTACGTGGGACTGGATCGTAAAGATATTCGCGAGATGACGGTCCATACCCCAACCTTTTTCTTCTCCCGGTGTCTATATAGGTGAAAGCTTTCACAAGTAGTAGGCGCCGGGGCGTCACCCGGCAGAGGTATGGGGCCGGCGAACCGGCAGAATGTCGCAGGGCGCGGCCATAAGCATTAAGCGCAGAGAAGGAGAACATCTTGCAAAAGGCTGAAGCGGAAAAAATCCTGGAGAGTTTTGTGAAGCCGATCCTCGGGTTTGCAATGAAACGTTGCAGAACGAGCGAGGATGCGGAAGACCTTTCCCAGGACATCATCTTAAAAGCATATAAGGTGCTCATCCTGCACGATGACCTGGAGGATGTTGCCGGTTTTATCTGGAGAGTCGCGCATA